>DASVWP010000225.1:0-13870 GCA_036393155.1 Solirubrobacterales bacterium | reverse complement strand
GACCTCGCCCTTGATCGCCGCCGGGCTCATGTCCGGGGTGCCGACGATCTGTTCCTGGGTGAGGCTGTCTTCGACGGTCGATTTGCCGTTCGCCCCCAGCACGATCGCGGCGACGCCGAAAGCGACCAGCACCACCGCCGCGATCGCCCCGCCGATTTCAAGTCCCTTTCGCATCTTCGTCCTCCCAAAGGTCGCTCGGAATCTGTCTTCCGGTTGTCCAGCAGATTTCCAGCGGGAGCACGGGGCGCCTTCCTTGCAGAGGCACAAGACCACGGGTGATTTGCCGCAGTCTTCGCTCGGAATCATCTAGGGTTCCGCCCGGATGGAGGCCGCAACCGCCCGCAAGATCAGAGTCGTCGTCGCCAAGCCGGGCCTCGACGGGCACGACCGCGGCGCCAAGATCATCGCCCGGGCGCTGCGCGACGCCGGCATGGAGGTCATCTACACCGGCCTGCACCAGACGCCGGAGCAGATCGCCGAGACGGTGATCCAGGAGGACGCCGACGCGGTCGGCCTCTCGATCCTCTCCGGCGCCCACATGACGCTGGTGCCGCGGGTGGTGGAGCTACTGAAAGAGCAGGGCGTCGACGACGTCCTGGTCACGGTCGGCGGCACGATTCCGGCCGACGACATCCCCGAGCTGAAGAAACTCGGTGTCGCCGAGGTCTTCACTCCCGGCGCCGGAACCGACGACATCGTCGAGTTCATCCGCGACGCCGCCACGGAGCGCCACTCCCAGAGCGAATAAGCTGTCTATGCACCGATTGGTGCATAGGTTCCGCCTGCTTGGGTATAGTCCTGATTGACTCGTCAATCAACGGCTGGCCAGCAAGCGATAACATGCCCGGCCGCGACGGGCCGCGAAGCGCCACAATCAGCCCGCCGAAGACTTGAGAATCAGCCCCAAGGAGGATCGAACTTGAAGATCTGCGTCCTGGTCAAGGAGGTACCGGACGCCGCCGTCCAGAAGCGCATCGACCCCAGCACGATGCGACTGGACCGCGGCGGCGAGAAAAACCTCAACCCGTTCGACACCCACGCCCTCGAGGCCGCGATGCAGATCAAGGAGGGGGGCGCGATTCCGGTCGAGGAGGTCGTGGCCGTCACCATGGGCCCTGATTCCGCGGTCCGCGCGCTGCACAAGGCCGTCGCCCTCGGCGCCGATCGCTCGGTGCACCTGAGCGACGACGCGCTGGCCGGCTCCGACGTCTGCGCCACCGGCTACTCGCTGGCCAAGGTGCTCGAGTCCGAGAGCCCGGACCTGGTCCTGCTCGGCCAGCAGTCCGATGACGGCGAGTGCTACACGATCGGCGCCGTCGTCGCCGATCACCTGAAGATGCCCTCGCTGACCCAGGTGATCAAGATCGATGTCACCGACGGCAAGCTGCGCTGCGAGCGCCAGGCCGAGTACGGCTACGACACGGTCGAGGTCGAGCTGCCGGCCGTGATCAGCGTCGGCGACGCGATCAACGAGCCGCGCTACCCGAGCCTGAAAGCGATCATGGGCGCGAAAAAGAAACCGCTCGACTCGAAGGCCACCGGCGACGTCGGAATCGACGCCGGCATGGTCGGCGAGGCCGGCTCCAAGACCTCAGTGCTCGCCCTCAACCCGCCGCCGGCCAAGGAAGCCGGGGAGATCATCGAGGACGAGGACACCAACGAGACGGTCGAAAAGATCGTCGCCTGGCTCGACGAGAGGAAGCTGATCTAGATGGCAGGCATCCTGGTTTACGCCCTCCACGACGACGAGGGCAACTTCAACAAGAACTCCCTCGGGGCGATCTCCGAGGCGGCAAAGCTGGCCGGCGAGATCGGCGGCGAAGCGGCTGCCCTGGTGGTCGGCGACATCGCCGACGACGCCTGCGCCTCGCTCGGCAACTACGGCGCCGCCAAGGTCTACCGGGCCAAGGGCGTCCCGGAGGGCCTGGCCCAGCCGATCGTCGACGCGATGGCGAAGGTCATCCAGGACCAGGGCTTCTCCTACGCCCTGTTCGGCGGCGGCCTGCTCGGCTTCGAGATCGGGGCCGGCCTGACCGCCCGCCTCGGCGCCGGCGTGACCATGGAGGTCACGGCGGTCAAGGTCCAGGACGGCAAGCTGGTCGCCGAGCGGCCGATCCTCCAGGACTCGCAGGTGGCCGACGTCGGCTACGTCGGTGAGCCGGGGATCATCATCGGACGCCTCAACGCCTTCGACGCCAACGAGAGCGGCGGCAGCGCCGAGGTCGTCGACGTCGACGTCGAGCTCTCGCCCTGGTCGACCAAGGCGACGATGGTGCAGCGCGGCGAGCAGCGCGGCGCCGACGTCAACATCGAGGACGCCGACATCCTGGTCGGCGGCGGTCGCGGCCTCGGAGCCGCCGACGGCTTCAAGCTGTGCGAGGAACTGGCCGAGTCGATGGGCGGGGCCGTTGCGGCGACCCGCGCCGTGGTCGACGCCGGCTGGTACCCCTACGCCGCCCAGATCGGGCAGACCGGGAAGACCGTGGCGCCGAAGCTGTATCTGGCGGCCGGGATCTCCGGGGCGATCCAGCACAAGGTCGGGATGCAGAACTCGGAGAACATCCTGGCGATCAACAAGGACCCGAACGCGCCGATCTTCGAGTTCTCCGACCTCGGCGTGGTCGGCGACCTGCACAAGATCGTCCCCAAGCTGACCGAGGCGATCAAGGCCAAGAGGGGCGGCTGAACCGATGGCCGCCGTCGCACCTTCCGAGTTCCCGCCGCCGTTCGACTCCAAGGACGCGATCGGTCCGCCGACCGACGCGCCCGAGGATCGGATCGAGGTCGGAGTCGCGATCGTCGGCGGCGGCCCCGCGGGCCTCGCCTGCGCGAACAAGCTGACCCAGCTGCTGGAGAAAGAGCCGGAGCTGACCGAGAAGCTGGGTGAAGTCCCGGTCGCGGTGATCGAGAAGGGCAAAGTCGCCGGAGCGCACCTGCTCTCCGGGGCGAACATGAAGCCCTCCGCGATGGAAGAGCTGTTCCCCGACCTCGACAAGTCGGAATGGCCTGTCTACCAGGAGGTCACCAAGGACGCGGTCTACGTCCTGACCAAGAGCAAAGCCTTCCCGATGAAGCCGCCGCCGCCCGGTTTCCGCAACCACGGCAACTACGTCACCTCGGTCTCCAAACTGGGGCGCTTCCTGGCCGACAAAGCCGAAGAAGCCGGCGTCTACATCCTCAGCGAGACCGCGGCGACGAAACTCCTGGTCGAGGACCGGATCGTCAAGGGCGTGCGCTCGGGCGACCGCGGCCGCGGCAAGGAGGGCGAAGAGCTGGCCAACTTCGAGCCCGGCTCCGACGTCGTCGCCAAGGCCACGGTGCTGGCCGAGGGAACCGTCGGTCACCTCACCTACGCCGCCTACGACTACTTCGACATGCACGGCGCCGATCCGATGCGCTGGGAGCTCGGGGTCAAAGAGGTGTGGGAGGTCAAGGAGCCGCTGGACCGGGTGATCCACACGATGGGCTGGCCGCTGCGCAAGTCGCCGAAGTACAACGAGTTCGGCGGCACCTTCATCTACCCGATGGGCGAGGACAAGATCTGCATCGGCCTGGTCGTCGGCCTCGACTACACCGATGCCACGTTCAGCTGCCACGACGCGCTGCAGCTGATCAAGACCCATCCCTTCATCAAGAAGCTGATCGACGGCGGCAAGCGGGTCGCCTGGGGCGCGAAGACGATCCCCTCGGGCGGCTACTTCGCGATGCCCAAGCGCCTCACGGTGCCGGGCATGCTGGTCGCCGGCGACGCGGCGAGCATGGTCAACATCCCGACGCTGAAGGGCGTCCACTACGCGATGCACGCCGGGATCTACGCGGCGGAAACGATCGTCGAGTCGTTGAAGAAGGACCCCGACTCGGTCAATTTCGAAGCCTACGAGGAGAGGGTTCGCAACTCGATGATCGAGAAGGACCTGAAGGAATCGCGCAACATGCGCCAGCCCTTCTCCAAGGGTTTCTTCCTCGGCGGCGCGATCGCCTCGGCGATGACGGTGACCAAAGGCGCCTTCCCGGGTGGCCACTGGAAGCAGGAGCACGACTCCGAGGTCGAGGTGGAGCTCGGCAAGGCGGGGGACATGTACCCCAAGGCCGACAACGAGGTGACCTTCAACAAGCTCGACTCGGTCTTCCTCTCCGGCAACGCGACCCGGGACGACGCGCCCAACCACATTCGCATCCAGACCAAGGTGCCGCGCGAGGTCGCCCAGACCTGGGTCTCGATGTGCCCGGCGCAGGTCTACGAGATCCCCGACGAGCAGCTGGAGAACGGCGCCTCGACGGTCGACGTCCACGTCACCGCCTCCAACTGCGTCCAGTGCGGCGCGATCACCGCCAAGGGCGGCCGCCTCACCCTCCCCGAGGGTGGCGACGGCCCGCTGTACCAGGAGACCTGAGCAGCTCCGATCGCTGAGGACGCACTTCCTCCCGGTATGCGGGAGGAAGTGCGTTTTCACGCGCTGAGCGGAGGCGTCCCGCGGCGGCGGATATCGTCGCGGCGTGCTGGCGCTCGGAATCCTCGCCGCGGTCGCGGCCTCCTGCCTCTACAACACCTCGATCGCCCTGCAGGCGCTGGAGGCGCGGCAGGTGTCCTCCGAGCATGCCCTGCGCCCCTCGCTGCTGGGAAGGCTGGTGCGAAACCGGCGCTGGCTGCTGGCCACGGGGCTGGGGTTGGCGGGCTGGCCGTTCGAGATCGCGGCGCTGCTGCTGGCGCCGCTGACCGTCGTCCAGCCGTGCCTGGCGAGCGGGCTCGTGCTGCTGCTGTGGCTTGGGGAGCGGCGCCTGGGAGAGAAACCCGGCTGGCGCGAGGCGACGGCAGTGGGGGCGATCGTGTTGGGGGTCGCCGGCGTGGCGCTGGCGGCCCCGGCGCGGACGACCGAGCACGCCGGGGCCGGTCCGATCGCCCTGGCGCTTGCTCTCGTCGCCCTGCCCGTGCTGGCGCCCTACGTCCTGCGTCGCCCGGGCGGCATCGGGCTGCTGGCCGTCTTCAGCGCCGGCTTCGGCTACGCCTGGACGGCGATCGCCAGCAAGCTGCTGACCGACGAACTGGCGAGTGGCGAGGTCCTGGGCGCGGCCGCCTTCCTGGCCACCGCCGCCGGCTCGGAGGGCCTGGCGCTGCTCAGCGAGATGAGCGCCCTGCAGGGGCGTGCCGCCACCCAGGTGGCGCCGATCATGTTCGCGGTTCAGGTGCTGGTCCCGGTGATCCTGGCGCCGCTGATCTTCGGCGAGTCGTGGTCCCACACGCCGCTCGGCGGCGCGGTCCTGCTCGTCTCGCTGGCGCTCGCCGTCGCCGGGACGATCCTCGTCGCCAGCTCCAAGGCGGTCGCCGTCGTCCTCGAGTCCGCGCACCGCGAGCGCTCCTGACATCGGCGCCGGAGCCGCTGCTACGCTTCGCGCCGCCTTCCGCAGCAGTTCTTCGTCCCTGCGAAGGAAGACCAGTTACCGCCACCAAGGAGCCATCGTGGGGCCCGTAGAGAACATCCGGCCCGACGCGACCAAGTTCGCGATCGGGTTCGATCACCGCGACCGTGCCAGATTGTTCGAGCTGTGGACCGAGGTCCTCGATTCCGAGCAGTGGTCGGAGGGTGCCAAGCTCGAGGCCTTCGAGCGGCGCTGGTCGGAGTGGAACGGGCTGCCGAGCCTCGGCCTCTCCAGCTGGGCGGGCGGCGCCCTGGCGGCGCTCGAGTTCGCGGGCGTCAGGGGCGAGACCGTGCTCTGTCCCTCCAACACCTTCATGGCGACCCCGCTGGCGGCGATCGGCGCCGGGGCCGAGGTCCAGTTCGTCGACTGCAATCGTCGCGATCTCTGCATGTCCTTCGAGGACTTCGAGCGCAAGGCGGAGCGGCACAAGCCGCGGGCCGCGATCCTCGTCCACATCGGCGGCCACATCGCCTTCGACTCCGAGCGGATCGCCGCCTATTGCCGCGACCACGGCATCTTCCTGCTGGAGGACTGCGCCCACGCCCACGGCGCCGACTGGAACGGCGGCAAGCCGGGCGCCTACGGCGACGCCGGCGTCTACTCGCTGTACGCGACCAAGACCGTCTCCACGGGTGAGGGCGGCGTGCTGGTCTCGGGCAACGAGGAGCTGATCGAGTTCGCCAAGAAGTTCCGCAACTACGGCAAGTTCGAGCACGAGGTCGACGGCCTCAACTTCCGGATGAGCGAGTTCACCGCCGCCCTGGCGCTGGTCCAGGCGGAACGGATGGAGGAGATCGTCGCCTGGAAGAACGAGTACGCCCGCGAGCACCTCGATCCGGTGCACCCGGCGCGCCTCGAGCTGCCCGACGGGATGACCTCGGGCTTCTACAAGTACATCGTCTTCGAAGAGCTGGAGAAGAGCACGGGCAAGGTCTACGACCAGCCGTGCCACCGGATCATGGGCCGATCCGACGATCTGCCGAACACTGAATGGGTGGCCGAGAACCACTGGTGCGTGCCGCTGTACTACCGCCCGGAGAGCCGCGAGGCGGCCCTGGGCAAGGAGGAATGAAGATGAGGGTCCTGGTGACCGGAGGCGGGGGCTTCATCGGCTCCCACGTCGTCGACCGCCTTATGGACCGCGGGATGACGCCGCGGATCTTCGATCTCAGTGCCTCGCCTTACCACTCGCCGCTGGAGGTCGAGACCTTCACCGGCAGCATCACCGACGCCGCCAACCTCGACCTGGCGATGCGCGACTGCGACGCGGTGATCCACCTCGCCGCCGTCGCCGACGTCTCCCACGTCCTCGCCGACCCGGTGCTGGCCGAGGAGGTCAACACCCGCGGCACCCTCAACGTCCTCGAGGCGGCCTGCCGGGCCAAGGTCGGTCGCGTCGTCTACGGCTCGACCACCTGGGTCTACAGCGACTGCCCCGAGCAGGAGGTCGACGAGGAAACGCCGATCCCCGCGCCGCGCCATCTCTACACCGCGACCAAGCTCGCGGGGGAGACCTACTGCGCCGGCTACGCCGAGCTCTACGACCTCGAGAGCACGGTCCTGCGCTTCGGGATTCCGTACGGCCCGCGCGCCCGCGCCGCCGGCGTCGTCGCCAAGTTCACCGACCTCTCCTTCGAAGGCAAGCCGCTGACGATCGCCGGCGACGGCAGCACCACCCGCAGCTTCATCTACGTCGAGGACCTCGCCGACGGGATCGTCGCCGCGCTCGCCCCCGAGGCGGCCGGCCGCACCTACAACCTCTCCGGCGACGAGGTCGTGACGATCCTCGAAATCGCCGAGCGGGTGCAGGAAAACGTCGACACCTGCGAGATCACCCACACGCCGCCGCGCCCGGGCGACTTCCCCGGCAAGACGATCTCCAACGAGCGGGCGCTGAAAGAGCTCGGCTGGAAAGCGGAGACGAACTTCAAAGAAGGCGTGCGCAAGTACGTCGAATGGGTGCGGACCACGACCCGCCCGCCGGACCCGGTGCCGGGCAAACGCCCCTCGCTGAACGGCAACGAACATGCCGCCGGAGCGCTCCTGGCCGGTGCCGCCGGCTCCGAAGAGCGCCCGCCCAAGGCGCTGATCCTCAGCGCCGACATCGGCGAGGGCCACGACCTGCCCGCGCGGATGATCAAGGCCGACCTCGAAGAGGAGGTGCCGGGCGCCGAGGTGGAGATCGCCAACGGCCTCGAGGCGATGGGCAGGCTCTACTCGGCCGTCGTCCGCGGGGGCTCGCGGGTCAGCTTCCGCTGGATGCCGTGGGTGTTCGACATCCAGTACTGGCTGATCACCAAGTTCGCCCCGACCCGCTGGCTGGCCCATCACCTCTCCTACTGGCTCGGGGCGCGCGGCCTGATGAAGCTGATCGCGGCCAACGACCCCGACGTCATCGTCTCCACCTACCCCGGCGTCACCGCGGTGCTCGGGATGCTGCGCGAGAACCGTCGCCTGGCCACGCCCGTGCAGTCGGCGATCACCGACCTCGCCGGGTTGCGCTACTGGGTGCACCCCGGCGTCGACATGCACTTCGTCACCCATCCCGAGTCGATCGAGGAAGTCGAGAGGCTGGCCGGTCCCGGCAGCGTCGAATGGATGCGGCCGCCGATCTCGCGCGACTTCCTGATGCCGCGGACCCGCCGCGACGCCCGCGAGGCGCTGGGCCTGCCGGCGCACGCCCGCATCGTCCTCGTCTCCGGCGGCGGCTGGGGGATCGGCGACCTCGAGGGCGCGATCCGCACCGCGCTCGCCGATGAAGACACCATGGTCGCCTGCATCACCGGCCACAACGACGGCGCTCGCGAACGGCTCGAACAGCGCTTCGGCGACAACGAGCAGGTGCGGATCCTCGGCTTCACCGACCAGATGAGCGACTGGATGGCGGCCTCCGACGCGATGGTCCACGCGACCGCCGGGCTGACCGTGCTGGAGGCCCACATCCGCGGCTGCCCCGTTGTCTCCTACGGCTTCAACGCCGGCCACCTGCGGGCCAACAACGCCGCCTTCGAGCGCTTCGGGCTGGCCGAGGTGGCGCGCAACGAGCACGAGCTGGAGTCGGTGCTGCGTCACGTCACCAACGAGCGCCGCTCGCCGGACTCCTCCTTCGCCTCGCTGCCCTCGGTCGCCTCGCGGGTGCTGACGGTGCGCCCGCGGGTCAAGCCGCAGCCGGCCTGGCGGATCGGGATGGGCCGGACGGCGACCGCCGTCGCCGCGGCGGTCATCGCGGTCGTGCTCGTGGTGGGGGTCAGCCTCGCCGCCGACTGGCTGACGCCCTACCGCGAGGTGGGCAAGCTGACCAAGCCGATCACCAGCAGGATCCACTTCGGCAAGGACCCGGACACCAGCTCGAGCGCGCACCCGACGGCTCAGACGCCCACGCTGTCTCAGGGCGCGAGCGGTTCGGCGCACTCCGCAGCCGGCGGTCATTGAGGGCGTCGACGGGAGCGGTGGCCGGGGGCGGCGCCGCGGCCGTCGCCGCGGTCCTGCACGCCGGGCCGGCCCTGGCGCCGTTGCTGCCGCCGCTGGGCGAGCGGCTCGGCGTCGTGATGCGTGAAGAGGGCGCGGAGGGGGTGGCGATCACCTTCGACGACGGCCCGCACCCGCAGGGGACGCCGGCGGTTCTGGAGACGCTGCGCGAGGCCGGCGCCGTCGCCACCTTCTTCCTCGCCGGCGAGCAGGTCGAACGTCGCCCCTCGCTGGTCGCCGAGATCGTTGCCGCCGGCCACCGCGTAGAGCTGCACTGCCATCGTCACCGCAACCAGTTGCGGCTGACCCCGCGGATGCTGATCGAGGACGCCGAACGGGCTCGGGCGGCGATCGAGGAGGCGGGAGGGCAGGAGGTCGCCGACTACCGGCCGCCGTACGGCATCTTCAGCGCCGCCGGGCTGCGCGCGGTGCGCTCCCGCGGCTGGCGGCCGGTGCTGTGGTCGCTCTGGGGCAAGGACTGGAAACGCCGCGCCACGCCGCAGTCGATTGCCCGCCGGGCGACGACCGGCGCCCGAGCCGGCGACGTGCTGCTACTTCACGATGCCGATTACTACAGCGCTTCGGGCTCCTGGGTGCGCACGGCCGCCGCGCTGCCGACGATCCTCGAGGATCTCGGCACCCGGGGGCTGAAGTCGAGGCTGCTCCGGCGCGGCGGGGCCGCCACCACGGTCCACTGATCGCAACCGGCGAACGCTTCGTCGAGGCGCTGCGCCATCGTGCTCCGAGGCCGCTCCTGATCGAAGATCTCCTTGCCCATAGCTCTCCGTCCTACTGGTAGGGGGTTGATTAAGAGTCCCGCCCCCGTCGGACGAAAAAGTTGGAGTTTGCGGATTTTGGGAACGAACGTTCGTAGGCGTCTCAGCGGGAGGCCGCAAACTCCGCGATCACCTCGGCCAGGCGCTGCGGCTGGTCGAGCGGGACGAAGGTCTTCGCGTCGGGGATCTGGACCAGGCGAGCGTTGCCGGATTCCTCGGCCAGGCGCTCCGCGTAGGAGATCGGGAAGTAGCGATCGCCCGGTGCCCAGGCGAGGAGGATCGGCAGCAGCGAGCCGCGGAGCTTCTCCGCCGCGGCCAGGGTGTGGCGCTTGTCGAAGCCGGCGGTGACCTTCCTCAGGTCGCGGCGCACGCCGGGGTCGCTCAGCCCCGGGGCCATCCAGGAGACGACCAGCTCGGCGGGGATCGGGGTGCGGGCGAACGGCCGGAAGGCGCGGCGCGACAGGGCGGCCGAGCGGAACGGCAGGGAGAGGAGGGTCATCCCGCCCGGCAGCTTGGCCAGCGGCGGCATCGCCTTGAAGATCCCGGGCGGGAAGTTCTCGTGGGTGTCGCAGTTGGTGAGCACGAGGCGGGCGATCCGCTCGGGGTGGCGGGTCACCAGGACCTGGGACATCGCCCCGCCGGAGTCGTTGCCGACGATCGTCACCTCCTGCAGGTCGAGCTGCGCCAGGAAGTCGGCGATCGTGTCGGCGACCCCCGGGGGAGAGAGGTCGGCGGTCAGATCCATCGCGCTCGCGTGGGCGCCCAGGGGCCAGTCGGGCGCCAGGCAGCGGAACCGATCCGCGAGCCGGTCAACGACCCCGTCCCAGAGCCGGCCGTCGACCAGGTAGCCGTGGACGAAGACGATCGGCGGCCCGCTTCCCGCCTCGCGATAGCGGATAGTCCCCGCCGGTAACCGGATCTCCTTGCGCTCACCGTCTGCAGTCGCCATCTTTCGCCTCCTCCTTCGTCCGCGCTTTCGACTTAAATTAACATACAGACTGTATGAATGTGAAGAAAAACCCAGGGAACATGGGCGAGGGCGACACGCCCGCCCCGCGCCCTCGTCGCCCGCAGCGGGCGCGGGCGGAGGCGACGCGCGGGGCGCTGATCGAGGCCGCCAGGGCGCTGTTCACCGAGCGCGGATACGAGGGAGTGGGGACCGAGGAGATCGTCCGCGCCGCCGGGGTCACCCGCGGCGCGCTGTACCACCACTTCGGGGGGAAGGCGGAGCTGTTGGAGGCCGTCTACGAGCGCCTGGAGGCGGAGTCGACCGAGCGGGTCGCGCGGGTCGTCCTCGGCTCCGAGCTGGAGAGCCCCCTGGAGGCGATGCGGGCCGGCATCGAGGCCTTCCTCGACGAGTGCGCCGAGCCCGAGCTGCGTCAGATCGCCCTCCACGACGCCCCCGCCGTCCTCGGCTGGGACCGCTGGCGGGAGATCGGCGCCGCCAACGGCCTCGGCCTGATCGAAGCCAGCCTCAGCGCGGAGATCGAGGCGGGGGAGATCCGTCCGGTGCCGGTCAAGCCGATGGCGCACATCCTGCTCGGCGCCCTCGACGAGGCGGCGATGCTGGTGGCCCGCTCCCCCGACCGCGCGGGCCGGCAGGAGGTCACGGTCGCCCTGGTCGCCGTGCTCGAGAGCCTCGCCACCGCGCCGCTCGGCTAGGGCGCGCTCCGAACGGCTTGCCGAGCGGCCTGCGGGCGCCTGCTCGGCTGGACTTGCACAGTTCTCTAGACTTAGACGAGATGAAGACGGAGATTCACCCCGAGTACACGCTTGCCAACGTGCATTGCTCGTGCGGGAACCAGTTCTACACCCGGTCGACGAAGAGCGATCTGCACGTCGAGCTCTGCTCCGAGTGCCACCCCTTCTACACGGGCAAGCAGAAGCTGGTTGACACCGGTGGGCGCGTCGAGCGCTTCCAGCGCCGCGCCGCCAAGCACCGGGCGGCCGGGAAGTAGGCCGTGAGCCCGCCGGCGGGCTCCGCACAGGCATCCAACGTCCCCGCCTCCAACGGAGGGGACCCGCTTCGCATGCCCGACGGCGCCCTCGTCGCCAAGCGCGACGCGCCGGTCGGCGGTCAGGCGGTCCTCGAGGGCGTGATGATGCGCGGCGTCTCCGTCTGGGCGGTCGCGGTTCGCACACCGACCGGCCAGATCGAAGTCGAGTCCGAGAAAATCACCCCCTGGGCGCAGCGCCACCGCGCCTGGCGGTTGCCGGTGATCCGCGGCGTCGTCGCCCTCGCCGAGTCGATGAAGATCGGCTTCCGGGCCCTGGCGATCTCCGCCAACGCCCAGATGGAGGAGGACGAGGAGGGCGAGAAGGAGGAAATCGGCGGCTGGATCTGGGGCCTGACCATCGCCCTCTCGCTGATCCTGGCGGTCGGCCTCTTCTTCGTCGTCCCGGTCGGGCTGACCAGCCTGATCAAGAGCCAGCTCGGCTCGCCGCTCCTCTTCTGGCTGGTCGAGGGCCTGGTGCGGACCGGGCTGTTCATCGGCTACCTGGCGGCGATCAGCAAGATGCCGGACCTGCGGCGGGTCTTCGAGTACCACGGCGCCGAGCACAAGACGATCTCCTGCTACGAGGCCGAAGACGAGCTGACCCCCGCGCGGGCCAAGCTCTACTCGCGCCTGCACCCGCGCTGCGGCACCAGCTTCCTGCTGATCGTGATGGTGCTGGCGATCTTCGTCTTCGCCCCGATCGGGCTGCCCGCCTGGTACTGGCTGGTGGCCTCGCGGATCCTCGGGGTCCCGCTGATCGCGGGCCTCTCCTACGAGGTGATCAAGTGGGCCGGGAAGCATCGCCGCAAAGCCTGGGTGCGGGCGGTCATGTGGCCCGGACTGATGCTGCAGAACCTGACCACGCGCGAGCCCGACGAAGAGCAGCTGGCGGTGGCGATCGCCTCGCTGAACGCCGTGCTCTCCCGCGAGGATCCCGAGGAAGCGGCGAACCAGCAGCAGATCGAGATCGTCGCCTAGCGGCGGCGGCTCGCCCCTCTATGTTGTCCCCATGATCGAGCAGCTGGTCGAGCAGATCGAAGCGCGCTTCTCCGAGCTGGAGGCGCAGATGTCGGACCCTGCGGTGATCGGGGACCGCGAGCGCTACGCCGAGGTCGGCCGCGAATACCGCGAGCTGCAGCCGGCGCGTCAGCTGGCCGCCGAGTACTCGACCCTCAAGGACGACCTGGAAGGGGCGCGCGAGCTCCTGGAGGAAGACGACGACCCGGAGCTCCGCAAGGTCGTCGAGGAGGCGCCGGCCCGGCTCGAGCAGCTGGAAGAGGAGATCCGGCTGTCGATGGTCGAGCGCGACCCCAACGACGCCAAGAACGTGATCGTCGAGATCCGCGGCGGGACCGGCGGCGACGAGGCGGCGCTGTTCGCCGGCGACCTCTACAAGATGCTGACCCGCTACGCCGAGATCCGGGGCTTCACCACCGAGGTGCTGTCGCAGTCGCCCTCGGAGGCCGGCGGCTTCAAGGAGGTGACCTTCGCGGTCAAGGGCGATGGCGCCTACTCGGTCTTCAAGTTCGAGGGCGGGACCCACCGGGTGCAGCGCGTCCCCGAGACCGAGTCCCAGGGCCGGATCCACACCTCGACGGCGACGATCGCGGTGCTGCCGGAGGCCGAGGAGGTCGAGGTCGAGGTCGACCAGAACGACCTGCAGATCGACGTCTACCGGTCCTCGGGGCCGGGCGGCCAGTCGGTCAACACGACCGACTCGGCGGTGCGCATCACCCACAAGCCGACCGGGATCGTGGTCTCGATGCAGGACGAGAAGTCCCAGCTGCAGAACAAGGACAAGGCGATGCGGGTGCTGCGGGCGCGGCTGCTGGAGCGCGAGATCGCCGAGCAGCAGGCGAAGATCGCCTCCGAGCGCAAGGCCCAGGTCGGCAGCGGCGAGCGCTCGGAGAAGGTCCGCACCTACAACTTCCCCCAGGGCCGGGTCACCGACCACCGGATCAAGCTCACCTCGCACAACCTCGACGGCGTCCTGGCCGGCGACCTCTCCGAGTTCACCGACGCTCTCTCCGCCGAGGAGAAGCGGCAGAAGCTGCAGGCCGCCGCCTCGGCGGCCTGAGCGGTGATGGCCGCGGCGGCCGCAACCGTGCGCGAGGCGCTGGGTGCGGCGGTCGACGCGCTGGCCGCGGCGGGTGTCGAAGACCCGCGCCTCGATGCCGAAGTGCTGCTGGCGGAGGCGAGCGGGCTGGGGCG
>DASVWP010000224.1:0-15040 GCA_036393155.1 Solirubrobacterales bacterium | reverse complement strand
GAGGAGGGAGCCCGAGATGGCAATCCAGAGCACCGAGAAGAGGGACCGTCCGGTCCTGGCACGCGCGCAGGCCGCGCTCTCTGAGCTTGGCGGCAGGAGATCCCGGAGGCGCAGGTCACGCGTCGAGCAGAGGACGCTCGTGCGCGAGGCGATGAGCAGGAAGGTGGCGGCGATCGATACCGCGGCCCCGGTCAGCGAAGCAGCCGAACGCCTCGCCGAGGAGGACGTCGGCCTGCTCGCGATCTGCCGCTCGGGCAATCGCCTGAGGGGCGTGATCACCGACCGCGACATCGTCGTCCGAGTGATCGGGCAGGGCCTTGACCCCGACGCGCTGAGCGTCGGCGAGTGCGGGTCGGGCGAGCCGGCGACCGTCTCCCCGCAGGAGTCACTCGACCAAGCCGCGCGGCGAATGGAGGAGGAGCAGGTGCGCCGCCTCCCGGTGACCGAGGAGGGCAGGGTGATCGGCATCCTCAGCCACTCCGATCTGGCCGCTCACGGCGCCGATCGGCGCGCCGGCCGGCTCTTGGAGCTACTGGCCCGCTGCGGCGGGGACCGCCGCTCGGCTCGCTGGCTGCTCGGCCATCCCTATCGGGAGGAGCGAAGGATCGCTGGCGCGGTGCCGCGCCTCTACGGCTAGAGGCTTGATGCGGGTTCACCGCCCGTCAATAGGCGGCGAGTGCCCGGGGCGGGCGCCCGAGCAGGTGTTCACGTAGACGCTGAGGGTGAGGGCCAAGGCTCGCTCATCGCATCGCCCAGCGGGGGTCACCAGCTCGATGTCCATCTGCTGCATCGAGGAGCGGTACTCCCGGCCCCAGAAGCCGCACCGGCGAAGTGGCTATGGGAGGCGCAGCCGGGGTAGTCGGCGCAGCTGATCAGGGTGCCGTCGACCAGACGAACCCGGCCTTCGGCTACCAGCTCGGCGAGCATCATCTGGCCTGGAGCGAGGGATCGGGAGCGAGTCCGCGAACACGTAGGCTGCGATAGCAAGGGTCTCCAGCGATGCTGTCATCTCGTGACCTCCATTCACGAGTTGCAGGGCTGGAGGCCCCTTCTTTATCTCTGGCCGCGGTTCCTGCTCGGGGGTGGAACCCGCATCAAGCCTCTAGGTCGATCAACTAGGGCGGACCGCTCCCGCTTACCCCGAGCTCGTCGACTTCGAGGTCCTCTCGACTTGGCCGATGCGCACTGAGGAGCGCCTTGAAGCGGCAATCTCAGGCGGGGATATCTCTTTTCTCGGTCTGATGACCGCCCTGGAAACCGCCCAAGCGGTCGATCAACCGAGGGTCTCATCGCACAGTCAGCCCAAAACGCCTCCAAATCAGCGGAAACAGGGAACTCTCCGCCCCCGTCCGTTTCGATCCGGCGATGGGGGCCAGTAAGGGTCCCCGCTATCTGAGGGGATTTGACCCGAAAGTGGGCCTAGCCGGACGGCTTTCGAACCAACTTGTCGCGACGGCAATCAGACGTCTCCACCTCGATATCCCGGACGCAGTCAGCGGAAGGCTAGAGGGGAGGCGCCGTTGACCGCTTAGCCTTGTCCAGCTTGAACCGAATAGCGGCGACTGCGTCGAGGCGCAGGAGCCCTCACCCCTTGAAGGCACTGCCCTTTTGACTTCGAGCTTTGACGAACCCGACGATGTGATCGGCTAGGCGCTCAGACGACTTCCACTTCATTGCGAGTCGATTCGGATCCATTCCATACTGGGCTACGACGTCCTTGAGCTGTTCGAGATTGAGGTTTCGGAGACGATCTCGGAGGACGTTCTCGCCGCCCTCCTTGAACGCCTCGAACGGGTCGAGCTTTGCTCGGTTCCGTCTTCCGGTGCGACGTGCGGGGCTCGAGGACAGTCGCTTGACCACGCGCTCGGCCAGATCCGGGTCCGACGTCTCTGCCAACACCGCCGCCGAAACGTCCGTCAACAGCCGACGGTCAAAGTGGGCCATCAGACCGGGGTCCCCACCGCTTCGACTATTTCGTCGGTCAGGGCAGCGAACTTCTCGAAGCCGCCTTGATACGCATACCGCTGGCGTAACGTCCCGCGCTCAACGTTCTCAGCGCCAGCAGCAATCGCGTTTCCCTCGGGGATGACCGTGGCGAAGACACCGGGGTAGTCTGAATTGCTTTCAAGCTGGTCGAGAGTGTTGCCGTGAACTACCGACGCCGCCCTGAACTTGTTGATCACAATTCCGAGCGGCTCGATGGGCTCGTTCAACTCCGCCGCGAAGTCGGCAACTCGGTGCAGGATCTGCGGAATCCCGTAGGTCGAGAGGACATCGGGGATCGTCGGAATGATGAAGCTGTCTGAGATTCGCAACCCATTGAGGGTGATCAAGCCAAGGTTGGGAGGGCAGTCGATCAGGACGAAGTCGTACTCGTCGAGCGTGTGCTTGACCGCAGTTTCCAGGATGGCACTAGGGGAATAAGTAAAGTATTTCCCTAGCGGCATCGTCGCGAGGCGATCCTGCACGTCGATGAGCCGAAGCGACGAGGGCAATAGATCGAGTCCGGTCATGTTCGAGACCTGCCCGACGTCTCGCTGCAGGGCCTGTTCTAGGCTGAAGCTCCTGGCGCTCGGCTCCTCCTCAAGCGCATCCGCGAAAAGCTGCGCCACGGTCGCACCTTCTTCGTCAAGGTCTCTCCAGCGGCTCTCCTCGATCAGCATCACCGTTGCGTTCGTCTGAGGGTCGAGGTCGATGACCAGAACGTTTTGTTCATGCTCGTGAACGAGCATCTCGGCAATGCCAACCGTGACCGTCGTCTTGCCGACCCCGCCCTTGAGGTTGATCGTTGAAATCACATGCGCCATGGGTTCCTTTCGGTTGCGTTTCAGCCATTTCCTGACCGCCGGCCCCGAAAAGACGGGGCCTGAGCGCAGCTCGGCGACAGGTGCCGGGAAGTCGGCCCGGCGGATGCGCCAGTTGGCGACGGCCGATGCCCTGACCCCGGCGATCTCGGCAATCTCGGCAATGCCGACGAGGTCCGGGTTTTCGGGAGCGTGAACGCTATTCACGCCCGCAACTTTATCGTGAACAGCGTTCACGGGCATTGGGATGAGCGAAAAGAGCGTGGCATTCGGGTGGAATGCAGGTAAAAGGCGAACAACAGCTCTAGCTCGTACGAGGCGTCGGGGCTACCCTGGGTAGATGCGTCCTGCCTTCCCACTTCTTCGCACTATGGGTGAAGACCCTGGCGAGTACAGCGCCTTTCTCGCAGAACTGCGCCACGCGGTAGACCTCCTCACGGAAGGCGGCATTGCTCAGGAGCGGATGGCCTTGGCGGTCGCTGACAGCCTGGCCGAGCGGTTGCTCTATCAACACGCTCAGCGGTGCTTCTCTGCTGGCGATGCGAGGATCGGAATCCTGACTGACCCGTTCCCGGCCGGTCGCCGCGCAAAGATCCTCGGTGGCTTCGGTCGGCGGGTCCAGCTGGCCCTGACCGACGAGGAGTTCTTCGTCTTCGTCAGTCCGCTGCTCGATGATTTCGATGCAGACATCTTTCGACTTGCCCATGACTATCGCGGTCCCAGCTATCACCGTGGGGAGCACAACCCTGCGCTCGCCGGTCCTCTTGGCCGCCTCTACGCGCAGGCGGTTGGCCGGGCGTTCACCCGCGCGATGGGCGATTCGCTCTCGGCTTTTTCATCCGATGCAGTAACCGAGCTTGAGCAATACCGCGGGCATGAGGCCGGTTCGTTCTCGCCGCGCCATGAGACCGGCTCGATCGTCGAAGGCATCACCGACCAGATGACGGTCGATCGCAGAGATCTCGCGAGGCAGCTGTCTGCGGACGGCGACCGACGTCTTGCGGCGGTTGACCGCGTCATCGAGAGCCTTCGCAGGGATCTCACTGAGGAGATGATCGATGAGCTGATCCAGGGTGCTCAGCACTGGGCCGAGCATCGGGGCGATGAAGAGCTCCACCTGCTTTCCCGCGAGATGCAAGGACTGGAAAACGAAGCAGGGGACCAAGAAGAGCTTGACGACGAGTTGAAGCAGAAGATCGTCGAGAACCGGATGGCCGAGTTTGCGCGCATGGAGGAGCTGAAAAGCAAGACCAACATCCGTGTCAACCTGAGCACGATCGGGTCGCTTCGTCGACGGCTCGCTCAATTTGCCAGCAAGGCGACGGTCGCATCGCTGGTCCACGCCTACCGGCAGGTGGATGATCTGCTTCAGGTGCTGGAGACCTCTGTGGAGTGGGTTCAGTACTCATGGGAGCGATCAGTCGAGCAGGCGGTCGAAGAAGCCCGGGGGAAGTAGCCCGGCTTAGAACGCGGTATCGGCGGAGCGGGTTTGCTCCGGTCCTCTCACCGACGCGCCTTCTCAGCAACGTAACTGCGCGGACGGTCTGTGACCCGCCGCGCTTCCTTCCGTTTTGCCAACCGCGCGAGGCAGTTAGCCACCGCCCCGGCCGACCTCCCGCCGAGTCCCTTGGCGATCGCCGTGGCGGTCAGCGGCCACTCTGCTTCGTGCTTGCGCATGTAGGCGATCACCAGGCCGTCAAGCTCTCCGGGTCGCAGGCGCTTCTTGGCGGCGCTCATTGCTGGCCCTCGGCGAGGGTGGCGAGCAGGAGCAAGAGGCGCTGGCAGGTGTCCATCACGAAGCGGTATCGCGCCCGCGTCTCCTCGTCGGCTTCGCGGACCTGGCGCTCATGGCTCCCTTCCCGCAGGCCGCCTTCGGCGTCGGCGCGCAGGCGCTGCAGGACCTCGGCGAGGACCGAGCGGGGCCTGCGATCCCGCCCGACCCCGAAGCGGGCCGCGATGCCGTTGTCACGCTCGCAGCTGGCGGTGATCCTCCAGAACCCCTACTACGTCGGCGTGGTCCGCTTCGCCGGGGTGGAATACGAGGGCCGCCACGAGCACCTGATCGACCGCGCCACCTTCGAGAAAGCCGGTGCCGTCCTCGCCGCCCACAACAGCTCGGCTGAGAAGGACCGAAAGCACCATCACTACCTCAAGGGATCGCTCTACTGCGGGCGCTGCGGCTCGCGGATGAGCCTCACCTACGCAAACGGCAACGGCGGGCGCTACGCCTACTTCTTCTGCATCGGGCGAAAGAAGGGGACCGGCTGCAAGCAGCCCCATGTCGCGGTCGACCTGATCGAGACCGCCGTCGAGCGCGCCTATGGGGAGGTGCGGATCTCGGCCGCCCAGGCCAAAGCGGTCCGCGCCAGGCTCACCACGGCGATGGCGGGGATGCGGGAGGAGGCCGAAGCCGAGGCTTCCCGCCAGCGCCGCCGCCTCGCCAAGCTCGGCGAGGAGCGCGAGAAGCTGATGCACGCCTACTACGCCGGGGCGGTCCCGGTCGACCTGCTGCGCTCCGAGCAGGAGAGGCTGAGCGTCGAGACCAACCAGGCCGAGCGGCACCTCGAAGTCGCCGAGACCTCATTCGCCGATGTCGAGGACACGCTCGCCAAGGCGCTTGACCTGTTGGCCGACTGCCAGCGCGCCTACCTGGCCGCTCCCGGCCACCTGCGCCGCCAGTGGAATCAGGCGCTCTTTGAGCGGCTGGTGATCTACGACGATCAGGTCACCGAGACCGAGGTCGCCGAGCCTTTCGCGACGCTGGCCGACCCCGCCCTGGCGCGAGACCTGGAGGTCAAGGCCGCGACCCAGCGCGGCGTTTCTTCTGGGCCTGGTTCGAAAGAGGCGGGCTTAGTGGAGCTAGGCGGATTCGAACCGCCGACCTCCTGGGTGCGATCCAGGCGCTCTGCCAGCTGAGCTATAGCCCCGAGTGGGATTTGGCTTGGGAAGTTGATCCCAGAGCCTCGCATGATCAAGGATAACCGCATAGTCTTTGGCAGCCTCCCCTGGGGACCTGGCAGATGAGCATCCTCGACGACGCAATTCGAGAGCACCTGGAGCTGAAGCGGGCGCATGGCGCTGACGCGGAAGAGCTGAAAAAGCTCGAGGACGAAGCGTTCGGTCCGCCGCAGCGGCCGGACGAGATCGACCCCTTCGCGGAGGCCCCGACCGAGTTCCTCGGCGCCCCGGGCGCTGGCCCGGAGGCCGAGACGACGATCACCGAGACCGGTGGTCGCCGCGTCCCGAACATCGCCGACCTCCAGGAGGCGCCGGAGATGCCGACGCTGGGCGAGGACGCGCGGGCCGAGATGCCGCTCCCCGAGGCCGCGACGCCGCCGCCCGAGGCGCCTGAGTCCGAGGCGCCTGACGCCGCGGAGGCTGAGGCGCCTGCCCCACCGGAGGACGAAGGCCCGCCGACTTCCGAGGTTGCCGCCGTGCCTGAGGCCGAAGCGACTCCCGCCCCGGAGCCGCCCGCCGTCGAGGAGCAGCCGGTGATGGAGCACGAGGCGGTCCAGGAGCCGCCCGCTCCGCCCGCAGAACCCGAGCCCCCCGCAGCCGAACAGCCGCCCGCCGACGCCGGGCCCTCGACCGAAGAGCGCCACGCGATCGCCGAGCAGCCGACCCAGTTCTTCGATGTCGAGGCCGAGATGGAGGAGCCGGCGCCGCCCGCCGAGTCGCCCACTCCGAGCGACGAGCAGCTTGCCGACGCCGAGGCCGCCGAGCCGCGCCTCGGCGCCACGCCGCCGGCCTCCGCTCCCGCCCCGGAACCGGAGCTCGCCGACGAGGCGCCCTCCGAGGAATACGAGGAGGACGACTTCTTCAGTGAACAGCGGCTCTCGGAGGAGCTCGACCAGGCGCTGGAGGCGCCGGTCACCGACGAGCAGGAGCTGCCGCGCTCACCCTCCTTCTTCGACCAGGAGAAAGAAGCCGAGCCGATCTCCGAGGAATACGAGCAGGAGGGGGAGTTCGAAACCGGGGAAGAGGAGCACGCCACGGGCGCTCACGACACCGGCGAGCACCCGACCGGCGAGCACGACACCGGCGAAGAGGAGCACGAGCACCCCGCCGCCCACCACGAACCCGGCCACGAGGACGTGCTCGAGGACAAGCCCGACTTCCTCGAGGACGACGAAGACGACGTCTGGTTCGAGCAGCGCCCCCCCAAGGACTTCGACTTCGACGACTGATCCGCGCACCTGCGTGAAGCCCGCCGCCGTGGCCCGATAGGTTGCGGCCATGGGAGAGATTGCGATAGAAGCGGCAGGCCTGCGCAAGTCCTACGGCAATCTGCAGGCGCTGGCGGGGGTCGACCTCAGCGTTCCGGCCGGCACGATCCTCGGCCTGCTCGGCCCCAACGGCGCCGGCAAGACGACGGCGGTCCGCATCCTCACGACGCTCCTGCCGGCCGACGGCGGCAGCGCCAAGGTCGCTGGGCTCGACGTCGCCCGCGAACCGGCGCAGCTGCGGGCGAAGATCGGCCTCGCCGGCCAGTACGCCGCAGTCGACGAGAACCTCACGGGGGCCGAGAACCTGGAGCTGGTCGGCCGCCTCTACCACCTGCCGCGCGGCGAGCCGCGGGCCCGCGCCGCCGAGCTGCTGGAGCGCTTCGAGCTGACCGACGCCGGCGGCCGCCTCGTCCGCACCTACTCGGGCGGGATGCGGCGCCGGCTCGACCTCGCGGCAGCGCTGGTCGCCCGGCCGCCGGTGCTCTTCCTCGACGAGCCGACCACCGGCCTTGACCCGCGCAGCCGGATCAGCCTCTGGGAGACGATCGAAGGCCGGGTCGCCGGCGGCACCACCGTCCTGCTCACCACCCAGTACCTCGACGAGGCCGATCGCCTGGCCGACCGCATCGCGGTCATCGACCATGGCCGGGTGATCGCCGAGGGCAGCTCCGACCAGCTGAAGGACCAGGTCGGCGGCGAGCACCTCGACGTGACGCTGGAGTCCGAGAACGACGCCGAGGCGGCGATCTCCGCCCTGGCGCCGATCGCCTCCGAGCGCCCGTCCCGCGCCGAAGGCGTCCTGCGGGTGCCGGTGGCGCAGCGCCGCGGCACGATCGCCGAGGCGGTGCGGCGCCTGGACGAGGCGGGGATCGGGATCGATGACGTGGCGCTGCGGCGGCCGACCCTCGACGACGTCTTCCTCAAGCTGACCGGCCACGCCGCGGAGGCCGACGGCGAGGGGGGAGAGGAGGAGCGATGAAGCTGCGCAACGAGCTCTCCGACACGCTGGTGCTGGCGAAACGCAGCTTCATGCGGATTCCCCGCGCCCCCGAGCTGCTGATCTCCTACACCGTGCAGCCGATCATGTTCGTGCTGCTGTTCGTCTACGTCTTCGGCGGCGCGATCAACACCCCCGGCTACGACTACGTCGACTTCCTGATGCCGGGGATCATGGTCCAGACGATGTCCTTCGGCGGCTTCGTCACCGCCCTCGGTCTCTCCGAGGACCTGAAGAAAGGGCTGATCGACCGCTTCCGCTCGCTGCCGATGTCGCGCGCCGCGGTGCTCGCCGGCCGCACCCTCTCCGACATCGCCACCAACGCGATGTCGATCGCGGTGATGCTGATCGTCGGCGTCATCGCCGGCTTCGGCTTCAGCGCCCCGGTCACCCACGTCATCGCCGGCATCCTCCTGCTGCTGCTCTTCGGCTATGCCTTCTCCTGGGTCTTCGCCTTCATCGGCCTCTCCTCGTCCTCGCCGGAGGCCTCGCAGTCGCTCGGCTTCATCGTCATCTTCCCGCTCACCTTCGTCTCCTCGGCCTTCGTCCCGGTCGAATCGATGCCGAGCGCCCTGCGGGCCTTCGCCGAAGTCAACCCCTTCACGATCACCGTCAACGCGATGCGCGCCCTCTTCCTCGGCGCTCCCGCCGGCAACAACGTCTGGGGCGCCGTCCTCTGGTCGGTCGGCATCGCCGTCGTCTTCGCCGCCCTCGCCGTCCACCGCTACAAACGCGCCGTCGTCCGCTGAGCTTGGGCGTCGTCGCGGGCGACGCCTTCGCCGGCGGATCGGCCGGAGTCACCTACACTGGACCGCACGGGGCCATAGCTCAGATGGCAGAGCGCCTGATTTGCATTCAGGAGGTCGCCGGTTCGATTCCGGCTGGCTCCATCGCCTTACTCAGGGGTCGAGATAGTCCTCCGCCCTACGCGTACGGGCCAGCTGTCCGTTGCGCGCCGGGGCGAGGCGGAGATGAATGCTCGAACGGCCGTCTCCAAGCTCTGAGGCGGACACGTAGTAGCAGCGCTTCGAGGTTTCGTCGTATACGGCCAAAAGGTCGATCGTTTCGGCGGTGTAGCGCTTGGTGCGCCGGACCCTGCCGTTGGTCAATGAATGCGATACGCATTTGACTCTCACGACCGCGCCATCGGATTCCACGTACTTGACCTGGACCCGCTCCAGCTTCGGTCCGCGGATGAGTACCAGGTCGAAGTCGAGGTCCTCGCCGAAGGGGATCGCAACGCCGAAACCGCGGCGACGTAGATCAGCGGCGACCGTCAGCTCAGCGAGATCGCCTTTTCCCTTCAGATTGAGCGCGAGGCCGTCATTGCTGATGGACACGCGGCGACGGCACGCCGCAACCTGTGATGACTCAAGTCGCGCGAGTAGAGAAAGTGTGACGGCTTTGCGCCTGAGTCGGCCGCGCCCTAGCGGACGCGGCCGAACTGGACGGCGTTGGGGAAGACCTTGACCACGTGGACGTGGAGGGTCTTGTGGGTGACGGTTCCGGCGCAGGCGGGGCCGCCTTCCGGCGTCGTCGTGATCGTCAGCTTCAGCGTCACCGGCGTGCCCAGGGGCAGCAGGTCGCGCAGCTTGCTGGGGATCGCGAAGCGGATGCGGCGCCAGTGCTTGACGCTGACCGAGACGCTGCCCAGTTTGGCGCTGCCGCTCTTGCCGTTCACCGAGTACTGCAGCTTGGCCTGGACGTCGAGGCGCGCCGGCGCCCCGGTCGCAAGCCGCACCCGCACGCCGGGGACGACGTTGCCGGGCCGGATCTTCGGCACGAAGCTCGAGGCGTTGCCGGAGACCTGCGGGCAACGGGCGACGGGGTTGCCGCTGACGACGACCTGGTGGGTCGTGCGCGCCGCGGCGGAGCCGTTGCAGTACATCGTCTGGCCGGTGAAGACCTGGCTGGTCGAGCAGCCTTCGTTGTCGGTCGTGGTCAGGGTCACCGTGTAGGTGCCGGCTTTGGCGTAGGTGTGGTTGACGACCGCGCCGCTGCCGCCGGTGCCGTCGCCGAAGTTCCAGGCATAGCCGGTCACCGTGCCGTCGGAGTCGCTCGATTTCGAGCCGTCGAAGGCGAGGTCGGCGCCCGCCGTCCCGGTGGCCGGTCCTTCGATCGCGGCGTGCGGACCCTGGTTCGGGACGATCGCCAGCGCTTCGGGGAGTTCGAGCGTGTTGAGTCCCGCTTCGAACGAGTTGGTGCCGAGGTTGAGCGGCAGCAGCTCGTTGACGTTCTGGTGCACGGCCGAGGACTGGGTGCCGGACACAACGGCCAGCTGTTCGTCCCAGTGCGTGAGGTAGGCGCGGTTGCCGGCGGGCAGGATCGCGACGTCGCCCACGAGGCCCGAGATGACCTTCGTGGCGCCCACGGTGCCGCTGGTCAGGTCGATCGGGGTCACCCAGGATTCGAACGGGTAATTGATCGTGTGGCCGGTGACGTAGGCATGGCTGCTGTCCGGCGTGATCGCGACCCACTCTTCTTCCCCGCCCGGAGCGCCGGTCGGGATCGTCGCGGTCACCGTTCCGGTGGCGACATCGATCAGCGAGACGTCCTGGCTGATCCTGTTGACGACGACGAGCTGTTTTCCGTCAGGGGTTATCGCGATGCCACGCGGCGCCTGGCCGACCGCGATCGAGCCGATTTCGGTATTCGTCGCCAGGTCGATGATCGCCACCCGGTCTTCGTTCTGAATCGTCACGTAGAGACGCGTCCCATCCGGCGATACCGCAACGCCGTTAGGGCTGGCGCCGGGGATCGAGATCCTCGCGACTTCGCTCAAAGTTCCGAGGTCGAGAATCGAAATGGCTTCTTCCCACAGGTCGGCGGTGTAGGCGTGCTTGCCGTCGGGAGCGACAGCCACCGCCCACGGCTGGCCGGACATCGAGACCGACCGCGCTTCGGTGTTCGTCGCGACGTCGATCCCGACCAGTTCGTCGAAGGCACCGGCGACGTAGGCCGTCGAGTCGTCGGGCGTGATCGCGACGTCGGGCGGCGGGCCCTCGGTGCTGATCCTGGTCGGAACGCCGAGCGTGCCGGCTCCCAGTTCGATCGGATCCGCGTAGGCGCTGAAGCGCTCCGATTCGATTTCGCCGACGCCGGTGTAGAAGGCGCCCCGCGCCAGTGCCGCGCTTGGCAGCGCAAAGGCCGCCAGGGCGAAGATTGCAAGAGTGAGGGTAACTGCCTTCCGCCGGTTCATGACGCGCCATGTTTCCAGAGTTCAAGCGCCCAAAATCCAGGTTTGCCCAATATTCAGGCGGCATTCCAGCGACTATCGGGTCTGGCCTTCTCATACGTCCGGCCGTTGCCCTAAAGGTCGGTGCCGAAAGCGCCGATTAGCGCGCCCCGCGCCTCAGGAAACCAGCAGGCTCTCGGCCCGGTGGGACTCGGGCAGGTTCTGGTCGGCGTGGTAGCTGGAGCGGACCAGCGGGCCGGCGGCGACGGACTCGAAGCCGAGCTCGTAGGCGGCCTTCTCCAGCGCCGCGAACTCCTCCGGGTGCCAGTAGCGGACCACCGGCAGGTGGTTCTCGGTCGGCCGCAGGTACTGGCCGACGGTCAGCACCTGGACCTTGTGCTCGCGCAGCAGGCCGAAGGTCTCGACCATCTCCTCGAAGCTCTCGCCGAGCCCGACCATCAGGCCGGACTTCGTCACCACCTCGGGCCCACCCATCTCCTTGGCCATCTTCAGCACCCGGGCCGAGCGCAGGAACTGCGAGCCGCGGCGGGCGATCGGGTACAGGCGCGGCACGGTCTCGACGTTGTGGTTGAAGACGTCGGGCTTCTCGTGGATCACCTTGGCCAGCGGCATCTCCTGGCCGCGGAAGTCCGGGGTGAGGACCTCCACCTTGCAGCCGGGAGCCAGCATGCGGATCGAGCGGATCACGCCGACGAAGGCGCTCGCCCCGTAGTCGGGCAGGTCGTCGCGGTCGACCGAGGTGACGACGGCGTGGCGCAGCCCCATCGCCTTGACCTGGTTGGCGACGCGCAGCGGCTCCAGCGGGTCGTTCCAGGTCGGCTTGCCGGTCTGCACGTTGCAGAAGCCGCAGCGGCGGGTGCAGACGTCGCCGAGGATCATGAAGGTCGCGGTGCCGCGCTCCCAGCACTCGCCGACGTTCGGGCAGTTGGCCTCCTCGCAGACCGTGTGCAGGTTGTCCCCGGCGATCTTCTCCTTCAGCCGGCGGTAGTTGGGGCCGCCCGGAGCCGGTACCTTCAGCCACGGCGGCTTGCGGGCGCGGCGGAACGGCACGGTGCCGTCGGCCGCGGCGGCGGTGCCCCCCGGCTTGGCCCGGGAGCGGGTGACGTGGATGCGCTCGCTGGCCTCGCTCATGCCTTGGAGGTGAGCGTAGCGCCCGGCGCCTGCCGGTCGAGATCGGCGGCTGGGGTCTCCACAGGCTCACGCTCGTAGGCGGCGCCGAGCCGCTCGGCGAGCACCGAGCCGACCGCCCCCAGGTCCTGCTCGGCGCCGAGCTCGCGGGCGAGCGAGGTCATCGCCACGCCGCCGATGCCGCACGGGACGATCCACTCGAACGGCTGCAGGTCGTTGTTGACGTTGATCGCCAGCCCGTGCGTGGTGACGCCGCGGCTGACGTGGATCCCGATCGAGGCGATCTTGCGCGCCGGGTCGGCGGCGAGGGCGCGCGCCGCATCGAGCGAGTCCGCCGCCGCCTCGCGGCTGCTCCTGCTGGCGGTGCGCGGCGGCGCCGGCGGGGTGCCCGTCGTCCACACCCCGGTCAGCCCCTCGTGGACAATCGCTTCGACGCCGCTGGCGGCGAGCGTCTCGATGATCGCCCGCTCCATCCGCCGCACGTACTCGTGCACGTCGCCCCCGTATGGCGCCAGGTCGACGATCGGGTAGGCGACCAGCTGCCCGGGCCCGTGGTAGGTGACGAGCCCGCCGCGGTCGGTGTCGAGGACTTCGATCCCCTGCGCCTCATACCACGCGTCGCCCATCGGCAGCTCCTCCGGCAGCGAGCGGCGGCCGCGGGTGTAGACGGGCGGGTGCTCGAGCAGCAGCAGCACGTCGGGGATCTCATCGGCCTGGCGGCGCGCCTCCAAGCGCTGCTGCATCGCGCGCGCCTCTTCATAGGGGACGGTGCCGAGGCGCACGACGAGGATCGGTTTGCTCACGCTTCACATTCTCGCAAGGGACCGCCGTATCCTTGGGACCGGTGCGCCGAGCCCAAGGCGATCTCGTGGTCCAGTCCAAGCTGCTCTGGCCGGAATGGCTGCCTGCAGTGGCGCTCAGCTCTGCGCTGGCGGCGCTGATGGTCATCTGGAGCCCGCCGGTCGGCGACCTCGCTGCGCAGGTCTTCCGCACCGAGCTCTTCCAGCGCGCCGGCATGGCGATCTGGAACGGCAGCTGGTACGGCGGCCACTACACGCTCACCTACAGCGTCCTCTCGCCGCCGCTCGGGGCGCTGCTCGGGCCGCAGCTGCTCGGCGGCCTCGCCGTTGTCGCCTCCTCCTACTTCTTCGACCGCCTGGTCCGCACCCGCTGGGGCGCCGCGGCGAGCTGGGCGACGCTCTGGTTCGCGGTCGGCGTCGTCACCCTGCTGGCCGACGGGCAGATCACCTTCGCGCTCGGCGTCGCCTTCGCGCTCGCCTCGCTGCGCTTCCTTCAGCTCGGGCGGGGGAAGCTGGCGGTGCTCGCGGCCGCGGGGAGCGCGCTTTCGAGCCCGGTCGCCGCGGTCTTCCTCGCCGGCGTCGTCCTCGCCGGGATGGCCGAACGCGGCAAGCGGCTCAACCGGCCGGCCCTCGTCGCGGCGGCGCTGGCGCTGACGCTGACGGTGATCCCCAACCTCGCCTTCCCCGAGCCGGGCCAGTTCCCGTTCGCCTTCTCCTCCTACATCGCGATTCCGCTCTGGTGCGCCGGTGCGCTGCTGCTGACCCGAAGCCTGAAGCAGGAGGAGCGGCAGCTGCGCCGCGTCCTGCTCGGCTACGTCCTCGCCTCGACGGCGATCTGGCTGATCCCCAACGCGCTGGGCGGCAACGCGATCCGGCTCGGCGCCCTGTTCGGCGGCCCGGTGCTGGCGGCGGTGCTGCTCTCGCGCCGGCCGCGGCCGACGGTGCCGCTCTGGCTCTTCTGGCCGCTGCTGGCGTCGGCGATCGCCGGCAGTCTCTACTGGCAACTGAACGCCAGCGTCGCCCAGATCGCCCGCAGCGTCGACGATCCCTCGACCAGCGCCGCCTACTTCCAGCCGGCGGCCAGGTGGCTGCGCAAACACGACGCCCAGGGGACGCGGATCGAGGTGCCGCCGACCGCCAACCACTGGGAGTCGGCCTACCTGGCGCCGAGCTTCGAGCTAGCCCGCGGCTGGCTGCGCCAGCTCGACACGACCCGCGACGACATCTTCTACGACGAAGGCGAGCTGACGAACCGGGCCTACAGCGCCTGGCTGCGCAGCAACGCGATCCACTGGGTCGCCCTCCCCGACGCGCCGCTCGACTACTCCTCGGTGGAAGAGCAGAGGCTGATCCTCAGCAACCCGCCCTACCTGCACCTGCGCTTCCAGTCCCAGCACTGGCGGATCTACGAAGTCGTCGACCCCAAGCCCCTCGTGGCGCCGCTCGGCGCCGCCCGGGCGCAGACGATGTGGATCGGACGCCAGGGCTTCGCCCTCGACGTCACCACGCCGGGCGAATTCCTCGTCCGCGTCAACTTCACCCCCTACTGGTCGATCTCCCGCGGCGCCGGCTGCATCATCCGCCACGGCGACTGGACCGTCGCCCGCGCCTCCCACCCCGGCGTCTTCCGCGTCGACGCCGACTTCTCCATCGGCCGCGCCTGGGATGCGGTCACGGGCGCCCGCAAGACCTGCTGAGGACCACGAGTCTGCTTCTACCCCAAGAGAGTTGGGGCAAAAGCAGACGCTAGAGCGCCAGCCCCACCGGCTCCTCCAGGAGCGCCCTGACCCTGGCCAGGAACTCGGCCCCCTCGGCGCCGTAGAGGATGCGGTGATCGCAGGAGAGGGTGAGCTTCATCAGCTGAGCTGGAACCACGGCACCGTCCCTGA
>DASVWP010000223.1:0-5245 GCA_036393155.1 Solirubrobacterales bacterium | reverse complement strand
TGAAGCGGCCAGGCGACCCCGCGGGCGAGGAGCGCGGCGACGATGCTGCCGCCGGCCACCGCGCCGACCGTGTCGAGGCGGGCCAGCAGGCCGAGCTCGTTCAGCCTGGTCAGGGCGCCGAGGTGGAACAGCGCCGCGCGGTAGCCCGCTCCGGACAGCCACAGCGCCTTTTCGCTGCGGCCCGGGCCTGCCGGCTCCATGCCGCCGAGCCTGCCCACGGTCGCGCCGTCGCCTCTGGACAATGGATGTGGCCGATCAACCATTGTGGAGCGAGCATTTAATCAGCGCCTTTTACTCCAACTGGTTACAGCGGTGGAGCTGTGGGAGGATGCGCCCCGATGGGCTCCGAGGTGCGTTACGAGCGAATCGGCGCGGCCGCCGTGCTGACGATCGATCGCCCGCAGCGCCGAAACGCGGTCGACGCGTCGACGGCGGCCGGCTTGCGCCAGGGGCTCGCGGACTTCGAAGCCGACGAGGCGGCGCGGGTGCTGATCCTGACCGGGGCCGGGGGCGAGGCCTTCTGCGCCGGGGCCGACCTGAAAGCCATGGACCTCGACGTCGCGCATCCCTCCGGGCCGATGGGCTTCAGCCTGCTGACGCCGTCGAAGCCGACGATCGCCGCGATCGACGGCTGGTGCCTGGCCGGTGGGCTCGAGCTCGCTCTGTGGTGCGACCTGAGGATCGCCACCGAGGGCTCGACCCTCGGCTTCTTCGAGCGCCGCTGGGGAGTGCCCCTGATCGACGGCGGCACCCAGCGAATGCCCCGGCTGATCGGCCTCGCGCGGGCGATGGAGCTGATCCTCACCGGCCGTCCCGTCGACGCCGTGGAGGCCGAGCGGATCGGCCTTGTCAACGAGGTGGTCCCGGTCGGCCGCCACCTCGAGCGCTCGCTGGAGCTGGCCGAGCGGATCGCCGCCTTTCCGCAGGAGACGATGCTGGCCGACCGCCGGGCGGCGATCGAGGGGCTGGGGATGTCGCTGGCCGAGGGCCTCGCACTCGAGCATCGCCTGGGCCGCGAGACGCTCGCGGTGGCCGCGCGCGGCGCCGCTCGCTTCGCCGCCGGCGAGGGGCGCCACGGCCGCGGGGTCTGACGCCCGCCGAGCGGATCTCTCACCCCCGCGCCGCCACTCGGCGCATCTCGGCTTCGGCCTCCTCGGGGCCGAGGTAGGGCACGAGCACCGCGAAGGTGAGGTCGGGGACCAGCTGTCGCAGCTCGTCCGTGCGGCCCGCCCTCACCTCGTCGAAGAGCTTCGAGGTCAGGCCGCCGATCGCGAAGCTCGCCGTGTCGGGGGGCAGCTCCGCGGCCCGGGGGGCGAACTCGCGTCCCTCGTCGAGGAAGGGGGCGAACCGACCGAGCGCGGCGCGGTAGCGCAGCCGCGCGTCCTCGCCGACGCCAGGCATCTCGACGATCGCCATGCGGGCGATGTCGGCCTCCGACGCCAGCAGGTCGACCAGCGCCCGCAGCGCCCGCACCACGCGATCGGGCCAGGGCTCGCCAACGGCGCTCTCGTAAGCGGCGGCGACATGGGCGAAGACGACGTCGATCACCGCGTCGTAGGCCTCCAGGAAGCAGTCCTGCTTGCTCCCGAAGAAGCTGTCGAAGGTCTCGCGAGGAAGCTGGGCGGTCGCGGTCACGTCCTCGACCGCCGTCCCCTCGTAGCCCTTGGCGGCGGCGTTGCGCACCATCGCCTCGAGCAGCCGCTCGCGCTCGCCGCGCACGGCGTAGGCCGGAGGCAGCGTCTGCGCCGAGGAGTGGGGGGCCCGAGGATTCGATGCCGATGACGAATCCATCGGGGTTCAGCGTAGGGCAGTCCCCGGGGCCTGTCCACCGCTGGCGGGCGGCTCAGCCGGGCCCGCGACGCAGCTCCGCCGCCGCCGCCTCGGGCCCGAAGTAGGGCAGCACGGCGATGTACATGAACTCCGGCAGGAGCTTGCGGAACTCACCGTCGCGCCGCGCCGCGAGGCGGGCGTGCAGGACGGAATGGATGCCGGCGGCGACCGCCTCCGGGGCGATCGAGGGAGCGAGGTTGGAGCCGTTGGCTTCCTCGCGCGCGCTGTCCAGGTAGGCGGCGAGCCGCCGCACGACGGCGTCGCGTTTGGCCAGCGCATCCGGGCCGGCGGGGTGGACCTCGACCACCAGGGCGCGGCCGATGTCCGGCTCGCCGTCGAGGAACCCCAGCACCGCCCCGAGCCCGGCGCGCAGGCGGCCGCGCCAGGACGGTTCGAGCTGTGCGGCCGCGACGGTCAGGGCTTCCAGCCGGCGCAGCCCTTCGTCATAGGCCTGCAGGAAGCAGTCATGCTTGTCCGTGAAGTGGTCGTAGAAAGCCTGTCGGTAGAGGCCGGTGCGGTCCAGTACGGTCCGGACCGAGGTCTCGCCGTACCCTTCGGAGCCGACGGCTTCGAGCATTCCGGTGAGGATGCGTTGACGGGTGGGCGAGGTCACGAGAGCATTCGGCGCGCCCGTTTGTCCGGGGCCTTGAGGGGTACGACTCGGGCATCAGGCTGTATGCGCCCGGTACTGTAGAGGTATTGACCAGAGGGTTACGGTGAGCCGACCGACTGGCTTAGGTACTCTGCCGTTCGTGACTCATCGCCCCCCCGCGATGCGGCCCCCTCCGGGTCGCCAGCAGCTGTCCCGTGAGTTCATCGCCCAGCACCAGCGGGCGCGGATAATTGCCGCTCTGGCGGAGGAGACCGCCGAGCAGGGCTACCGCGCCGTCACCGTCGCCGACGTCGTGCGGCGCGCCGGGATCGCCCGCAACACCTTCTACGAGAACTTCTCCTCCAAGGAAGACTGCTTCCTGGCCGCCCAGGACTACGCCGCCGAGGAGGCGCTGCGCCGCGTCGTCGAGGCGGCGGGCAAGGTGGAGACCTGGCAGGGCCGGGTCCACGCCGGCCTCGCGGCCTTCCTCGCCAGCGTCGCCGGCTCGCCCGCCCTGGCGCGCACCTGCTTCGTCGAGGCCCTCTCCGCCGGGCCCGCCGCGGTCGAGCGCTACGAGCAGTCGCTGCAGGCCTTCATTCCTCTCTTCCGGGTGGGCCGCAAGGTCTCCCCGCACGGGGAGGAGCTACCCGAAACGCTCGAGGAGACGATCACCGGGGGCGTGTTCTGGGTCGTCTACCAGCGGATCATCGGCGGCGAGACGGAGCGGATCGAGGAGCTGCTCCCGGAGCTGCTCGAATTCGTCCTCACGCCCTACGTCGGCGCCGAGGCGGCGAAGCGGCTGGCCTCCGAAGAGCTGCCCGGCTGACCGGTCATGTGTCCGTCCCCCCGTCATTTGGGCGTTCTGCGAGAGCTTCCGACGCGCCGACCGGTATCTTCGCGAACGTGACTGCAGATTCGAACGCTTCGGTCGAGCAGGTGCAGGAGTACCCCCCCGAGCTTTCCCGCCTCCCCCCGGGCCGCCACGGGCTGCCGCGCGAGTTCGTCGTCCACAACCAGCGGGAGCGGCTGATCGCCGGCCTTGCCGAGGCGGTGGCCGAAAACGGCTACGCCGGCACCACGATCGGGCACATCACCCGCCATGCCGCCGTCTCGCGGCGCACCTTCTACGAGCATTTCGCGAGCAAGGACGAGTGTTTCGTCGCCGCCTACGACACGGTGATGACCGAACTGCGCGAGCGGATCGCCGAGGCCTTCGAGGAGCAGGACGAGTGGCCCCTGGCGGTGCGGGCGGGAATCGGGGCGATGCTCGCCTTCCTCGCCTCCGAGCCCAACCTGGCCCGGCTCTCGATGGTCGAGGCGCTGGTCGCCGGGCCGGTCGTGGTCGAGCGCTACGACGCCGCGATCCAGAGCCTCGTGCCCTACTTCCGGGCCGGCCGCGAGGGGCGGCCCCCGGAGGTCCTGGAGCGCCTCTCCCCGACCACCGAGGAGGCTCTGGTCGGCGGCATGGTCTCGCTGATCTCGCGGCGCATCCTGGCCGGCAAGACGGAGGAGCTCGAGAGCCTGCTGCCGGACCTGGTCGAGTTCACCCTCACGCCATACCTCGGCAGCACCGAAGCCGCCAAGATCGCCGGCCGCGCCTGAGCGCCGCCGCCCCGGGGCTGGCGGGCAGCCCGGCCGGAAGGCGCGAAAGACGCGTCTTCCGCGTGACGCACTTTTTCCATTCTGCGCGCCACCCGTGCGATTCGTCCTGTGACAATAGGTTTCGTGTTCGGCAAGAGGAAGAGCCTGGCGGAGCTGGTCTCCGTGATGCGAGAAGAAGCCCGCGAGCGGCACGAGGAACGGGTCGCCGAAACTCGCAGGTGGGAGGAGCGGTGGGCGGCGGAAACGCAGAAGCGCGAGCGGGAAGCGCGCCGGCGCGAAGCGGAGGCGCAGAAACGAGAAGCGGAGGCGCAGAAGCGCGAAGTCAAGGCTCAGGAGCGCGAGGAGAGGCGGGAAGCCGAAGCGGCGGCGCGGGAAGCGGAGGCGCGCCGACGGGGGGAGGAGACGCGCGAATTCAACCGCGAGATCCTGCTGCGCAACGAGAAGGTCTATACGGGTGTGATTCGCCGCCTGGAGAAGATGGACGAGGCGACTCGCTCCAACGTCGAAGAGACGCGGGCGCAGACCAAGGCCCTCCTGCGCCTGCTCGACCGGCTCGGTCCTCCCGGCGATTCGCTGGCGGCTTGAGGCCCGCCCGCCAAGACTTTCCCGCAGCCCGGCTTCTCGCCACCCCGCGTTGAGGCTGTAGCGCCGCGGGCCTGCGCCCGCAAGGCTTGGGGCATGTTCGCTCACCGGCGCTCGGATCTTCGCTGCGTGCATGAAAAACGTGCCGAAATTCGCCTTGAATTCGCCTTCGGCTTATACGAACATACGTTCGTATGGAGATCGCCTGCGTCATCGACAGTCGCCTGGCGGCTCCAGCGCGCCCGGACCGTTCGGGGGGGCCTCGGTCCGGGCGCGCCGAACTTGCCGATCCGGTCGCCGCGAGCGAGCGGACCGAGGTGCTGGTGCGGGCCCTGGAGGCGATCGGCGCCGCGGTCGAGTCCGAGCGCCCGGGGGAGGCGTTCTTCGCGGTCAACGGGCTGCGGGGGATCCACGGCGGTGACACCGCCGGGGTCCTAGCGGCCGCGCGCCAGGCGGTGGCGGCGGCGGGGCGCGAGGCGTTGGAGGCGCCGGTTAGGGTGGCGACCGGGCCGACCCGCTTCGCGGCCTTCGTCGCCGCCACCGCCTGGCGACGGCCGGTCCCGGCGGCGGCGCTGCGGACCCGGCTCGGCGTCCCGGAGCGCGAGGCGGAGGCCTTCGTCGAGGCCCTGGAGCGGCTCG
>DASVWP010000222.1:0-5466 GCA_036393155.1 Solirubrobacterales bacterium | reverse complement strand
CGGCGATGAGCGAGGTATGTGACTGATGGCATTCCTGGTCTTTCTCACCATGGGCATCGCGCTCTGGCACTTCACCGTCTTCCTTCCGGACCGCTTCTGGCAGGGGATCGTCGGCGCCTTCCTCGGCTCGGTGACCGGGGCGATGGTCTTTGGCGCGATCGTCCTCGTCGCCAGCGGCAAGAGCGTCGGCAGCACCGACCTGGGAACCGCGCTGGCGGCCATCCCGGGCGTCGCGATCGGGCTCGGGGTCGTCTACCTCATCGGCGTTCGCGCCGAGCAGCGGCTTCTGGAATAGCTCCGGCCGGAGCGGTCTTCGCCGGGGCTCTTTTCGGCGATTTTCCAGACTTTTCGCCGCGTCTTGCCGCCGCTCGGCTTCCTAGCCTGGGCGGGTGACGGATTCCGCCATCGCCTATGCCGCCGAGCCCTATTCCTACGCTGACGTGCGGGCGGTCGCCAATGGTCTCGGATTGAGCGAGCCGGTCGCCGTGACCCTGGTGCGGCGCGGCTATCGCACGCCGGAGGAGGCACGCGTCTTTCTCGCCGCCGACGAGTCGCACGCGCCGGACGCGTTCGGGTCGCTGCCAGAGGTGCTCGACCTGGTGCGGGCGGCGGTCGAGGCCCGGGAGCGGATCACCGTCCACGGCGACTTCGACGTGGACGGCGTCTGCGCCACGGCGCTGCTGGTTTCCACCCTGCGCGAGCTGGGAGCGGAATGCGATTGGCTGATCCCGGACAGGATCGCCGACGGGTACGGCCTGACCGGCGAGAACGTCGAGCTTCTGGCGCAGCGCGGCACCGGCCTCCTGCTGACGGTCGACTGCGGGGTCACCGCCGCGGGCCCGGTCCGGCTGGCCCAGGAGCTGGGCATGGAGGTCGTGGTCACCGACCACCATCAGCCCGGCGAGGAGCTGCCGGCGTGCCCGATCCTGCACCCGTCGCTGAGCGGCTATCCGTTTGAGCAGCTGTGCGGGACCGCCGTCGCCTGGAAGCTGGCCTGCGCGCTGCGAGAGGGGCAGGGAGAGGAGAAGGACCTCGACCTGGTCGCCCTGGCCACGGTCGCCGACGTCGTGCCGCTGGTCGGCGAGAACCGGGCGCTGGTCCGGCGCGGCCTGGCGGAGCTGCGCCGCGCCCGCCGGCCCGGCCTGCGGGCGCTGATGGCGGCCGCGAAATGCGACCCCGACCGGATCGACGAGGGCGACCTCTCGTTCCGGCTGGCGCCGCGAATCAACGCCGCCGGGCGGCTGTACCGGGCGGACGCCGGGGTGGAGCTGCTGCTGACCGAGGACCGGGCCCGCGCCGAGCAGATCGCCGCCGAGCTGAGTCGGGTCAATGCCGAGCGGCGCTCCGCCGAGCTCGAGGTCGACACCGCGGCCGAGGCGGCGCGCCGCGAGCTGCCGGAGGAAATGCGGGAGGCCCGGGGCCTGGTCCTCGCGGGCGAGGGCTGGCACCCGGGGGTGATCGGGATCGTCGCCTCGCGCCTGGTCGAGCGGCACCACCGGCCGGTGGTGGTCGTCTCGCTGGATCAGGAGGGCGGCGCCCGCGGCTCGGGTCGCAGCATCCCCGGGTTCGATCTGCTGGCGGCGCTGGACGCCTGCTCCGAGCATCTGCTCAGCTTCGGGGGGCATCGCGCGGCCGCCGGCCTATCGCTGCGCGCCGAGGACCTGGAGGCGTTTCGGGTGGCCTTCGCGGCGCACGCGAACGCGGTTCTGCGCCCCGAGGACCTGCGCCGGACCGAACGGGTCGACGCGATCGTCGGCGGCGTCGGGCTCGGTCTCGAGCTGGCCGAGGAGCTGAGCCGGCTGGCGCCGTTCGGGATGGGCAACCCCGGCGTGCGGCTGATCGTGCCCTCGGCTCGGGTCACCGACGTGCGGGCGATGGGGGAGGGCAAGCACGCCCGCTTCACCCTGCGCAGCGGTTCCCACCGGGCGCTCGGCGTCGCCTTCGGCCGGTCCAGCCTCGGCGTCGAGGACGAGGACTCCGTCGACGCCAGCGTGCGGCTCGAGGTCAACCACTGGAACGGCTCGGTCGAGCCGCGCGTCGTGCTCCGCGAGCTCTACCCGCTGGGACGCGCGGTCGAGGAGGAGCCGATCGACCCCGTCCACCCCTGCCGTTGCGAGGACGCGGAGTGGTGGCGCCGCTTCGAAGCCGAGCTGGAGAGGGAGGTGTCGACTTTGCCGGCCAGCGGGAGACAAAGTCGACACGGTGACCGGCGGCGCGAGGTGATCGCCGGCGAGGGCTCGATCACGGCGACGATCGCCGAGCTGGTCTCCAGCGGGGCTGGCGTGCTGGCGGTGTGCGCCGACGCTTCCCGTCGCGCCGAGCTGGCAAGCGGAGCCTCGGGGCTCGCTCGGTTCAACGGGGGCAGCGCTCGCATCGCCTGCTCGCGTTGCGGTGGCGAGGCAATGGCCGCGTTGGCGGCGAAACGCAGTGGCGGTGGTCTCGCGCTGACCGATTACCCGGCCCTGGAGCTGACGGGAGCCACGGTGGCGGAGGCCTTCGACCACGTCGTCCTCGTCGACCCGCCGCCCTCCTTCAGCGCGGCGGCGCTTGCCCTGCGCCCCCTGGCCGCCGATGCCTCCGAGGCCGGCCCGCGTGGCTTCGCGCACCTGCTCTGGGGCGAGGGGGAGCGCCGGTTCGCCGGCTCGGTCCTGGAGCAGCGGGCACCTTCGCGGGCGGCGGTCGCCGGCGTCTTCCGCGCCCTTCGGGACGCCGGCGAGGTCGATGGCCCAGCCCTGCGCCGGGCCCTCTCGGCCGGGGACGCCCACCCGCTCGCCCCGGAGACCGCGGCCCGCTGCCTGCGCGTCCTGCGCGAGGTCGGCCTGGTGCGGGGTGAGCCGACGGGCGGCGGCGGAACCGTCGGGGTCGTATCCTCCGAGAAGACCGAGCTGGAGCGCTCAGCGGCGTTCCGGGCGTACAGCGAAGAGCACGCGGAGGCCAAGCGATTCCTCGAAAGACCCAAGCAGCCGTAGAGCATTCCGAGCTCCTGGCCGACCTGTTCGCCGTCGTCGAGGAGTTCGACTCGTTGCCCGGCGCCGAGGCCGATGGCAACGGCGCGGGGGGGACGGCGGTCGCTGTGACGACCATCGACCGCGCCAAGGTCGAGCGGGCCTTCGACTTCGCCTGCGAGCGCCACGCTGACCAGCGGCGCTACTCCGGCGATGAGTTCATCACCCACCCGGTCGGAGTCGCCCAGGTCTGCGCCGGGATGCGCCTCGACACTGAGACTCTCTGCGCGGCGCTGCTCCACGACACCGTCGAGGACACCAGCGCCAGCCTCGAGGAGATCCGGACCGAGTTCGGCGAGGAGGTCGCGCAGCTGGTCGACGGCGTCACCAAGCTCACCGGGATCACCTTCGAGAGCCGCGACGAGCGGCAGGCCGAGAACTACCGCAAGATGATGGTCGCGATGGCCACCGACGTCAGGGTGATCCTGATCAAGCTGGCCGACCGCCTGCACAACATGCGCACGCTCGGCGCCCTGCCGAAGCAGAAGCAGACGGCGAAGTCCCACGAGACGCTGGAGATCTACGCTCCACTCGCCCACCGCCTGGGGATCCACGCGATCAAGTGGGAGCTGGAGGACCTCGCCTTCGCGACCCTGCACCCGCGCAAGTACGCGGAAATCAAGCAGCTGGTCGCCCAGCAGCGCGACGAGCGCGAGCGCTACGTCTCGGAGGCCGGTCGCTTCCTCGCCGAGGAGCTGAAGCACGTGGGGATCGAGGCCGAGATCTCCGGCCGTGCCAAGCATTTCTACTCGATCTACACGAAGATGGCCAAGAAGGGCCGCGAGTTCAACGAGATCTTCGACCTCACCGCGATGCGGGTGATCGTCGACTCGGTCAAGGACTGCTACGGCGCGATCGGCGTCATCCACTCGCTCTGGAAGCCGCTGCCCGGACGCTTCAAGGACTTCGTCGCGATGCCGAAGGCCAACATGTACCAGGCGCTGCACACGACGGTGATCGGCCCCGAGGGCAAGCCCCTGGAGATCCAGATCCGGACCGAGGAGATGCACAAGCTCGCCGAGTACGGGATCGCCGCCCACGTCGCCTACAAAGAGGGCGGCTCCGAAGACCCGCAGCGGGAGAAGATGACCTGGCTGCGGCAGCTGGTCGAGGCGGAGGGCGAACAGGACCCGGCCGAGTTCCTCGAATCGCTCAAGGTCGACCTCTTCGAGGACGAGGTCTTCGTGTTCACCCCGAAGGGCGAAGTGAAGAACCTCTCGGCCGGCTCGACCCCGCTCGACTTCGCCTACGCGGTGCACACCGACGTCGGCCACAGCTGCGTCGGCGCCAAGGTCAACGGCAACATCGTGCCGCTGCACTACCAGCTGCGATCGGGCGACATCGTCGAGGTGCTGACCGCAAAGCAGAAGCGCGGCCCCTCGCTCGACTGGCTGAAGCTGGTGCGGACCAGCCGCGCCCGCAACAAGATCCGCGCCTGGTTCAAAGAGGAGCGCCGCGAGGACGCCGAGCGAGACGGCCGCGAGGGGCTGGAGGAGGCGCTGCGCAAGCGCGGCCTGCCGATGCAGAAAGTCGCCGGCTCGCCGCTGCTGGCGGACGTGATCCGCGAGATGGGCTACCGCAAAGCGACCGATTTCTACATCGCTCTCGGTCAGGGCAAGGTCTCGACCAAGACGGTCGCCAACAAGCTGATGCAGCGGCTGAAGGCAGGCGAGGCGGTCGAGGAGGAGATCGAGGTCCCGGGACGCGGTCGCGAGGAACGCGCCCGGCGGACCAAAGACGCCTCCAACTACGGGATCGCCGTCAAGGGAGTCGACAGCGTCGCCGTGCGGCTGGCCAAGTGCTGCCGGCCGGTGCCGGGGGATCAGATCGCCGGCTACGTCTCCCTGGGCCGGGGGATCACGATCCACCGCGCCGACTGCAAGAACGTGAGGGCGCTGAAAAAGGCTCCCGAGCGCTTCGTCGAGGTCGGCTGGGAAGGCGAAAACGAGGCCTCCTACCGGGTCGAGCTGCAGATCGACGCCTACGACCGCACCCGCCTGCTCGAGGACCTCGCACGGACCTTCTCGGAGGCCGGGATCAACATCATCAGCGCCACCTGCGCGACCAACCACCCGATGGTGAAGAACCGGTTCGTGGTCGAGGTGGGGGACACCGAGCAGCTGAAGCACTGCATCTCCCGCCTGCGCAACGTCGAGTCGGTCTTCGACGCCTACCGCCTGACCCCCTCGCCCTGAGCGGCCGATGCCCGAGGGGCCGCTGACCGTCGCTGTCACCGGGCCGACCGGGGAGATCGGGTTGGCGCTGCTGGCCGAGCTGCAGGGCGACCCTGCGTTCTCGGTGGTGCGGGGAATGGCCCGCCGGCCTTTCGACCCGGCTCGCGAAGGCTGGGACAAGGTGGTCTACCGGCGCGGCGACGTGCTCGACCGCGGCTCTCTGGCCGCGCTGTTCGACGGCGTGGACGTCGCGATCCACCTCGCGTTCGCGATCTTCGGCAGTCATC
>DASVWP010000221.1:0-12903 GCA_036393155.1 Solirubrobacterales bacterium | reverse complement strand
GGCGCCGGGAAGGTGGGCTGGAACCTGGCTCGCGAGCTGCTCGAAAAGGACCACGAGGTGACCGTGATCGAGAGCAACCGGCGCCGCTACCTGACCGTCGAGCAGGAGCTCGAGCACAACATCTCCTACGGCGACGCCTCCGAGCTCTGGGTCCTGGAGCGCGCCGGCGTCCAGCGCGCCGACATGGTGATCGCGGTCACCGGCGACGACGAGGACAACATGCTGATCTGCCAGGTGGCGCGCGAGAAGTACCTCGTCGAGCAGATCATCGCCCGGGTCAACAACCCGCGCAACCGACAGCACTTCGACCTGCTGGGGATCAAGCCCTCGGTCTCGGCCACCGACCTGATCCTGCGCCTGCTCGAGCACGAGGTGCCCGAGTACGGCCTGGTCCACCTGCTCGATCTGCAGGAGGAGCAGCTGGAGATCATCGAGATGCTGCTGGGCAAGGACTCCGGCGTCACGGGACGCCGGGTCGGGGACCTGCGGATGCCGGAGGGCAGCCTGCTGATCTCGGTCCTGCGCGCGGGCAAAGGCTTCGTGCCCAGCGCCGACACCGTGCTCGAGGAGGGCGACGAGGTTCTCGCCGTGCTGGATCCGGGTAAGGAGGACGACCTGAAGGCGCTCTTCGGACCACAGGGCAACGGCAACGACGGTGGCTGATCGAGAAATCGACTTTCTGCTCCTCGGCGGTGGCATGGCCGCCGCGCACTGCGCCGCCGAGCTGCGCCGCCGCGGTGCCGAGGGGTCGATCCTGCTGGTCGGCCGCGAGCCCGAGCCGCCCTACGAACGGCCGCCGATCTCCAAGGAGTACCTGCGCGGCGACGCCGAGCGCGCGGACGCCTACGTCAACCCGCCGTCCTGGTTCGAGGAGAACGGCGTCGAGCTGGCGAGCGGGCGCAACGCGATGTCGCTCGACCCGGCGGCGCGGACCGCGAAGCTGCAGGGCGGGGAGGAGGTCGCCTTCGGCCAGGCCCTGATCGCCACCGGGGCGATGGTCAACATCCTCCGCGTCGAGGGGGCCGAGAACGAGGGGATCCACTACCTGCGCGCCTTCGGCAACGCCGACGCGATCCGGGCAGACGCCGAGAAGGCCGAGCACGTGGTGCTGATCGGCGGCAGCTACATCGGCTGCGAGGTGGCGGCCTCGCTGACCGCGCGCGGCGGCAAGTGCTCGATCGTGGCGATGGAGGACGTGGCGCTCTCGCGCACCTTCGGGGAGGACGCTGGGCGCTGGTTCCAGGAGCGGCTGGAATCGCACGGCGTCTCCTTCCACGGCGGCGAGGAGCTCGAGGCCTTCGAGGGCGACGGGCGGGTCGGCGCGGTGGTGACCAAGAGCGGCCTCAGCATCGAGTGCGACACGGTGGTCGTCGGCGCGGGGGTGCGACCCGACACGATGCTCGCCCAGCGGGCCGGGATCGCGGTCGGCGACGGGGGTATCGAGTGCGACTCGAGGCTGCGGACCTCGGTCGAGGGCATCTATGCGGCCGGGGACTGCTGCTCGTACGAGAGCGTCGTCCACGGGCGGCGAATCCACGTCGAGCATTGGGACGTGGCGATGCAGCAGGGGATCCACGCGGCCGGCAACATGCTCGGCGGGGATCGCGACTACGAGGTCGTGCCGTACTTCTTCAGCGACCTCGCCGACTGGGCCAGCCTGGAGTACGTCGGGCCCGCCGCTGAATGGGACGAGGAGGTCTGGCGCGGCAGCCGCGAGGGCGGCGAGTTCTCCGTCTGGTACCTGAAGGACGGCCGGGTCGCCGGCTGCCTCAGCGTCGAGCGCTCCGAAGACCTCGCCGAAGCGCGGCGGATGCTGGCCAACGGGGTCGACGTCTCCGGCGCCCGCGAGGCGCTCGCGGACCCGGGCGAGGACCTCTCGGCGATCGCTTAGAACTTGGTTTGCCCGAGGCCGATCAGGACCCCGGCGTTGCGGGCAGCTGCTTCGACCGTCTCGATCCTGGCGCGCCCGATCCGCGGGCCAAGGCGCTCCATCGAGATGTTGCGGATCATCTCAGGCATTGCGTAGCTCACTCTGGGTAGCCCGCTCTCCTCCGGCTCGATCCGCACGTGCAGCCGGATTCCCCGGTAGGTGGTGGTGAGGGGCACGGCGACGATCAGTTCGGCCGGTGCCCGATTCATCTGTTCGATCGACAGGACGAGCAAAGGCCGGCGCCCGCGTTGCTCGCTTCCGACTCCCTGGCCGAGGCTGGCGAAGTAGATCTCACCTCGTTCCGGCTCGCGGATCATGGGGAGTCCGTGCCTGCGGCCGGCGGGAGATCGGACCAATCGTCGTCCGGCAGCCCATCGGACGGCATATCGAGCCAGTCCTTCATCTCCTCGCGAATCTCGGCGCCGTGCTTCGCGTAGCAGCGCACGAAGCTGTCCAGCATCGCCTGCTCCTCCAGCATCTCCACCGCTTCTTCCACGACCTGGGTCACGCTCTGTCCCGTGGCTTCGGCCTGTCGCTGAAGGCGTTCGTGAGTCTTTCGCCGCACCCGGATCGTGGTCGTCTCGACGCTTGCCACGGGGCGAGTCTACAGTTCTGTCTACACTGACCGGAAAAGCGCATGGCCGGGTAAAGGGCGGGCGTGAGCGGTTCTCTCCCCTCGGCCACCGTTATCCTTGCCGGACCATTGCGGCCTGGTGTAATGGCAGCACGCCTCGCTCTGGACGAGGTAGTCGGGGTTCGAGTCCCTGGGCCGCAGCTGACCAGTCCCTGCAAAGGCGTCAAATCCCTTTGCTAGCTTCGCCCCCGTCGATGAAACCCCTGAAGCCCCTCTCGATCTTCCTCGCCCTCCTGGCCGCGGCCCTGCTGGCCGCCGGCTGCGGTGGCGGGGGCGGTGGCGAAACCACTGCCGCCAGCACCGAAAAGGCGGAAACCACGCCGGCGCTGACGAAACAGGAACTGATCTCCCAGGGGGATGCGATCTGCGCCGAGGTGAACGCCGCGGTCGGCTCTGTCGGTACCTCGGCCGCTTCGACCCAGGCGCAGATCGAGCAGGTCTCCCGCCTCTACACCGGGATGGTCGAAAGCATCAAGCGGCTCGGCACGCCACAGGAAACCGCCGGCTACTCGGAATTCATCGCCGCCGCCGAAGAACTGGCGAAAATCGAGGGAGAGGCGAAACTCGCCGCCGAACGCGAAGACACCGAAGCGCTCGGCGAAGCGGCGACCAAAGCGGCCCCGGCGCTCGAAGGATTCCAGACGGCGGCAGCCACCTACGGGTTCGAAAAATGCAGCGAAGAACCGCACGCCCCCACGGCCACCGGCCCGGGCAGCGGCGTCACCCCGCCCTCTGAAGAAGGAAGCGAAGAAGAAGGCGGGGTCGAAGCCACCCCTGAAGTCGAAGAAGAACTCGTGCCGGAAGAAGAAGTCGCTCCGGAAGAAGTCGCTCCGGAAACCGGCGGCGCCGGCAGCGGCGGCGGCGAAGCGGCGCCCGAAGAAGGCGGCGGCGGCACGTCCGGCGGCAGTTCCGGCGGCATCGGCCCTGGGTAAGGCATCGCTCGGGTCGTCGGGGGCGGGGAGGCCGGTACACCTCCGCGGGAATTGATTCGCGCGTCCCTATGGGACGCATGCTCCAAGAGATGCTGCGCGCCTGCGGCGCGCAGGAACCAGATTGCATTTCGCCCGAACATTCCCGCGGAGGTGTACCGGCCTCCCAGCCGGGCCTTTGAGGCAATTCCAGTCCTGGTCCAACCCTGTTCTCGGCTCCCAGGTGCCGGATGGGCCGAAAGGCTTGGCTGACGGGGAGGGCGAGGTGGCCAAGACGCTGGTGATGGGACCCGGGCATCCTCTCGGGCGAATGTCGCGAAGCGGCGACATGCAACCTGATCCCTGCCCGCCATAGGCGGGCAGCAGCATCGGGAGCTGCCCCGCAAGGGGCGCGACTCAATTCGCCCGAGAGGGTGCCCGGGTCCCTCCTACCTCCCATCTACGCAGCTGAGGACTCCACCCACGCCCCGTAGAGCTTGGCGTAGGCCCCGTTCGCCGCGATCAGCTCGTCGTGGGTGCCCTGCTCCGCGATGCGGCCGTCTTCGAGGACGACGATCTGGCCGGCGCGGCGGATCGTCGAGAGGCGGTGGGCGATGACGATCGCCGTGCGGCCGTGGAGCAGGCGCTCGAGGCCGCGCTCGATGGTCTTCTCGGTCCGCACGTCGACGTTGGAGGTCGCCTCGTCGAGGATCAGGATGCGAGGCTCGGCGAGGAGGGCCCGGGCGAAGGCGACCAGCTGGCGCTGGCCGGCCGAGAGCTGGATCCCGCGCTCGCCGATCTCGGTCTCGATCCCCTGGGGCAGGGCGGCCACGAACTCGGTGGCGCCGACGCTCGCCAGGGCCGCTTCGATCTCCTCCAGGGTGGCCTCGGGGCAGCCGAAGGCGACGTTTTCGCGCACGCTGCCGGAGAACAGGAAGCCCTCCTGGGGGACGATCCCCAGCTGGCGCCGCAGCGCCTGCTGGCGGACGCCGCGGAGGTCGTGCCCGTCGACCAGGACGCGCCCTTTCTGGGGGTCGTAGAAGCGGGCGACCAGCTTGGCGAAGGTCGACTTGCCGGCTCCGGTCGAGCCGACGAGGGCCAGGGTCTGCCCCGGCGGCACCCGCAGGTCGACGTCGCGCAGGGCCCAGGACCCCTCGGCCGGCTCCTCGTCCTCGGAGTAGGAGAACCACACCCCCTCGAGCTCGATCTCCCCGCGCAGCGTCCCCGGGTCGATCGCTCCCGGGGAGTCGACCATGTCGGGCGGCGTGTCCAGCAGGTCGAAGATCTTGTCGAGCGCCGCCATCCCCTGCTGGTAGGTGGTGTAGAGCTGGGAGAGTTCCTGGATCGGTTCGAAGAAGGTGTTCAGGTAGGCGACGAAGGAGACGACGATGCCGACCTGGATCGCGCCGTCGATCGCCTGCGTCCCGCCGTAGAGCAGGATCACCGCGGTGCCCACCGAGGCCAGCATTTCCACCGCCGGGAAGTAGGCGGCGTTGAGGTAGACGCTCCTCATGTTGACGTCGCGGTTCAGTTCGTTCAGCACGGTCATCTCGGTTTCGGCGCGCGCCTCCTGGCCGAAGCTGCGGACCACCCGGATGCCGCTGAGGCTCTCCTGCAGGTAGGCGGTGACGGCCGCGATCCGCTCCCGCGTCGCCCGGTAGGTGCCGGCGGAGACGACGCGGAAGACGACGCTGGCCACCGCCAGCAGGGGGAAGGTGACGAAGGTGATCAGCGCCAGCTTCACGTCGAGGACAAGGAGAATCACCACCACCCCGATCAGGGTCAGGGTGCTCGAGAACATCGTCACCAGGCCGCTGGTCACCAGCTGGTTCAGCGCTTCCACGTCGTTGGTCATCCGCGAGATCAGGACGCCCGGGCTGCGCCGCGTGAAGAAGCCGATCGACATCGCCTGCAGGTGGGAGAAGATCCGCTCGCGCAGGTCCTGCAGGGCCCGCGTCCCCACCCAGCCGACCAGATAGGTCTCGATCCCGGTGAAGGCGGCGTAGAGGAGGGCGGCGACGATGAAGGCGACCACGGTGAGGTCGAGGGCGGTGAGGTCGCCCGTGGCGATGCCGCTGTCGATCGCGCGACCGATCAGGTAGGGCGGGGCGAGCCCGGCGGCGGTCTCGATCGCCAGGGCGCCGAACATCAGGATCACCCGGCCGCGGTAGGGACGCAGGAGGCGCAGCAGCCAGCGGACCTTGCGGCCCCGCTGGTCCTCGCCGCGGGCCAGCCGCCACAGCTCGCGCAGCAGCAGGAAGGCGTTGCGCGGGCCCGTCGGCGGCTGCTCGGCATCCCGTTTGCGCCAGAGCCTCACAGCCGCGCCATCTCCTCGCGCTCCTCGAGGTCGCGCTGCAGGAAGACGCTGTCGGCGAGGCCGTGCTCGGCGATCTCGCGGTAGAAGCCGCAGCCCGCCATCAGCTCCTCGTGGGTGCCGCTGTCGACGATCCGCCCGCCGTCGAGGACGACGATCTGGTCGGCCAGTGAGACGGTGGAGAGGCGGTGGGCGATGATGAACGTGGTCCGCCCGGCCATCGCCTCGCGCAGGCCCGCTTTGATCGCCCCCTCGGTGGTCGCGTCGACCGAGGAGGTCGCGTCGTCGAGGATCAGGATCCGCGGGTCGGCGAGCAGGGCGCGGGCAATGGCCACTCGCTGCCGCTGGCCGCCGGAGAGGGTCAGGCCGCGCTCGCCGACCCTGGTGTCATAGCCGTCGGGAAGGGCGCGGATGAAGGCGTCCGCCTGGGCCCGCCGCGCCGCCGCTTCGATCTGCTCGCGGCCGGCGTCCTGGTGGGCGTAGGCGATGTTCTCGGCGACGCTGGCGGTGAAGAGGAAGCTGTCGTCGGCGACGAAGGCGATCTGGGAGCGCAGCGAGTCGAGGTCGACGCCCCGCACGTCGACCCCGTCGACCGCCACCGTGCCCTCGCTGGGGTCATACAGGCGGGCGATCAGGGCGACCAGGCTGGTCTTGCCGGACCCCGAGGGGCCGACGAGGGCCACGGTCTTGCCGGCCTCGACCCGCAGGTCGACGTCGGTGAGGGCGGGGGAGCCGCCGTCGTAGCGCAGCGTCACTCCGCGCAGCTCGACCTCGCCGCCGCCGGCCGGCAGGGCGGGGGCCCCGGCCGGGCTCTGGATCGCCGGTTCGCGGTCGAGGACTTCGAACATCCGGTTGCCCGAGGCGATCGCCCTCTGGGCCATCCCCATCGCCGCGCCGAGCATTCGCATCGGGCCGGCGAGCATGCGGACGTAAGTGAAGAAGGCGACGAAGGCGCCGAGGCTGAGATTGCCTTCGATCACCTCGCGGCCGCCGACCAACAGCACCAGGGCGATGCCGATTTCCGGCAGCAGCCCGATCAGCGGCGAGAAGACCGACTGCAGGCGGGTGGTGTAGATGCTCTGGTCGAAGACGCGGCCGATGCTGCGCTGGAAGCGGCGCAGCTGGTGTTCCTCGCGGGCGAAGGCCTTGACGATGCGGATCCCGGAGACGTTCTCCTCGGCCTCCGCCGTCAGCTCGGCGATCCGCTGCTGGACCTCCTGCTGGGCGGGGCGGGAGAGCCGGTTGTAGCGGGAGGCGGTGTAGACGATCACCGGCGCCGGCAGCAGGGCGATCAGGGCGAGCACGGGGTTGATCGCGATCATCACCACCGCTGCCAGGCTGAGCTGCAGCAGCGCCTGGGTGATGAACACGAGGCCGTAGCCGAGAAAGAAGCGGATCGCCTGCAGGTCGACGGTCGCCCGCGACATCAGCTGTCCCGTCTGCTGGCTGTCGAAGAACCCGAGGTCGAGGCGCTGCAGGTGGGAGTAGAACTGCTGCCGGAGGTCGAATTCGACCGCCAGTGAGACCCTGCCGGCGATCAGGCGGCGGACGATCGTCAGGCCCATCCGCATTACGCCGGCGCCGACGATCGCCAGGGAGAGCGGCAGCAGGTCCGGCTTGTGGCCGTCCTTGATCGCGTTCACCGCTTCCCCGAGCAGCCACGGGATCAGCACCCCCATCCCCATCGCCGCGCAGGCGAACGCCATCGACCCCCACAACTGCCTGCGGTACGGCCGCAGATACCCCATCAAGCGCCGGTACGTGCTCATCGACGTCCGACTATACAAAGTGAAGTATTGGAACCAGGAGGTAGTGGGTCGCCGCCGCGGGTTCGGCTAGCTCAACCTCGCCGCTGCCTTCGCGCTGGGGATTTTGCCCTTGGGGCAGGGCTTGGTGGGGTGGCCGGGCGGGGGGAGGATCTGGAAGTTGGTGACCGCGTGGAAGCGGGTCACGTCGGTGTTGTTCTGGGCCAGGTTGACGACGAGGCGGTAGAAGCCGGGGAGGAGGTCGTGGTAGAAGATCTCCGGCCGGGTCGCCGGCGAGAAGCTGCCGGCGCTGCCGATCCGTTCCGCCAGCACGCCGTTGGGTCCCGCGTACCGCGGGTAGTCGAACGATTTGCCGATCAGGCGTCCCTTGCCGATCGGGCTGTTGATCGCTTTCTGCAGCTTCGCCGGTTCGACGCAGTCCGGGACCCGGTTGAGGCTGAAGCGGATGTTGCCCTGGTCCAGTTCGGGCTCCTTGCCGAACCGGGTCGGTGCCAGCTCGAAGTTTTCGATCCGCACCTTGACGACGACGGCGCGGCTGGTCTGCCGGGCGCCGTTGCGGGGGGAGACGATCGATACGGTCGGTGCGCCCGGAACCGCTCCGGTGCTCGCGACGGCGTGTTTGGTGTCGGAGCTGCCACCGAAGATGAGCGCCAGCGCAACGGCGGCCGCGGTCGCCGCGAGCGCCGCCAAGGTTGCCTTTCCAACCCGCATTCGGAGCGGAACATTACGCAGAAACACAGCCAAGCCCCCCTCGCGAGCCGCCTCGCCTCGCACCGCGTCGGTGCGCTGCTGCTCTGCATCGCGGTCGCGGTGGTCGCCGCGGCGCTGAGCGCTGCGCCGGCTCGCGCCGGCTACGCCGACCTGGTCGATCCGTTCGCCGGCACGCGGCCCGGCCCCGACTCCTTCGGCGGCGGCCACAACTTCCCAGGGGCGGCGCTGCCCTTCGGGATGGTCCAGTGGAGCCCCGACACCACGCCGGCCGCGCCGCACTCGGGCGGCTACGACTACCGCGACCACCACCTCTCCGGCTTCAGCCTCACCCATCTCAGCGGCGCCGGCTGCGCGCTCTACGGCGACTTTCCGTTCCTCCCGACCACCGAGCCGCTCAGCGCCTCGCCGGCCGCGCCGGGGGGCGGGCTCGACGGGCGCTTCGAACCCGGCTTCTCGCATGCCGATGAGCACGCCCGGCCGGGCTTCTACTCGGTTCGCCTCAACCCCGACGGGGGCGGGGCGATCGACGTCGCCCTCACCGCGACGACGCGAACCGGGATGGGTCGCTTCACCTTCCCGCGCAACCCGCACTCCAGCCTGCTGATCAACGCCGGCGGCAGCGCCCAGCCCGACGACTACGCGCAGGTCAGCGTCAACCCGGCGCAGCGGGAAATCGACGGCACCGCCTCCAGCGGCCTGTTCTGTGGCCAGCGGCCGCGCTACCGCGTCTACTTCGCCGCGGTCTTCAACCGGCCCTTCGCGGCCTCCGGCACCTGGCAGCGGGGCGAACTGCAGCCCGGATCGACCGCGGCCGAAGACAGCCAGGAACCGGCGGTCAATCCTCCGACCACCGCCGCGGCCGGCGCCTACGCGACCTTCGACACCCGCCACAACCGCGTGGTCGGCGTCCGCGTCGGTATCTCCTTCGTCAGCGTCGCCGACGCCCGCGCCAACCTCGCCGCCGAAAGCGACGGCGCCGGCTTCGGTCAGCTCGCGGCGAACGCCACGCGGCGCTGGAACCAGGCGCTGGGACGGATCCGGGTCAGCGGCGGTTCGCCCGGGCACCTGGCGATGTTCTACACGGCGCTCTACCACGCGCTGCTGGCCCCGCGGACCTTCGACGACGTCGGCGGCGCCTACATGGGCATGGACGGGCTCGTCCACCGCGTCCGCCACCGCACCCAGTACTCCGACCTCTCCGGCTGGGACGTCTACCGCACCCAGATCCCGCTGCTGGCGATCCTGGCGCCGAAGCGGGCCGGCGACATCGTCCGCTCCCTGCTTGCCGACGCGCAGCAGAGCGGCTGCCTGCCGCGGTGGCCCTATGCGGCCGGCCAGAGCATGACGATGGTCGGCGACTCGGCCGACCCGATGATCGCCGCCGCCGCCGCCTTCGGCGCCCGCTTCGACGCCCGGGCGGCGCTGGCGGCGATGGTCAAGGGGGCGACCGAACCCTGCACCAGCGCCAACGGCGAATACGTGGAGCGCCAGGGGCTCGAACAGTACGAGGCGCTCGGCTACGTCCCCTTCGACCTCGACACCAACACCCGCAACGCCAACTCGCTGTTCGGCAATCCCGCCGCCGTCTGGGGCTCGGCGGCCACCTCGCTCGAGTACTACGTCGACGACTTCGCGATCGCCCAGCTGGCGGCCCGCGAGCTGGGCGATCGCGCCACCTACCGTCAGTTCATCCAGCGCTCCGGCGACTGGCGGCGACTGTTCGAACCGAGCAGCGGGATGATCGAGCCGCGCTACGCGAGTGGCGCCTTCCCGCAGCCCTACGACAACCTGCGCGGCGGCGGCTTCGTGGAGGGCAACTCGGCCCAGTACACCTGGATGGTGCCGCAGGACCCGGCCGGTCTGTTCGGCCGGCTGGGAGGCAGGGCGAAGGCGGCGGAACGCCTCGACGCCTTCCTGCGGACGCTCAACGGCAGCAACGGCGGCACCCATACCGACCACGCCCTGCTCGGCGACGAGCCGACCCTGCTGACGCCCTGGCTGTATGACTGGCTGGGCCGGCCGTATCGCACCCAGGTGACGGTCCGCCGGGCACTGCGCGCGCTCTACGACACGACTCCCGACGGCTACCCGGGCAACGACGACCTCGGCACCCTGTCCTCCTGGTACGTCTTCGGTTCGCTCGGCCTCTACCCCGAGATTCCGGGGGTCGGGATCCTCGCCCTCGGCACCCCGCAGTTCCGGCGGGCGGAGATCCGCCTGCCCCATCGCCGGCGCGCGGTGATCACCACCGCCGGCCCCGGCCTCTACGTGAAATCGCTGAAGGTCGGCGGGCATGGCTATTCCCGTCCCTGGGTCGGGTACTGCCAACTGGCCGGCGGCGCCGACCTCAGCTACCAGTTGCAGCGACGCCCGAACAGGCGCTGGGGCGCCTCCCCCGCCGCCGCGCCGCCCTCCTTCGGACCGCAGCGGTCGATGCCCCGGGGTTCCTGCTCGCCCTGAACGGGGAACAGGAAATCGAGCACTGGCGGCACTTCTTTAGAACAATCTCATTTAGCGCTGACTTAGGCGGCGTTGAAGCAACCATAAGGAGGTGGATCGAATCTCCAGGGTCGCTTTGAACAGTTACGCAGCCACCGCGCCACCTCCGGTGCCCGAACGCCCCCCGGAGGAGCCGCCGAAGACGAGGACTCCCGCCGCCGTGCTCTGGGCGCTGGCGGGGATCGTCGCCGCGGGCGTGGTCGTTCGCTTCGCCAGCCTCGGCCAGCAGAGCTTCCATCACGACGAGGTGATCACGGTGATGCGCGTCATCCCCGGCTCCTTCGTCGACATGCTGCACCGGGTGAAGACCAGCGAGTCCAACCCGCCCCTCTACTACACCCTTGCCTGGGGCTGGGCGAAGGCGTTCGGCACCAGCGAATTCGGGATCCGCTCGCTCACGGCGCTCTTCGGCGCGGCGACCGTCCCGGTCGGCTACCTGATCGGTCGTCAGCTGATCGACCGCCGGGTGGGCCTGATTCTGGCCGGCCTGATCGCCGTCAACCCGATGCTGATCTGGTACTCGCAGGAGGCTCGCTCCTACGCGCTGTTGGTCTTCTTCGGCGCCCTCTCGTTCCTCTTCTTCGTCCGCTCCCTGGACAGCCGGCGGGGCCGCGACTTCGCGCTCTGGGCGCTCGCCTCGGCGCTCGCCCTGTGGAGTCACTACTTCGCCTTCTTCGTGGTCGGGATCGAGGGCCTGTGGCTGCTGATCGCCCTGCGGGGGCAGTGGCGCCGGCTGCTGCCCGCCCTGATCGCCGTCGGCGCCGCGGGCCTGGTGCTGGTCCCGCTGCTGGCGGCCCAGGTCAACCCCAACCACATCGGCTGGATCCAAAAGAGCGCGCTGCCCAGCCGCCTGCTGGAGACCGGCGTCAGCTTCCTGATCGGCGAAACCGGGCACGTGATCGCCGAGCCGCCGCGCGACCACTACGCCCTCGCGCCGGCGATCGCGATCGGCCTCGGGCTCCTCCTCGTCCTCGTGGTCGGAGGCTGGCGGGAGCGGCGGCGGGCGGCCATCGGGGTCGGGGTGGGCCTCGGGGTGGCCGCTCTTGCCGTTCTCGCGGCTCTGGTCGGCAAGGACTACGTCGTCGAGCGCAACCTGCTGCCGGCCCTGTTGCCGCTGGGCGCCGCCGCCGCCGTGGGGTTCGGGACCTGGCGCGCGCGCCGTCTCGGCGCCGTGCTGGCGGTCGCCCTGTGCGCCTACTGGCTCGCCTTCGACGTCAACGTGACCCAGACCCCGAACCTGCAGCGGCCCGACTTCAGGGGGCTGACCTCGGAACTGGGCCCGCCGCGCGGGCGGCGGGCGATCGTGATGTGGAGGCTGGCGGCCGACCCGGTGCGCTGGTACCTGCACGATCACTCTCTGCGCTGGTACGGCGGCACCGAACGGGTGAGCGAGGTGGACGTGGTCAGCAAGTCGATCTCCGCCGTCAGCAGGTCGCTTGCTGCCGAGCGTCCGGGTAACCTCCCCGCTTCCTTCCATCAGGTGGGACGGGTGCGGCTCAACCGACTCACGCTGACCAAGTACGTATCGAAACACCCGGTGAAGATCTGGTTCCACACCCTGCGCGCGCTGCCGATCGGCTTCGGAGCCGTCGGCGTGCTGCTCGACGGGCCGCGGGCCGAACGGGCGCACCACCGAACCACGCCCGCCGTCTCACCCACTTCCGCGCCGGTTGCCGGCTCGAATCGTCGCGCGGGTCTGTCGACCAGCCGGGTGGCGCCCCGATGAGCGGCGCCTCGGAATTCGCCTACCGGATCGGCGCCGCCGCGCGCCAGAGCGCGACCTGGGTGCAGCTGCTGAAGTTCGGCCTCGTCGGGGGCTCCGGCTACCTGATCAACCTGGCGGTCTTCGCCCTGCTGGCCGGCAGCCTCAACGTCCACCACACGATCGCCGCGATCGGCGCCTTCGCGGTCGCCGTGACCAACAACTTCCTCTGGAACCGTTACTGGACCTTCGGTCCCGGCGAGGGGCCCGCGCACTTCCAGGCGGCGCGCTTCTTCGCGGTCAGCCTCGCCTCGCTGGGCCTCAACCTCGCGGTCCTGGAGCTGCTGGTCTCCTCGCACACGGCGGGGGAACTGGGTGCCCAGGCGATCGCCGTGGCCCTCGCCATGCCCTTCAACTTTCTCGGCAACAAGCTCTGGAC
>DASVWP010000220.1:0-3701 GCA_036393155.1 Solirubrobacterales bacterium | reverse complement strand
ACCGGGAGGCGGTGCTGGGCGGCCTCAGCCCGTCGCTCAACGTGCCGACGGTGGTGCTCGAGGACGGGCGGCCGCTGGGGGAGTCCAACGCGATCCTCTGGTACTTCGCCGAGGGCACGCGGTTCCTCCCGACCGATTCCTACGAGCGGGCGCAGGTCCTGCAGTGGATGTTCTTCGAGCAGTACAAGCATGAGCCGGGGATCGCCGTGGTCCGCTTCTGGGTCTCGATCTCCGAGGACCCGCCGCCGCCGGCCGAGATCGAGGCCCGGCGGGAGGCGGGGCGGGCGGCGCTGGCGGCGATGGAGCGTCACCTCGCCGCGCACGAGTTCTTCGTCGGCGGGCGGTTCACGATCGCCGACATCGCCCTCTATGCCTACACCCACGTGGCGCCGGAGGGCGGGTTCGACCTCGGGGCCTACCCGGCCGTCCAGGAGTGGCTGGAGCGGGTCGAGGCGCAGCCCGGCGTCGAGCCAATGAACAAGAAACATTGATTACTTTCACTCAAGCGGCTAGCGTGCGACCCACCAGTCGCCGGGAGAAGGGCCCGGTCGATCCTCTGGAAGGAGAGGGCTATGAAGTGGAGTCGTATTGCCGCATTGCTCTGCGTGGCGGCGTTCTTTGCCGTGTTCGCGGGGCAGGCCTGGGCGACGAAGTACGTCGCACTGGGGGACTCGTACTCGTCGGGAACGGGGACGAGGACCTTTTATGAATCCGAATGCCAGCGCTCGATCTACGCGTATCCGTACCTACTGCACGAAGCGCACCCGACCTGGACCTTCGTCGACGCCGCGTGCGCGGGGGCGACGACGTCGGACCTGCTCAGCAAGCAGGTCTCCAGCGTCACCTCGGAAACCAACTGGGTGACCTACACGATCGGCGGCAACGACGCCGGTTTCTCGCACGTGATCACCGAATGCGCCACACCCTCATGGGCGTCGGACTGCTACGGGGCGATCGAAGAAGCGCAGTACATCATCCGCAACGTCCTGCCGGGTCGGCTCGACGAAGTGAACAACGCGATCAAGTCGCGGGCGCCCAGCGCCGAAGTCGTCGTCCTCGACTACCCGCGCCTGTTCAACGGTGAAAACTGCAACGCCTTCACCTTCTTCACCTCCGGCGAGGAGGCGAAGCTGAACGAAACCGCCGACCTGCTGAAGGAAGTGATCAGCGCCGCCGCCTCGCGGGCCGGCTCGCACTTCCACTTCGGCAACGTGATCCCCCCGTTCATCGGGCACGCCGTCTGCGACGGCGGCAGCGGCTCGGAAACGGAGTGGATCAACGGGCTCTCCAGCCCGACGAGCGAAAGCTACCACCCGAAGGTCACAGGCCATTCGATGGGCTACTACCCGGTGGTCCACGGCATCACCGGCTGATTTCCGGCTCCCGCCGGCGGGCGTTAGGCCCGCCGGCGCGCCGGGTAGCAGCGCTCCGCCCCGCCGTGGGGCAGGCCCGGGCTCGAGCGGCTTTCCACCGGAGCTCGGTTCCCGCTCGAGCACGACGACCAACCGCCCAGCGGGCGGCGAGGCGCCGGGCCTGCCCCTCGTGGCGGAGCGGGAGGACCTGAGCGACCGAACTCGCCCAGCAGGCACTTCTTGGCGGCCAGGTCGCAGCCGCGGGCGGGGGAGAGCCAGCGCAGGGTGACGGTGAAGTCGATCTGCATCGACTCGCTGCAGCTCGGGTGGGCGCCGCCGCGGAAACACTGTTCGTCGAACGGGGAGGGGCGCCTGGAGTTGTCGAGGTGGCGGACCAGGTGCAGGCGCACGGTCCCGTGGTGGCGCAACGGGCCCAGCTTCGACTGGATCCGCTTCCAGTTGAGCACCACGCCGGTCGTGTAGGGCTCGGCGCCGGCCGGGCTTTCGGGCATTTCGTAGAGCGGCAGGTCATTGGCGACGTCGATCGGCACCAGGTCGGAGTTTTCGCCGTCCCATTCGAGCTCGGGGGCGGCGAGCGATTCGGGGGCGGCGGCGATCGTCCCGTACCCCTTGCCGCCGAGCACGCCGACGCCGAAGGAGACCGCGGGGGGAAAGCTCTCGTCGTCCCAGACCAGCGAGGTGTGCGGTCGCTGCGAGAGCTTGGCGGCGGCGGAGAAGGATTCGAGCTTCGGGCAGACCGCCGGTTCTTCAGGGGCGAACGGTTCGAACCGTTCGGGTGCCGCCCGCAGATAGGTGTCGTGGAAGCTGTAGCTGCCCCCGGTCACCCCGCCGCGGTAGCGGGGAGGCGAGTAGAAGAGGTAGGGGCCCTTGGCCAGCGGGACGACGACCGGCGAGAAGGTGGCCCGCCAGTCGACGGTCGCGCGTTCTTCCACCTCCGTCTTCTGGGCCGGGCAGCCTTCGGCCTGCGGGCGCACCGTGGTGTCTTCGACTTCGACGCCGCTGGTGGTGCCGGCGATCGTCATCGTCGCCCGCACCGCCGGGAACTTCGCCGCCGCCGCGGGGGCGAGGAGGAGCGCGGCGAGCAGCGCCAGGGCGAGGGCGAGCGCGGGCTTCACCCGCCCAGCCGCTCCTGCACCGAGCGCACCTTGTCCTCGAGCGTCTGCTCGGGACGGTCGCGGCGCTCGTCGAGCTTCAGCACCGTGTAGACGCGCGGTAGGCCGAGCTCGAACGGCACCGCGTGCAGCTCCCCGACCAGGGCCAGGATGTCTGCGGTGGCGCCCTCCAGCGAGGTGCCCATCGCGTGCATCTGGAAGCGGACCCGGTCCTGGGCGGCGAGGCGGCGCTGGATCTCGGCGATGTAGGGGCTGGCGCTGACCTCCGAGCGCCCGAGCCCGATCACCGTGAGGTCCGCCGTCGCCATCGGTTCGGAGCCTAGCCGGACCGATTGCTCAAAAAAGTTTGATAAACACGATTGTTTCCGGTAGGACTGTCCTCAGCCGGCGCGGGGTGGCGGCCGGTCAGGGAGAGAGCCAAACCGAAACGGGAGGCAACCATGAGGCATTGGAAAATGCTCGGCCTCTGCCTGCTCGCGGCGCTCGCCGCGATGGCGGTGGTCGGAGCCGGGACGGCCTCGGCGACGAGGCTCTGCTCGGTCAACTCGACGCCGTGTCCGTCCGGAAATACCTACGGCAAGGGAACGGCGATCAAAGCGCAGCTCGCCGCGGGGACGAAGTCGGTGGTGACGTCGGGGTTCGTCACCGTCGAATGCTCGGAATCGACGATGAGCGGCAAAACCACGAGCGCCGGCGGTGGCTCCGGCGTCGCGGTGAGCGGCGAAATCAGCTCGGTGACCTGGAAAAGCTGCAAAACCAGCAGCGGGGAAACCTGCACGGCCTCGGCCCTGGGGACGCCCTGGCCGGCCTCGGTCACGGGCAGCGGCGGCAACGGGACGATGACCGTGACCAACGCGGGCGGCAAGTTCAGCTGCGCCGTCACCTGCGAATACGAAGCGAAATCCGCCTCGGTCTCGGCGACGGGCGGCAACCCCGCGTTCATCCAGGCGAACAACGTCAGCTTCAGCAAGAAGGGCGGCAGCTTCCTCTGCTCGTCCTCGGCGAGCTGGACGGCGAAATACGAAGTGACCGCTCCCAAGCCGCTGTTCGTGGTCAGCGAATAGCGCCGGGGGTCCGTGGTCTTCCGGGGTCGGCCGGCGGCCGGCCCCGGATGCACGGCGTCAGCCGCGGATGGAAGCATCGGGGACGTGTTCCAAAAGGCATCCCCTTCGCGGCCGTCGCTGGCGGTCAGGTGGGGCACCTGGGTCGCCCGCCG
>DASVWP010000219.1:0-7805 GCA_036393155.1 Solirubrobacterales bacterium | reverse complement strand
GATCCCGGCCCAGGTCTCGGTGCCGATCGCGGCGCTGGGGATCTGGCTGGTCATCGTCCGCGGCTCCTACCGCTCCGCCGAGCGGGTCTTCATCTGGCTGACGATCCCCTTCTTCGCCTATCCGATCGCCGCGATCCTCGCCCACCCCGACTGGGGCGAAGTCGGCCACGCGCTGCTGGTCCCCCAGCTGCACGGCAGCCGCACCTTCCTGCTGCTCTTCGTGGCGATGGCGGGGACGACGATCACCCCCTACATGCAGCTCTACCTGCAGTCGGCGGTGGTCGAGCGCGGGGCCACGGAGGAGGACCTGCCCAAGGAGACGCGCGAGGCCGTCGGCGGTGCCGTGTTCGCCGACCTCATCGCCGCCTTCGTCATCATCGCCACCGGCGCGACGCTCTACGTCGACGGCGTCCACTCGATCGGCTCGGCGGCCGACGCGGCCAAGGCGCTGGGGCCGCTGGCCGGACAGTACGCGGAGCTGCTGTTCGGGATCGGCCTGCTGGGGGCGAGCCTGCTGGCCGCGGCGATCCTGCCGATCGCCACCTCCTACGTGGTCGCCGAGTCGCTCGGCTTCGAGAAGGGCATCGGGCGGCGCACCGAGGAGGCGCCGGTGTTCATGGGCCTGATCACGGCGATGATCGTGGTCTCGACGATCGTCGCGGTGGTCCCCGGGGTGCCGGTGATCGCCCTGCTGGTCGGCGTGCAGGTGGTCAACGGCGTCCTCCTGCCGATCAACCTCTTCTTCGTCTGGAGGCTGGCCCGCAGCGAGGAGCTGATGGGCGAGCACCGCAACCGGGGCGCCGTGGACCTGGTCACCGCGGCGACGGTGGCGATCACCTCGACCCTGTCGCTGATCCTGGTGGCGGTGACGGTCTTCGGGATCTGAGCCGCGAGCCTCGCCGGGCTTTGGCTCTCCCGCCAGGGTCGTTTCCAGGACTTTTCCGAACATCGCCGTCCGACTTAAGAAACAAAACGTTTATCGGTGGCAAGATTTCGGGTACTCTGCGACCCGATTACTGAATTTTAGGGGTCCTGCAGGGAAGGAGACCGAGCTTTGAAGAGAGTCTGGATGGGCGCCGCGTGCATCGCGGCGGTGGCGGTTGGACTGGTGGCGGCACCGGCGGCGAACGCCGACTTCGGGGTCGCCAGGTGGGAAGCGGGGACCTGCAGGAAAGGGGCCTCCGAATGCACCTACGCGAGCGACCCCTCGCGCTTCTACACCACGGCCGCCGGCCATCCCGAAGAAGGCCTGACCGACTTCGAATTCGCGCTCAACGGCCTCGGCCTGCCGGAAGGCCAGGGGGTGAAGGACGTGCGCGTCGACCTCCCCGAGGGCCTCAACGTCGACCCCCAGGCCGTGCCCCAGTGCCCGCAGCAGACCTTCGAAGAAAACGAATCCCAGTGCGCGGCGAGCCAGGTCGGGGTGAGCGAGGTGACGGCGCTGAAATTGCTCGAACTGATCCCGGTCAAGCTCTCGCTGCCGGTCTACGACCTGGTGCCCGAACAGGGCGAACCGGCGCTCTTCGCCTTCGCGATCCCCCTGCTCTCGGCGCCCCAGAAGTTCGTCTTCCTGCACACCGAAGTCGCCTGGGACGGGGACTACCACGAGGGCTTCACGATCCGCGACATCCCCAACTCGCTGCCGCTGCGCGAGAACCGGCTCGTCTTCGACGGGACCAAGGGAGGGACGTTCCTCACCCTGCCGAGCCCCTGTCACGGGCCGACGACCACCGGCCTGCACGTCGACTCCTACGAATACCCCGGCGAATTCCTCGGTTATGAAACGACCCCGCCGGCCGTGGTCGGCGAATGCCAGAGCGTGCCCTTCGCGCCGACCGTCGAAGCGAGCGCCGGCGGCGCCCCCACCGACTCGCCGGCCGAAGTCGCGGTCTCGCTGAACGTGCCGCAGAAGCTGCAGCCGCAGAACTCCTCGACCGTGAAGTCGGCGCAGGTGACGCTGCCGGCCGGCGCCGGCCTCAACCCGGCGACCGCTCCGGGCCTCGAGTTCTGCCCCGACGCCGGCTTCCCCCTGAAGTCGAAAGCGCCGGTCACCTGCCCGGCGGCCTCGCGGATCGGCAGCGTCGAAATCGAAACGCCGGTGCTTCCCGCGCATTCGCTGAGCGGGCCGGTCTACCTGGCCTCCCAGCAGAGCCGCGACCCCTCCTCGGGCAACGAGTACCGGATCTTCTTCGACGCCGAATCGGCCCGCTACGGCGTGCAGGTGCGGCTGGAAGGCAAGGTCGCCGCCGACCCGGCGACGGGCCAGCTGACCGCCACCTTCGACGGCGCGCCGCAGGTCGCCTTCAGCTCGGTGACCCTGCGCTTCGGCACCGCCGGCCACGTCGCGCCGCTGACCAGCCCGCCGGTCTGCGCCAGCTCGGCGAGCTCGCGGATCGTCCCCTGGTCGACCGGCGAAGCGGTGAGCACGCCGCCGGCCGACCTGGTGCTGAGCAGCGCCCCCGGGGGCGCGCCCTGCGCCAAGGCGATGGCCGAACGGCCCTTCGCGCCGAGCTTCTCGGCCCGTCCCGACAGCCTCGCGGCGCTCGCCTACACGCCCTACCGTCTCCAGCTCGGCCGCAACGACGGCGAACAGGAGATCAAGGGCATGGACCTGACCCTGCCGCCGGGCGCGACCGCCAAGCTCGCCGGCCTCTCCTACTGCCCCGAGGGCGCGCTCGCCGCCGCGGCCGCCGACAGCGGCGCCGCCGAGCGCCAGGCGCCGAGCTGCCCGGCCGACAGCCACGTCGGCGTGGCGACGATCGCCGCCGGGACCGGCAGCTCGCCGCTGAGGATCGAAGGCCAGGTGTACCTCGCCGGCCCCGACGCGGGGGCGCCGCTCTCGCTGGCGATCCTCACTCCGGCGCTGGCGGGCCCGTTCGACCTCGGCACGGTGGCGGTCCGGGTGCCGCTCTTCGTCGATCCCGAAACGGCGCAGATCCGCGCCGCCACCGACGCGATCCCCGACGTCTTCGGCGGCGCCAAGCTCGACCTCCGCTCGATCTCGGTCGCCCTGGACCGCAGGGAATTCACCCTCAACGGCACGAGTTGCGCGGCGGCCTCGACGACCGGGACGATCGCCGGCGGCGGGGGCGACCCGGCCAACCCGGCGGCCTTCTCGGCCTTCGCCGTCTCCAGCCCGGTCCAGCCGACGGGCTGCGGCGCCCTGAAGTTCAAGCCGCGCCTCAGCCTGCGCCTGTTCGGCGCCACCGGCCGCGCCAAGCACCCGCGGCTGCGGGCCGAGCTGAAGACCCGCCCCGGCGACGCCAACGTCGGCCGCGCCTCGGTGGCGCTGCCGCACGCCCTGTTCCTCGACCAGGCCAGCCTGTCCCAGGTCTGCACCCGGGTCCAGTTCGCGGCCGAAGAATGCCCCAAGGGGTCGATCTACGGGCACGCCCGCGCCGTCACCCCGCTGCTCGACAAGCCGCTCGAAGGGCCGGTGTACCTGCGCTCGGCGCCGAGCGGGCTGCCCGACCTGGTCGCCCACCTGCAGGGCCAGATCGACATCGACCTGGTCGACCGCATCGATTCCTACAAGGGCGGGATCCGGACCACCTTCGACCGCGTCCCCGACGTCCCGGTGACCAGCTTCGTCCTCACCCTGCCCGGCGGCAAGCACGGCCTGCTGGTCGCCTCGCGCAACCTCTGCCAGCGCAAGGTGGTCGGCCTGGTCCAGCTGAAGGGCCAGGACGGCGACAGCGCCAACGGGCACCAGACGATCCACGCGCCGTGTCAGAAGTCGGATTCACGTGGACAACCGTGAGGCCGGTGACGGAACTGCGAACGTGGCCCTCGAGAGGCCGAGACTCGTCGGCTATTCGACCCAGTGGTATTCAACTTCTTCGCTGCTGAGTGTTTCTTTGAAAGCCCTTACTGTGATGTCGCCGGTGTAGGTTGCGGCGCCGCTGATCAGAAAGCAGGTTTGTCCTTCGGGCTTTTTCTTTTCATAGGTGACATTCGCGAGTGTCGTACTGATACTGAAATGGCCAGCTTCATTTTGGTAGCTGACCCCGTGAAGATTCGTCTGCGATGGGAGCAAGAAGGTGCAGCTAGACGTTGCAATGGAAATCTTGCTGGTTCCTTCGCACAAAATATCCATGGTGCCCATCCGGTCGCCTCCTGTCGCGGCGTGGAATTGATAGTTACAGCCGGTGGTCGACACCGTGGCACTCCCCAGAGGGGGAAGACTGCAGCCGGCATATACCGGATGGAGCACGATTGATTCCTGGATCTTCCCCGCCGTCATGCCGATAAAGGCTGCTTCGGTGCATTCGAGATGCCCCGAGGTGCCGAAGGTCAGGAAGTTCGTCGTGCTTTGCAGTCCTGATAGCGATGGGCCTTCAAACGAGGATTCAAATCGCGATGCGGCTGCGGCTTGTGCCGCCGTTACCGCCATGAAAGCCAAAGCCATGGTGACCATTAGGGTAAGTGTCTGCTTCATCTTTTTCTCCCGCGCCGAGACAGTGGACGAAGTCGTAGCACCGGGTAGACCGCCGGGCAAACACGTTCTTTCGTTACCGGCTACATGAAGTGCAAAAGGCGAGGAAAACGCGGTCGACTACTCTGCGCGCGCGCGAGTTTGCGCGCATTGGCGCCAAGACGAGAAGCCCTCCTTGGCGACACGGAGGGGCGGGATGTTCGCTAGCCGGCTCGGCGGCCGGGGATCCCCAAACCCCATCGCGGGCCTGTCAGTGAACGGTATCGTGGCTGGCACCGGCGCCCTCGGCTTGCAAAGGTTGCGCTCTTGACTGCGGCGTTCGGGGATGAATCGTAGGTGGCAGACTTTCTTCCCCCACTGCGGCGCGCTCCGGGGAAGCGGTGGCACTCAGGCGCCAGCCGTCGGCCTCGCGGTGCACGATGCCCCGGCGCTGCAGGCCGGAGAGCGCGGTGGTGACCGAGGGGCGGCGCGCCGCGACCAGCTCGCCGAGCAGGCTGTGGGTGAGCGGCACCGGCACATGGACCCACTCGCCGCGGCGCTGGCCGAAGCGGTCAGCGAGGTGCCAGAAGAGCATCGTCAGCCGGGTCTCGATCCGCCGCTGGCTGACGATCGCGATCAGCATCGCCAGGTAGCGGGACCGCATCAGCGAGCGCTGCATCATCGCCACCGCGAGCTCCGGGAAGGGGGCGGTGCGGCGCGAGAACTCGGCGTCGAGGATCGCCACCCGCGCCGGCTCGATCACCGTCCAGCTCGACTCGGTGGGGATCGTCGACCATTCGCCGATCCGGTCCCAGGGGCGCATCAGGTCGCCGGGGCCGATCAGCTCGGCGCCGTAGCACTGGCTCTGCACGACCCGCCTGCAGAGGATCCCGGACAGGACCAAGAGGCCGAACCCCGAGGAGGAGGTGTCGAGCTCGTCGCCGACCCAGCTGCCCCGGGGGATCTCCACCGCGCGGGCGACGGCGGCGCGCGCGGCGACGCTGCGTCGCCCCTCCGGGAGGCTGGCGCCCAGGTCCGGGTCGAGGCGCAGCAGCTGAACTGTGGTCACATCGACGAGTCTGCCCGCTGGTGCGGTTTCGAAACGAGGGGGCTCTGGAGGCATGTCAGAAATCTGACAAATGCGACATCCGGGGGCGTCTGGGCGGCGGACAGGCGCCGGCAGTTTCCTAACGTCGGTGGAGTGGATACCTCCTCGGCCCCCATCGAGGCGCCCAGGGCCTCGGCCCTGGGGCCCCGCCTCAGCGCCGCCCTCGGCGGCAGCGGCGGCCTGCTCGCCGCGCTGGCCCTGCTGGTCGGGGTCGGCGCCGGCCTCGGGGCGATCGGCTTCCGCTACCTGATCCTCGGCTTCACCGAGGTCTTCACCGGCCACCACGACCCCAGCGACCTCGGCCACTTCAGCAACCCGCACGTGCCGTTCCTCGGTCCCTTCGTGGTGCTGGTGGCGCCGGTCCTCGGGGGGCTGCTCTACGGCCCGCTCGTCTACCGCTTCGCGCCCGAGGCCCGCGGCCACGGGGTGCCGGAGGTGATGCTCGCGGTGCACTCCAAGGAGGGCCGGATCCGCGGCCGGGTGCCGGTCGTCAAGTCGCTGGCCTCGGCGCTCTGCATCGGCGCCGGCGGCTCGGTCGGCCGCGAGGGGCCGATCGTGCAGATCGGCTCGGCGATCGGCTCCGGCCTCGGCCAGCTGACCCGCCTGGCCGGGCAGGAAATGCGCCTGCTCGTCGCCTGCGGCGCCGCCGGCGGCATCGCCGCCACCTTCAACGCCCCGATCGCCGGCGTCTTCTTCGCCCTCGAGCTGATCCTGCGGGACTTCCAGACCCGCAACTTCGCCGTCGTCGTCCTCAGCTCGGTCGTCGCCACGGCGGTGGGCAGGATCGCCTTCGGCAGCGAAGCCTTCCTCACCCTGCCGGCCTTCCACCTGCACAGCGGGGTCGAGTACCCGCTCTACGCCCTGCTGGGGATCGCCGGCGCCCTGGTCGGGATCGCCTTCATCCGCGTCCTCTACGGCGCCGAGGACCTCGCCGACCGGATCTGGCGCGGCCCCGCCTGGCTGCGGCCGGCGGCCGGCGGCCTGCTGCTCGGCTGCGTCCTGCTGGCCCTGCCGGAGATGTACGGGGTCGGCTACCCGGTGCTGGAAAACGCGATCGCCGGCCAGTACGCCGCTGCCTTCCTGCTGGCCCTGCTCGCCGGCAAGGTCCTGGCGACCAGCCTGACGATGGCGATCGGCGGCTCGGGCGGCGTCTTCGCCCCCTCGCTGTTCATGGGGGCCATGCTGGGCAGCGCCTTCGGCCTCGGCGTCCACGCGCTGCTGCCCGAAGCGACGGCCAGCGCCGGGGCCTACGGGCTGGTCGGGATGGCGGCGGTCTTCGGCGCCGCCGGGCGGGCCCCGATCACCGCCGTGATCATCGTCTTCGAGCTGACCGGCGACTACTCGATCATCCTGCCGCTGATGCTGGCCGTGGTGGTGGCGACCGCGCTCAGTCGGGTGCTGAGCGAGGACACGATCTACACCCTGAAGCTGCGGCGGCGGGGCATCGACATCGAAAAGCCGGCTCCCGACGGCGCCTTCGCCGGCCTCACCGTCGCCGACGCGATGGGCCCGCCGGTCAGCCCGCTGCCGGCCGGCGTCCCGGTCGCCGAGGCCGCCGAGACCTTCCTGCGCGAGCGGCGCAGCGCCCTGCCGGTGGTCGACGCCGACAACTGCCTCCTCGGCGTGGTCACGGTGCGCTCGCTGGAGCTGGGGGCGGGGGAACCGGCCGCGACCGGGGTCGAGGCCTTGGCCGAGGAAGTCCCCGAGCTGAGTGCCGAGGAACCGCTCGCGGTGGCGGTCGACTGGCTGACCGGCGGCGATCGCGAGGGCCTGCCGATCGTCGCCCCCGGCACCCGCACGGTCGTCGGCTGGCTCGACCACCGCGACGTCCTGCGCGCCTACGCCGGCGCCGCCGCGCCGCCCCCGCCCCCGCGCCCGCCGGCCGCCCCGGTGGCGGGCGAGGCTCCAGCGCTCCCCTGAGCCGTTCCGTCGATCGGCCCCCCTTCCGGAAACGCTCGCGACATTGACCCCAGCCTGGTGTGGTCAATGTCGCGAGCGTTTCTCCGGTCGGGCCGCGGTCGCGCTCGATGCCTGGAGAATCGTTCAGGGGCGATAGCGGCGGAGGTCGGCTTCCAGCTCTTCGAGCGAGCTGTAGGCCCCGACGTGCTCGCCGACCAGTTCGCCGGCAGGGGATAGGAAGAGGGTGTCGGGAGTGCCGTCGATCGGCGCGATCACGTCGACTTCGCCGGCGCTGACCGGGTAGCTGGGGAAGCTGAGCCGCTGCTGCGCCAGCAGCGCACGGGCCTGGCCGGCGCCGTCTTCGAGGTCGGCGCCGAGGAAGGC
>DASVWP010000218.1:0-23133 GCA_036393155.1 Solirubrobacterales bacterium | reverse complement strand
TCCTCGCCGCCGGCACCGAGCTGCTGCGGCGCCAGGTCCTGGCCGAGTTCCCGGACACCGAGAAGGGCCGGCTGTGGAGCCGCCTGCGCGCCCGGGCCGGCCGCGACGGCGCGGCGGGCCCGGCGGCCGCGGGCGGCGGGGTGGCCGACATCGAGCGGCTGGTCTCCCTGCACCGCGACGGCGAGCTGACCGACGAGGAGTTCGCCGCCGCGAAGGCGCGCCTGCTCGGGGCGGCGGCGCAAAGCCCCTCTTAAGGATCGGCGGCGACGATGGGACGGTGGGGTCTCGCGCTCGCATCGCGCCGTGGCTGCTCGCCGGCCTCGGCGCGCTGGCGCTCGGCCTGTACCTGTACCCGCGGGTCGGCGACCCGGGCGCCCACTGGCCGCTCTGGGACGTGCGCGTGTACTGGTGGGGCGGGCAGCAGGCGCTGCACGGGGCCGCGCTCTACGGCGGCCACGCCCTCTACCACTTCACCTACCCTCCGTTCGCCGCGGCGCTCTTCGGCCTCGCCGCGCCCACCCAGGACTTCCTCGAAGCGGCGCTGACGGTCGCCGGGGCCGGCGCCCTGGCGCTGCTCTGCTGGCTGGCGCTCGGCGCCGCCGGGGTGCGGCGGCGGCCGGCGGTCGTCTTCGCCGCTGTGGCGCTCTCGCTGCTGCTGGCGCCGGTGGTCGAAACGCTGCGGCTGGGCGAGGTCAACCTGATCCTCGCGGCGCTGGTCGGCGTCGACCTGCTGGGCCGCCGCGACGGCGCCCGCTGGCAGGGGGTGGCGACCGGCGTCGCCGCCGGGATCAAGCTGACGCCGCTGATCTTCGTCGTCTACCTGGCGATCACCGGCAGGGTGCGGGCGGCGATCGTCGCGGCCGGCGCGTTCGGCGCCACGATCGCCGCCGGCTTCGTCCTCCTGCCCTCGCAGTCCTGGGCCTTCTGGCCCGGCGGCCTGTTCCTCGACCAGCACCGGGTCGGCAGCCCGCTCAACCCCGGCAACCAGTCGATCTCCGGCGCCCTGGCCCGCGCCGCCGGCAGCCTCGCCGCCGCCCGGCCCTGGTGGCTCGCGGTCGCCCTGCCCGGGGCGATCGCCGGCCTGGCCCTCGCCGCCTGGGCGCACCGCCGCGGGCACCGGCTCGCCGGCGTGGTGGTCTGCGCGCTCACCGGCCTGCTCGTCTCGCCCTTCTCCTGGGCCCACCACTGGGTCTGGGCGGTGCCCCTGTTCGTCCTGCTCGGCGCGGTCGCCTGGCGCCGCCGGACGCTCTGGCCGCTCGCCGCCGCGGCCGCCCTCGGCGTCGCCTTCTCCGGCCTGGTGAAGATGCCCTGGCCCGGGCGCGACCCGGACCTCGGCGGCCTCCTGGCCGGCGACCTCTACGTCCTCTGCGGGCTCGCCGTCCTCGCCGCCGTGGCGCTGGCGCTGACCCGCGAGCCGGTCGGCCTGCCTCAGCTTTCCTTCAGCACCGAGTACCAGACCCGCTCCGCCACCAGCACCAGGTCGTCGCCGGCCCGGGCGAGCCGGCGGTAGAGCTCGCGCCGCGCCGTCACCTCGCGCAGGTCCTCGTTCTCGACCAGCGCCGACATCGCGTCACGGTAGCTGTGCTGGAGGTTCCGCTGCTCCTTCACCGCCCGGTCGGCCAGCGCGGTGGCGCCGTCGCGGTCGCCGGCGGCAAAGCGCGCCAGGCCTTCGTCGAGCTGCCGCGTGCCGGCGGCCAGGTGCGCCGCCATCCGCGCCATCGCCGGGTCCGGCGGCGTGCCCATCGCCTCCGCCTCGCCGACGATGTTCTTGGCGCTGTTGAGGACTTCGTCCAGGCCCCGCGAGAGCTCGAAGATGTCCTCCGGCTCCAGCGGCGTGGAGAAGGCGACGGTCAGCGTCTCGCGCAGCTCGCGCTTCTCGCGGTCGGCCTGGTGCTCGAGGTCGCGCACCCGCTGCCCGGCCGCCTCCTCGCCGCCGGCCCAGGCGGCCAGCGCGTCGAGGCCTTCGGTGGTCGTCGTCGACTGCCGTTGCAGCATCCGCAACACGTCGGGGTTCTGCGGCAGGAACCAGTGCTTGCGCGTGCTCATATCGCCCTCCAGATGACCAGCATTATCGCCCCGAATGCAGCCGCCGCCGGCAGCGTCAAGAGCCAGGCGAGGGCGATCGAGCGGACCACCGCCCACCGCACGTGGTGCCAGCGCCGCCGCCCGCCGCCGACCCCGACCACCGAGGAGGCGACGACCTGGGTGGTCGAAATCGGGGCGCCGAGATAGGAGGCGGGGAGGACGACGGCGGTCGAGGCGCTCTGGCTCGCGAAGCCGCCGATCGGCGCCAGGCGGAAGATGTGGCGGCCGATCGTGGCGATGATCCGCCAGCCGCCGGTCGCCGTGCCGAGGGTCAGCGCCGCGCCGCAGGCCAGCTTCACCCACAGCGGCACCCCGAAGGAGCCGAGGTGGCCGCTGGCGACCAGCAGCGCGGCGACGACGCCCATCGACTTCTGCGCGTCGTTGGCCCCGTGGCCGAAGGAGAGCGCCGCCGACATCGCCCACTCCGCGCCGCGGATCGGCCCGCCGACCCGGCGCGTGGCGCGGCGCAGGGCGAGCGCGTTCGCTCGCGCGAAGAGGAAGCCGAAGGCGAGGCCGACCAGGGGGGAGACGGCAAGCGCGATCAGCACCCCGAAGACGCCGACCGGCTTCAGCCCGTCGAGGCCGCCCCAGTTGACCGCGTCGACCCCGGCCTCGGCGATCGCCGCCCCGGCCAGGCCGCCGACCAGCGCGTGGGCCGAGCTGGAGGGCAGCCCGCGCCACCACGTGAGGACGTTCCACAGGGTCGCCGCGAGCACCCCCGCGCCGATCACCTCGACCGCCTGGGAGGCCGGCACGGTGACGATGCCGGCGATCGTGTCGGCGACCGCGCTGCCGACCAGCAGCGCCCCCAGCATGTTGAAGACCGCCGCCAGGACCACCGCCTGTCCGGGCCTGGCGCCGCGGGTGGCGACCAGGGTGGCGATCGCGTTGGCGGCGTCGTGGAACCCGTTGGTGAACGCGAAGGCGATCGAGAAGGCGATGGCCAGCCCCAGTTCCACGCCCCCATCATCGCCTGGCGCGCGGCCGCTGCCTATGGTTGTCGCATGTCGCTCGAGGTCGAGGCCCTGACCGTCCGGCGCGGGGGGAACGAGGTCCTGCACGGTCTGAGCTGCTCGGTCCCGGCCGGCCGCGTCACCGGCCTGCTCGGCCCCAGCGGCTGCGGCAAGACGACGCTGATGCGCGCGATCGTCGGCGTCCAGATCGTCTCCTCCGGGACGGTGCGGGTGCTCGGCCGGCCCGCCGGCGCGCCCTCGCTGCGCTCGCGGGTCGGCTACCTGACCCAGGCGCCCTCGGTCTACGGCGACCTCACCGTGCGTGAGAACCTCCGCTTCTTCGCCCGGGTGCTCGGAGTCGGCGGGGAGCGGGTCGAGGAGGTCCTGGAGACGGTGGCCATGGCGTCGTTCGCCGACGCCGTCGTCTCGCGGCTCTCCGGCGGTCAGCGGGCGCGCGTCTCGCTCGCCACCGCGCTGCTCGGCCGCCCCGAGGTGCTGGTCCTCGACGAGCCGACCGTCGGCCTCGACCCGCTGCTGCGCCGGGACCTCTGGGCGACCTTCGCCGAGCTCGCCGCGGCCGGGGCGACCCTGCTGGTCTCCAGCCACGTGATGGAGGAGGCCGAGCACTGCGACGGGCTGCTGCTGATGCGCGAGGGTCGCCTGCTGGCGGCCGAGACGCCGGACGAGCTGCGCCGCCGCAGCGGCCGCGAGCGCCTCGACGAGGCCTTCCTGGCACTGATCGAGGCCGAGGGGGAGGAGGGCCGGTGAGCCCGCGGAGCACCGTGGCGGTGGCGACCCGGGTGCTGACACAGCTGCGCCGCGACCCGCGCACGGTCGTCCTCATGCTCGGCATCTCGCCCTTCCTGCTGACCCTGCTGCGCGGCGCCTTCGACCAGGACCTCGCCGCCTTCCAGCGGATCGGCGGGCCGCTGGTCGGCCTCTTCCCGTTCACGACGATGTTCGTCGTCACCTCGATCACGATGCTGCGCGAGCGCACCACCGGGACCCTGGAGCGGCTGATGACCCTGCCGCTGGCCAAGCTCGACCTGCTGCTCGGCTACGGCATCGCCTTCGCCCTGGTCGGCACGTTGCAGGCGCTGATCGCCGCCGCGGTCGCCTTCGGCCCGCTGGGCCTCGAAGTCGCCGGCTCGAGCGCCCTGGTGATGGTGCTGGCGGTCGGCAACGCGCTGCTCGGCATGGCGCTCGGCCTCTTCGTCAGCGCCTTCGCTCGCACCGAGTTCCAGGCGGTCCAGTTCCTGCCGGCGGTGGTCTTCCCGCAGCTCCTGCTCTGCGGCCTCTTCGTCCCCCGCGACCAGATGGCGCCGGTCCTGCACGCGGTCTCCTACGCGATGCCGCTGACCTACGCCTTCGAAGCCCTGCGCCGGGTCACCGTCGACGGCGCCCTCGGCGCCGCCGGCCTCGCCGACTTCGCGGTGATCGTCGCCACGACTCTGCTCGCGCTGGGGCTCGGCGCGGCGACCCTGCGGCGCCGCACGGCCTGAGCCCCCGGCAGGCCGCTCAGCGCAGCCGCAGTGGTTCGCGCAGCGCCGCGCGGCCCGCGGCCGGCGAGAGGTAGCGGTTGTCGACCAGCTGGTCGACGACGTGGGCCTGCCGCTGCCGGGCCGGCGCCGGATGCCGCAGCGGGTCGTACGCGGAGGGCGCCTGCGGCAGGCCGGCGAGCAGCGCCGCCTGGCCCCAGCCGAGCCGCCGCGGCGAGCGGCCGAAGTAGCCGCGGGCGGCCGCCACCGCGCCCCAGTAGCCGTGCCCGTAGTAGACCGAGTTGAGGTACATGTTGAGGATCCGCGGCTTGGAGTAGTGCACTGAGAGCTCGACCGCGAGGCCGATCTCTTCCAGGGTCCCGGCCAGCCCTTCGCCGTGCGGGTAGAGGGTCTTGGCCAGCTGCTGGCCGATCGTGCTGCCGCCCGGGTCCGAGCTGGTCTGCAGCGCCGCCAGCGCCGCCCGCCCGGCGCCGTCGAGGATGTTGACGGCGACGTTGGCGTAGAAGTGCTCGTCCTCGACCGCGACCACCGCGCTGCCGAGCCGCGCCGGTGGCGGCATCGGCTCGGCGACGCCGTGGTGGGCGGCGAGGATCTGCCGCACCCGGGCTTCGGCGTCCCCGGTGCCGGGCAGGCTGGACAGGTAGGCGAAGACGCTGCCGGAGGTGACGGCCAGGAGGACGGCGACGGCGAGGGCGGCGAGCAGCAGCGAGCGGCCGCGCGGGCTCGCGCGCCTGCGCCTGGCGATCGGGCCCTCGGCGTCGATGAGCACGCGGCCCTCTCTAACAGACGAGACTTAAGCGCCGCCAAGAGCGAGCCCGGCGAGGGAGCAGGCGAAGGCTAGGCGCCGGTCGCGGCGCTGCCGTCGCCGGCCTGCGGCAGGCGCTCGGAGAGCCCGGTCAGGTCGAGAACCCGGTTGACCGCCGCCGCCGAGGCGGGGACGAAGCTGAGCCGGCCGGCGTTCTCGGGGCGGCCCAGAAGCGAGACGATCAGGGCGATCCCGGTCGAGTCGATGAACTCGAGCCGGCTGAGGTCGACGATCACCGGGCCCGGCTGTCCCTCCAGGGCGGCCGTCACCTCCCGCTCGGCGGTCTCGGAGTTGGCGAGGTCGAGCTCGCCGCCGATGCAGATCGCCTGGGCGTCCCCGCGCCTCTCCTTGCGGATGACGAGCAGCCCGTCGGTCACGAATGGCTGGGGCTCGCTGGTCAAGACGGATCCTCCTCGAATGGACTCGTGCTGGAGGGTCCTGGCGAGACTCCGCTGGCTTCCCGCTCAGTCTGACCTCGTTCTGCAGGGACCCGTCCAACTCCCGTGCCCTCGGGCGCGACGAACTCCTTGAGTGCATGCTAGCGATCCCACCTAAACCGCCCGGCCGCGGGGATCGGGGATGTAAGAGGTTTGACTCCGCGGCGGGCCGGGCGAGATCAGTCGGGCCCCGGGCGAGGTTGCGGACTCTCCGCCGCCGGTCGATGCTCTCCTACGGATTCCCCGCACGGCGCGGTCTTCCACGATTCGGGCAGATGAGCGCAGCGGAGACGAGTGCGGGTGGGGCGGAGCAGCCGCTGGTCGAGCTGAGCGGGGTGGCGCGGCGCTACGAGATGGGCGAGGTCACCGTCACCGCCCTGGAGGGCGTGGACCTGACCGTGAGTCCGGGCGAGTTCGTCGTCGTCCTCGGCCCCTCGGGCAGCGGCAAGACGACGCTGCTGAACATGATCGGCGCCTTGGACTCGCCGACCGAGGGGGAGATCCGGATCGCCGGCGAGGAGATCGGCGGCGCCTCCCGAGCCGAGCTCTTCGCCTTCCGCCGCCATACGGTCAGCTTCATCTTCCAGACCTTCAACCTCTTCCCGGCCCTGACCGCGCTGGAGAACGTCGAGTTCGGCGCCGACGTCAGCGGCCACGGCAACGCGCGGGCGGTCGCCGCGCAGACGCTGGAGCGGGTCGGCCTCGGCAACCGCGGCGACCACTTCCCGCACGAGCTCTCCGGCGGCGAGCAGCAGCGGGTGGCGATCGCCCGCGCGCTGGCCACCCGCAACCCGATCCTGCTGGCCGACGAGCCGACCGGCGAGCTCGACTTCCGCACCGGCGTGCAGATCCTCGAGCTGCTGCACGAGCAGACCCACACCGAGCGGACCGCGGTGCTGGTCGTCACCCACAACCGCGAGATCGCCCGCGTCGCCCACCGGGTCGTCGAGCTCTCCAGCGGCCACGTCGTCGCCGACCGGCCCAACCCCGGCGGCCCGGCCGCGATCTCCGAGCTGCACTGGTGAGATGAAGCGGCTGCGATTCTGGCTCCGCTGGTCGCTCCGCGATCTGCGCGGCCGCTGGGCGCTGGTGCTGGCGATCGGCCTGGTGCTGGCGATCGGCACCGGGGTCTACGCCGGGCTCGGCAGCATGAAGGACTGGCGCATCGCCTCCAACGACGCCAGCTACGCGGTCCTGCACGCGCACGACGTGGAGGTCTCCCTCACCACGGGGACCAGCGCGCCGCCCGGCTCGCTGCGGCGGCTGGTCGAGGGCATCCCGGCGGCCGGCGAGGTCGTGGCCATCGCCGAGCGACTGCGGCTGCCCACCCAGGTCGAGGTGCCGCGGCGCGGCGCCGAAGCGCTGCTCAGCCCGGCGGAAGTGATCGGCTCGCCGCTCGGCCCGGGTGGGCCGGCGATCGACGGCGTCTACGCCTCCGCCGGGCGCGCCCTGCGGGCCGGCGACGAAGGCCGGCCGGTGGCCGTCCTGGAGCGCGGCTTCGCCGAATACCACGGGCTGCCGTCGCGCGGAGTCCTGCGGTTGCCCGGCGGGCGGCGGCTGCGCTACGTCGGCCTCGGCGGCGCGCCGGAATCGTTCATGGTGACCCGCCCCGGCGGCGGCGAATTCGGCGGCGCCGAGGCCCAGTTCGCGCTCCTCTTCACCTCGCTGCGGACCGCCCAGCGGCTCGCCGGCGGCCCGCCGCGCGTCGACGACGCTGTCCTGCGGCTGGGGGCGGGCGCCTCCCCGAGCGCGGTGCGGCGCCAGCTCGAGCGCGCCCTCGCCGCGGCCGGGCTGAGCGGCGAAGTGAAAACGCTGGCCGAAGACACCGCCCACCGCGTCCTCTACAAGGACGCCAGCGGCGACCAGCAGATGTTCGACGTCTTCGCCTTCCTGATCCTCGCCGGCGCCGCCCTGGCGGCGTTCAACCTGGCGACCCGGATCGTCGAGTCCCAGCGGCGGGAGATCGGGATCGGGATGGCGCTCGGGGTGCCGCCGCGCCAGCTGGCGATCCGGCCGCTGCTGCTGGGGGTGCAGATCGCCGTCGCCGGCACCGTCCTGGGGCTGGCTCTCGGCCTGGCGATGGGGGAGATCTTCCGCGGCGTTCTGGAAGGCCTGCTGCCGCTGCCGGCGATGCGCACGCCCTTCGAGCTCGGCGTCTTCCTCCGCGCCGCCGCGGTCGGCCTGGTGCTGCCGATCCTCGCCACCGCGATCCCGGTCTGGCGGGGGCTGCGCCAGACCCCGGTGCAGGCGATCCGGGTCGGCTTTCGCTCGGCCCGCGGCAGCGGCGTCGCCGGGCTCGCCAAGCGGCTGCGCCTGCCGGGCTCGAGCATCGCCCAGCTGCCGCTGCGCAACGCCCTGCGGGCGCCGCGCCGGACGCTGCTGACGGTGCTCGGGATCGGCGCCGTGCTGAGCGTGCTGGTCGCCTTCCTCGGCCTGATCGACTCCTTCAACGCCACCGTCGACCGCAGCGAAGCCGAGGTCGCCCACGGCAACCCAAATCGGATCGTCGTCGCGCTCGACGGCTTTCGCCCCGCCGGGGCGGCGCGTCGGCTGGTCGCCCGGGCGCCCGGCGTCGCCGCCGCCGAACCGCAGCTGACCCTGCCGGTGACGCTCTCCGCGTCGGGCCGGGAGGCCTTCGAGGGGTCGCTGACCCTGCTCGACTTCGCCAGCCCGGTGTGGGTGCCGACGATCGTCGCCGGCGCCGCGCCGGTCGCCGGCCGGCCCGAAGTCGTGATCTCCGAAAAGGCGGCGCAGGACCTCGGCGTCGGGGTCGGCGGGACGATCGAGCTCGCCTATCCGCGGCGCCGCGGCGCCGGCTATGAGGAGGCGCGGGCCAGGGTGCGGGTGGCCGGCCTGCATCCCGACCCCTTCCGCACCTTCGCCTACGCCGACCCCTCGGTCGCCGCGCTCGCCGGCTTCCCGGGGATCGCCAACCGGGTTTCGGCGACGCCGCGGCCGGGGGCGAGCGAGAACCGGATCGCCCGGGCGCTCTTCCACGCCCCCGCCGTCGCCTCGGTCGAACGGGCGACGGCGACGACCGAGTTCGTGCGCAACCGGCTCGGGGACTTCGTCGGCGTCCTGCGGCTGATCGAGGGCTTCGCCCTCGCCCTGGCGCTGCTGATCGCCTTCAACTCCTCGGCGATCGGGATCGACGAGCGGCGCCGCGAGAACGCGACCATGCTCGCCTTCGGGGTGACGAGCGCGCGGGCGGTCGCGCTGGCGGTGGGGGAGAGCCTGATCGCGGGCCTGCTCGGCGCCGTCGCCGGGCTCGCCGGCGGCTACCTGGTGACCAGCTGGGTGGTCGGCCAGACGCTGCCGGAAACGCTGCCCGACCTCGGCCTGGTGGTACAGATCACCCCCGCCTCGCTGCTCGTCGCGGCGGCGGTCGGAGTCCTCGCCGTGGCCCTGGCCCCGCTGCTCAGCGCCCGGCGGATCCGCCGCATGGACGTCCCCTCGACCCTCCGGGTCATGGAATAGACAGCGAGGCCGCGGGGGGAAGCCGCGACCTCGCGCACCGGCTCAGACCGGCTGCTTCGGGGCCGTCGCGGCAACCTCTGCCTGCAGTTTCCTCACCTTCTCCAGGGCGGACTGCTCGGAGTCGATGTTGCGGTGCAGCACCTGGACCACGTCGTCGCGGCCGAGCGCCGTGGCGTTGATGATCAGGTTCTCGTACACCGCGATCTCGTGGTGCTCGACCTCGACCGCCGCCTGCAGGATCAGCGAGTCGGCAAGCTCGTCGTCGGCCTTTTTCAGGTTCGCCTTGCCCTCTTTCCCCAGCGCCTCGATCGCCGGGCAGGGCGAGTCGTCGACTTCCCAGCCGCAGAGCCGGAAGGCCTCTTCGACGTTGCGCACGTGCTGCTCGGATTCCGCGTGGTGCTCGTTGAGCAGCTCTTTGACTTTGCCGCTGCGCGCGTGCTCGATGTTCTCCTCGAGAATCTCGAGAACCTCGTTCTCCATCTTCAGCGTTGCCCCGAGCTTGTAGCTGTAGGCCTCTTCGGGCGTGTGAAGTCGCTCGAACATGTCTTCGTCCTCCTTTTCTTTGCGTCCTCACAGCTACCCGTGGATATGCCGCCGAATCGTCGGCGGGGTCTCCCCGATGACCAGCGGCCCCGCCGCCCGTAGGTTCGGGATATGAGGGAGCGAGAGCTGCGGATTCCGATCGCCGGCGGGGTGGAGCTGCTCGGCGACCTGGCCGTCCCCGACGAGCCCAGCGGGCTCGTCGTCTTCGCCCACGGCAGCGGCTCCAGCCGCCTCAGCCCCCGCAACCGCGAGGTCGCCGCGGCGCTCAACGGGCGTGGGATGGCGACCCTGCTCTTCGACCTTCTCAGCGAGCGTGAGGCGCGCGACCGGGCCAACGTCTTCGACGTCGAGCTGCTCGGCGGCCGGCTCGTCGCGGTCACCGAATCGGTCGCCGGCCACGACGAGGTGGCGGGCCGCCCGGTCGGCTACTTCGGAGCTTCCACGGGTGCCGCCGCCGCGCTCTGCGCCGCCGCCGAGCTCGGCGGCGGCATCGGCGCGGTCGTCAGCCGGGGCGGCCGTCCCGATCTGGCCGCCGAGTGCCTGGCCCGGGTGAGTGCCCCGACCCTGCTGATCGTCGGCGGCGAGGACCACCCCGTGATCAGCCTCAACCAGGCCGCCGCCGAGCGCCTGCGCTGCCCCCACCAGGTCGCGATCGTCCCCGGCGCCACCCACCTCTTCGAAGAGCCCGGCGCCCTGGAGCGGGTCACCGAGCTCGCCGCCGGCTGGTTCGCCGACCGCTTCGCCTAGCGCGCCGACGCCTCGTCAAGGGATTAGTGCGAGAAATGGGCGCTACAGCGCCCAGAAGTCGCACCGATCTTCAGAAGCGCAGCAGCGCGGCGATGCCGCCGAAGCGATCCAGAGCGTCGTCGTGGAGGGCGATCACCTCGGCCGCCTGCGCGACGGCCTCCTCGACCGCCCGCTCGGTCGACTCGCCGCCCTCGCCGGCGGCGATCAGCAGCGTGCCGACGCGGCGCCGCTCGAGCGCGGCCTGGACTTCGGCGATCCCGGCCACAGCCTCGTCGCCGGTGCCCAGTCCCGCTTCCAGGCGCTCGACCGCCGTCAGCTCGGCGGCCTGCCGTCGCTCCCGCGCCAGCGGCTCGAGGCGCTCGCGCACCTCCTCGGGCGTCGCGGACTCGACCTCGACGGCGATCTCGCCGGCCAGGTGCTCGCGCAGGTAGGGGTGCAGGTGGCGCTCGACCAGCGGCCGGATCTCCGCCGGGCCGCCGAGCACGAGGGCGTCGAGCGGGCGCCGCTCGTGCAGCGCGAAGAGCCTGGCGCAGACCCGCTCCACGTGGTCGGCGGTTTCCTTCTCGACCCCGCGCTGGTATCGCGCCTGCGACCAGCCCCCCTGGGAGTGCCAGCGGTGGACGTCGTCCTCGATGTCGCCGAGCTCGACCAGGCCGGTCTCGCCGCCGAGGAAGAGGCGGCCGTGCTTGCGGCTGACCAGGGCGACGGCCCAGCGCTCGCTGCCCATCGCCTCCAGCAGCGGCTCCAGCGCCGGCCGCGGGCGCAGGGCGGCGGCGACGCCGAAATCGACCGGGCGCCGCAGCCCGTAGAGCCGCGGCTCGGCGCCCTCGCGGCAGAAGACGGCGACGGCGCGCAGGCCGTGGTCGGCGAGGGGGGCGTTCTCCAGTGCCCGGTGGGCCTGCTCCAGGCAGGCGCCGAGCGCCTGCGCCGCGGTCTCCTCGACCGCCTCGGGGCGCAGCCGCCGCGCCGCCTCGTCGAGGCGCGAGTCGATTTCCTGCCGCAGGGTCTCCGGCGTGCGCACCTCGGGGCCGTCGAGGCTGATGTAAGCGCTGAGGACCGGGGCGCCGCCGTTGCCGAAACCGGCGAGGTCTCGCAGGGCGCTCTGGTCGGCCTCCCGCAGCTCAGACACGGTGGGCCTCGATCGCCGTCGGCCGGGGCGCGATCCGCGGCATCGCCGGCAGCCGGTGCTCGTAGAGATAGCGGCGCACCTGCTGCTCGCTGGGCCCGTGGCCGAGCCCGGGGGGGGTGTCGCAGGTCGGGCAGATCGTCAGCGCGCTGCCGGCGCGAACGGAATGGCGCCGGTGGCAGCGCGGGCATTCAAGTGGTTCCCTCATCTCTCCCTCATCTCCACTGCATCGGTAGTTACGCAAGCATTTTCTGTCCGGTGGCGGGCGCGGCCATCGGGGTAATCCGCAACGCTCGCTGCGGGTTCACCGCGATCGGGGTGGCTGCATCTCCCGCACCTGGACCCGGCCCCGCAGCCGCTCGATCTCCGGCGGGTGGCCGCTGCCTAGGCCGTGGCGGGTCACGTTGAGCGCCCCGGCCGCCGCGGCGAGCCCCAGCGCCTCCTCGGTCCGCAGGCCGGCTGCCAGGCCGACGCCGAGGGCGGCGAACATCGAGTCGCCGGCGCCGCTGGGGTCAACCGGGGCGAAGCGGGGCCCCGCCACCTCCAGCAGCCGCCCGCCGCTCAGCGCCAGGGCCGGGTCGGCGCCCAGCGAGACGAGGACGTCGGCGGCCCCCTCGTCGTGCAGCATCTCGATCGCCGCGAGGACTTCCGCTCGCTCCTCGTGCCGCACCCGCCCCTCCTCCCGCAGCTCCTCGAGGCTGATCTTCAGCAGGTCGACGCCGCCGCGCAGCGCCGCTGCCAGCGGCTTCCCGGTCAGGTCGGCGAGCACCCGCCGCCCGTTGGCCCGCAGGTCGGCGGCGAGCCGGGTGTAGGTGTCCGCCGGCAGCACGCTGTCGTTGCGCGGCCCGGTCAGCAGCATCGTGCCGGCCTCGAGGCCGGCGGTCGCGGCGACGCCGTAGAACTCGTCGAGCTCGTGGCGGCGCATCGGCGGGCTCGTGGTCTCGACGATCCGCACCCGCTCGCCGCTGCGCCGGTCGTGCAGGTAGGAGGCGTTGGCGCCGCTGGTCGGGACGGCCAGCACGCTCACTCCGTCGACCGCGAGCAGCGAGCGCAGAACGGTGCCGGACTCGCCGCCGAGCGGCACGCAGAGCATCACCTCGGCCCCGAGCCCGGCCGCCATCCGGGCGACCCAGAAGCCCTGGCCGCCGGCGTGGAAGTGGACCTCGTCGCCCGAGGGGTCGCTCTCCACCGTCACCGTCAGCAGCGGCGAGGGAGCGAAGACGGCGACCGAGGCGCCGCGCAGCCTGGGAAGGATCGCGTCGATGGGCGAACGGTAGTGCCGCCCACCCGGCCCCCATCGGGGTTTTCCCGCATCCGCGAGGTGGCGTGCTCACGATGGGCGAGGGGCGGGTAGAGAGGAGGATCGGGAGGATCTCGTGACTCCATTAGTCCCCGAAGCCGTCGACCCGTTCGCCGACCGCCGCGAGGCCGGTCGGCTGCTGGCCGAGCGCCTGGCGCCGCTGGCCGCGGAGCGGCCGGTCGTGGTCGGTCTGGCGCGCGGCGGCGTGCCGGTGGCGAGCGAGGTCGCCGACGCGCTCGGCGCGCCGCTGGAGGTCCTCGTCGTCCGCAAGCTCGGCGCTCCGCACAACCCCGAGTACGGGATTGGGGCGATCGCCGAGGAGGACACGCTGGTCGTCGATCCCGAGGCGGTCGCGGGCCTGGGCATCAGCCGCATCAAGCTCGACGCGATCATCGAGCGCGAGTCCGCCGAGCTGCGGCGCCGGGTCGAGGCCTACCGCGACGGCCGCCCGCGGCTGGAGATGGAGGGGCGGACGGTGATCGTCGTCGACGACGGCGTCGCCACCGGCGTCACCGACACCGCCGCCCTGCGCGCCGTGCGCAAGCTCGGCCCGCGTCACACCGTGCTTGCCGTCCCGGTCTCCTCGTACGAGGCCGCCGAGCGCCTCGCCGCCGAGGCCGACGACCTCATCTGCCTCGAACTCTCCTTGCTGATGCGCGGGGTGGGGGGCTGCTACGAGGACTTCACGCAGGTCTCCGACGAGGAGGTGATCGTGGCGCTGCGGGCTCACGGCGACGGCGGCGTGCCGTCCCCGGGTCGCGAGCGAACTGCCGACGGGGCGCCGAGGGCCTGATGGCGGGAGGGCTGACCGCGGACCCCCCGCCCGTCCTCGATCTGCGCCGCGCCGCGCAGCCGCTGAGCGGAGCCGAAGAGGACTACGACCGCCTGCTGGAGCTGGTCGGCGACGCCCACCTCGTCCTCCTCGGCGAGGCCTCCCACGGCACCCATGAGTTCTACCGCGAGCGGGCGCGGATCACCCGCCGGCTGATCGAGGAGAAGGGCTTCCGCGCCGTCGCCGTCGAGGCCGACTGGCCCGACGCCTACCGGGTCAACCGCTACGTCCACGGCGCGACCGAGGACGCCGACGCCGAGGAGGCGCTGCGGGGCTTCCGCCGCTTCCCGACCTGGATGTGGCGCAACGCCGAGGTGCTCGACTTCGTCGGCTGGCTGCGCGACCGCAACGAGCGCCGCCCCGACTCGCCGGCGGGCTTCTACGGCCTCGACCTCTACAGCCTCTACGCCTCGGTGGCCGAGGTGGTCGCCTACCTGGAGCGGGTCGACCCGGCGGCCGCCGCGCGAGCGCGCGAGCGCTACGCCTGCTTCGAGCATTTCGGCGACGAGCAGAGCTACGGGCACGCGGTCAGCTTCGGGGTCAGCGAGTCCTGCCGGGCCGGGGTGGTCGCCCAGCTGACCGACCTGCAGCGCGGCGCCGAGCGCTACCTGCGCCGCGACGGCCTCGCCGCCGAGGACGAGCAGTTCTACGCCGAGCAGAACGCCCGCCTGATCGCCAGCGCCGAGCGGTACTACCGCTCGATGTTCGCCGACCACGGCACCTCCTGGAACCTGCGCGACCGTCACATGGCGGAGACGCTGGACCGGCTCGAGGCCCACCTCTCGCGCCACGGGGAGCCGGCGCGGATCGTCGTCTGGGAGCACAACTCGCACGTCGGCGACGCGCGGCTGACCGAGATGGGGCGGCGCGGCGAGCACAACGTCGGCCAGCTGGTCCGCGAGGGCCACCCCGAGGACTGCTTCCTGCTCGGCTTCACGACCTACGCCGGCACCGTCACCGCCGCCTCCTCCTGGGACGCTCCGGCCGAGCGCAGGCGGGTGCGGCCGGCGCTGCCGGGGAGCGTCGAGGCGCTGCTGCACGAGGTCGGCGAGCCGCGCTTCCTCGTCGACCTGACCGGCGGGGCCGGGGCGGAGGCACTGCGCCGGCCGCGGCTGGAGCGGGCGATCGGGGTCGTCTACAGGCCGCAGAGCGAGCGGCTGAGCCACTACTTCGAGGCTCGGGTCGCGGGCCAGTTCGACGCCCTGGTCCACATCGACCGGACGCGGGCGGTCGAGCCGCTGGAGCGGACCGCGGGCTGGGAGGAGGGGGAGCCGCCGGAGACCTATCCCTCGGCGCTGTAGCCGGGGGCACTGGCCAGGGAAAGGCACCCTGGAGCCGGCCGAGCTCCTAACGCTTGGTCGGTTCCAGGGCGATCAGCCCGAAGTAGCTGATCAGGAAGAGGCGGCGGCCGTCGGAGACCATCGGCGTGTAGCCGGCCTGCTTGAGGTGGAAGGTCCGCTTGTGGGTGCGGACGTCGATGCCGACCGTTTCCCCGGTTTCGAAGCTCGAGGTGTAGACGGTGTGGCCGATCACCGTCGCCGTGCCGGGGATCGCACCGCCGACGTCGTAGCTCCACCGCACCTTGCCGGTGCGGGCGTCGAGGGCGAAGAAGCGGCCGTTTTCGGAGCCGATGTAGACGGTCGGCGGGGTGCCGGGGACCCGGGCGACGGCGGGGGAGCCGTAGACCAGGTCGCCGGTCGGGAAGGCCCAGTCGACCTTGCCCGTCTTTTCGTTGAAGGCGTAGACGGTGCCGTCGTCGCGGGCAGCGAAGACGCGCCCGAAGGCGATCGCCGGCGAGGAGTAGAAGCCGCCCCTGCCGAACGGCGGCACGCGGCTGGTGTTGGTGCGCCAGATCGGCTTGCCGGTGCGGGCGTTCAGCGAGAAGACCGAGCTCTGGTAGTCGGCGATGAAGATGCGGCCGTGGTGGTAGCTGGGGCTGGCTTTGATCGCGCCGGGCGAGTTGAAGTCCCAGATCGTCTTGCCGTCGGAGTCGCGCAGCGCCATCACGTCGGTCGTGTCGGTGCCGAAGTAGAGCCGGTTGCCGACCGCCATCGGCGAGGATTCGAGGTGGCCGGGGACCTGGCGCACCCAGACCTTGTGGCCGTCCTTGGCGTCGCCGGCGGCGATGTCGCCGTTGAGGAAGGTGCCGAAGACCAGGCCGTCGTGGTAGACGGGGGCGGTGACGAAGGTGGCCCTGCCTTTGTTCTGGGAGTCGGTCTTGATTTCCCAAAGGACCTTGCGGTCGCGCAGCCGGATCGCCTTGCCGTTGCCGTACTTGTTGATGATGTAGGCAACGCCGTTGGCGATCGCCGGCGGGAACTCGACCAGCCCGTGGGTGCTGACCGACCAGGCTTCCTTCAGCGGCGGGTCGAGCACCCGCTTGTTGCTCGGCAGGTAGTGCGTCCGCTCCGGCACCCGGCCGAACAGCGGCCAGCCGACGTAGCCGTTGGCCTTGGTCGCCGAGCCGCTCTTCTCTTCCTTTTCCGCGGATTCCGAGCCCGAGCCGCAGCCGGCGAGGAGCAGCGCCAGTCCCACGAGCGCCAGCAGCGCCGGGAGGACGATGTGAGGGGATCTGCGGAGCGTGCTCATCGAATCGACGCAGCGCGGATCGCACGCTGCTTCCTCTAAATCGGCAGCCGGGCCGGTCCCCTGAAAGTCAATTCGATCGTTCCCACCTGAAAGAGCGGCGGACGGGAATCGAACCCGCGTCATTGCCGTGGAAGGGCAAGGCTCTACCGTTGAGCTACCGCCGCGCGACCGAAGCCGCCCCGACGAGCGGTGCGGCGCCGATGACAGTTTGCACAAACCACCTGGCACTTTGCAATCTCGTCGAGCACGCATTGCCACGGCCGGTTGCGAATCCCCTGGGAGATGCTGAACTTTTTGTCTCGCAGGTGGTCCGCAGATGGTCGAACTCGAGGACGACCGGACTGGTCTCGCCGCAGTCAACGCAGGGGTGCTCACGCAGATAGGAGACCAGCCACTCCGTGCGCTCCGCGATGAGCCGGCGGTTCCGTTGCCCGGCCTGGTCGACGTAGCGCTGCCGATGACGGCGATAGTGCTCCTGCTTGTAGGCCGCTCTGCGCGATCGGCAATACGTGTCGAACTGGCCCGGCCTCTTTCGGCGCCAAGCGAAATCCGCCTCCGGCTTCATCTCAGCGCAACGGGCGCACCTCGTCATTGGCGCAACCTAGCGATACGAACGGACGTTCCCATCGCGCCGCAACGTCCTGCGCAACCCCCGGCGAGACATCCCGCCCCCGATCCGTCAGAATGCAAAGACCCCACGGGGAGTGGCGCAGTCTGGTAGCGCACTCGGCTGGGGGCCGAGCGGTCGCAGGTTCAAATCCTGTCTCCCCGATGCAGCAGACCTTCGCCCCGCATGGCTTCGCATAGCCGCGCAGGGAGCCAAAACCGAAATCGCTGCGCGAAGCTATGCGGGGAGATGCGCGGCGATCCGTGATACGAGAGTGATACGGCGCTTGGCATGAGAGGGATACGCACCGCCGCTAGGGGCATCTGCGTATCGCGCGAAACGAAAGCGCTGCCTCGACGGGCGCGCTCACCACGTCGGCATCGGTGAGGCTGCCAGACTCAGAGCGTGCCCGCCACGAAGTCTGAAAAGGCACTTCGCTACCTGTTCGATGGATTCTCCCGCCGGGAGGACCACGGCGATATCTGGGCGGGCAGCGAGATGGTGAGCGTAGGACCTACGGACCTGCCCGTGCCCCCGTTAGTGCTCTTCCTCCTGACCGAGGTGATGGGCATGATCAAGCTCGGCCTTGATGAGAAGACGGCGTGGCATGTGCCGGTCCAGTTCCGCGGTCACCGGGTGACGATTGCGAATCAGAAGTTCGGTCTTCGATTCTTCGTCATCCCGGCCGAGGGCAGCGACGAAACCGCAGAGGCGATAGCCGCGGAGGTCGCTAGACGGCTCGGAAAGGCGCTACGCATCGTTGAGCGCGAGGTCCTCGCAAAGCACGCAAGACAGCAACTTGACGAAGGGCGCCTAACGCTTGCCAACCAGTCAGGGCGCCAGCGTGCGATGTACGAGCATTTCCGAGAGTCCGCTACCGCCGCATTTGCTGTCGCCGAGAAACCGGAGACGCCCGAGGGCCGAGACGCGGTCGACAGCATCTTCGCCGGTGTCTTCGAGAAGATTCACCAGTCGCAGGTTGGCGCCTGGGAGGCGATCGCGGCGGTCAACGCCTACTTCAGCTTGCTAGAGCACGAGCTCGTGCTCATCAGTGCCTTCTCCGATCTAGACCCGACCGGTGGAGCGCTGGAGGATCTGATCGGGGATCGCTGGGGGGAAAAGTTCCGCAAGCTTTTCGATCTAGAGGCCGCTGAGACCAAGGGCGTATACGACCGCCTGCACGAGATCGCCGAGACCTACCGCAACCCATACAGCCATGGCGGCTTCGACAAGCAGGGCACCGCGCTGTGGTTTCACCTCGACGGCATCGGTGCCGTGCCCGCACGGCTGAGCGACATCCGATCCTCTCCCCATTTTGAGCTTTTCCCCGTCCAGCCTGACGGCTTCGTCACGATTTGCGCGGACCTCGACTACACCGACCGCTGGCTACGCAACGGCCGATATTCCGCCGGCTTCGAGTGGATTGATGCTGGTCTTGACGTCGCGTTCGACGAGGAGTCCCGTGGGGATTACCAGCGCCTCGCGGACGACCCGCAGTACCGCCGGAACCTGATCGAGCGACGCCAGCACCTCACCGACCGCGCCGTCAACTTCGACTGGTAGTGGATCGACGTCGCCGGGACGATAAGGGAGGGCGTCGCCCGTATCCAGACGATCACCCTCAGGATTGATACCTGAGTTTTTAGGTGTGCATACACTGCTCGCTCAGGAGAGCCCGCGCAGCGACGAATTGGAGCCCAGGCCTGAGCCCACTTGCACCAGGCATCGCCCAGTTGCCACCACCCCCTGCCAGCTTCGTGAACAGGGCGAAGGAGCTAGGGCTGCTTGATCGCCTCACCTCTCCTCGGAGCCGGCAAGCGCCCCCCGTTGTGGTCGTCAGTGGGACGGCGGGGACTGGAAAGAGCGCTCTCGTTCAGCAGTGGGCGCGTTTGAATCGCGAACGCTTCCCGGACGGGATCTTCTACGCGGATTTCGCCTGGGGAGATGTCGAGATCCAAGATCTGCTTGGTGCCATCCTCGGGGGGCTGGGCGTCGCCACCGACCAAATGCCAGCCGGCTTCGAGGATCGAGTCGAGCTCTACCGGGCGCGTTCCGTGGGGAAACGCTTACTGGTTCTCCTCGAGGACGTCGAACAGGAAGCTCAAATGGGGCCGCTGATCCCCGCCTTGGCGCCCCAGAGCGCCGTGATCGCTACGACCAGGGCGCCGGTTGAAGGCATGGTGTTCTCAGGCGCCCACCGGATTGACGTGCCACCGCTTGCTTCCCCGGCGGCAAGGGAGCTTTTGGCGCTAGTCGCCGGACGAGCTCGAGTGGAGGGGGAGGCCCGGGCGGTTGACGAGCTGGTTGGCATGTCCCAGGGCTTGCCGCTGGCTGTTCGGATCGCTGCTCAGCGCCTACGGGTCGATGCCGGACTGACGGTGGGGAGCCTCGTACGCGAGATGGCGTCCAGCCCTGACGATTCCACCGCCGCGTACGCTGAGGGTGAGGCGGATTTTCTCATCAATGGCGTTTACCGCACCCTCCCTTCCGAGGCGGCGCTGCTATACCGGCGACTCGCGGCGCACCCTGGCCCCAGCTTCACTCCACTGATCGCGAGCATTGCAGCAGGTGATCCAGAGTTGTCGGTCGGGGGTGCGCTGGGTGGTTTCCACAAGCTCCAACTGGTTGAGAGCCGGGGCGGGCGATCGCGATTTCACCAGCCTTTGCTGCGTCATGCCGCTGCCGCCCTGCGTGCAGACGAGCCCGGAGAGGAGAGGCACGCGGCCGCTCGAATCGCCGACTTCTACGCCACTGCGGCCGTCCTGTTCGGCCTCACGACCGAGCCGGAGAGTCACCCTTCCATCCTCGATCTCAAAGAGTCTGGATCACGATGGTCGGAGGCCGAGGCACTGGCTTGGTTCGATGCCGAGTGGCCGAACCTGCTCGCGGTTATGGAGGATGCCACGGATCGCGACTGGAGCGGTCGCGCCCAGGTGATCGGTGAGGCGCTGATCCTCGCCGTCGCCAAGCGGGAGGGTGGAGCGGCAGTCCAGCTGAGGAACTACCTAGCCCATGGGTTCGGACCACTCGGCCAGGATGAGTGGACTGGCCGCGAGCCGGCTCTTGCAGGGGAGACGGCTCCCGGACTGAGCGAGGAGTCGGTGGCGGCTTTTCTCGCTGAAGCTGCGGCACCCGTCGTCCTTGAGCCTGAGCGACTTCGTGTCGAGTGGCCGGTCGAGGCTGAGCCGCTTGCGCTTGAGCGCTACCTCGCCAGCGGCGGGGAGTCCGCGCTGTTGCGTCTCGCGGACGAGAGCGCTCTCCGGGTTGAGGCGCACGTCGACTCCTTCGCGTTGGTGTGGCCCGCGAAATGCTCGTTGGGTTCCCTCGTCGAACGGGTTGTAAGCGAGGCTGACATCGCGCCGGAGGCCAAATCCATGGCATTGATCGTGGCTGATGACGGGACGGTCGAGGAGGTCGGCCTGGATGAGAATTTCAGCCGGTTCAGCGGGTTCGACGCAGACGACATCGAGTTCGTACGCCTCGATTTGACCGACCGGGTCGTCACCTGGAGGCGATGTGCCGATCCCGCACTGCATTCCGGCATCGACCCGACGCAGGAGCTGGGACTCGGTGCCGATTGGTTGGACCACGAGCGAGTTCGGGATCTGCTGCAGCAAACCGGTGTGGAGTCGATCTCCGCCGCGGCCGAGCGTTTGGTCGACGCCGCGTCAGGGGTTCTCAATCGCGCTCCCGGTGGGGAGCGGAGCGACGATTGAAAGGCTGGGACGACAGGAGTGACGGGAAGCTCCGACTGCGAACGGAAATCCGCGACCACAGGTCAGGCGATCTGCGATGCCCGTCGCAGGTTGAGCACGTGATTCGGATCGACAACGTCACGGTTCTCGACCTGCAGGTCGAGTTTGTGAGTGTCCCGAGCGGCTCTATGTTGCGGTATCTGGACGGGAGGCCGTGGGAAGATTCGTTTCCGCTTCACGGGTCTTCTGTGCCACGACGGGACCGCTACGACGAGCGAGAGCAGAACCTCCACGTCAACCCGTTCACTGAAAAGGCATCGAACGTGATGCGTCAGAATCTCGAGATCAAGAGCACTGCGCAGGCCGTGAGCTCGAATGGCGGGAGTCCGGTTCAGCCCAGCGTTGGTGCGGAGTTGCGTCTCACTCTCAGGCCGTGATCCGCGAAGTGGCCTCGGCACTCGATACCGCTGCGCCGTTCCTGCTTACCGCCCTGGTGACCTTCGTCAGTTGCTTCATGTCTCTGTTGGTCATCAAGCGGATGAAGGAGGAGTATCAGCGCAACGTCAATGAGGCCAGGAGGATCCTCGTGGTCCAGCTTGAGAGGCTGGAAGCCAAGTTGGACAAGAATGACCGTCGCGAGGGAGGTCCCGACCCCGAGTTTCCCACGATCGAGCTAAATCAGGAGACCCTCGCGAGCACGTGCAACTGGGCGCTAGATGGCGCTTCGATCTTTGCTGGCGTCCTGGGTCCCGGTATCGGGCTCAGTCTTCTCCTCGATGATCTGGGCACGGTTGCGATCATCACCTACTCGATCGTGATGGCGGCTACCGCCATCGGCCTAGCGTTGTTCGTGGCCAAGGTTCCAGTTGCCGGGTACGAGAATCTCGGGATTCGTTTCTTCCACTTCGGTCGCTGGCGGCCCTCATTGAAGTCGATAGGGCCGGTTACCCCCGTGTCCGCGATCATCGTGGCCGTAAACCTCTTGGTCGGAGTTGGGATCCTCGTCCTTCACTAGTTAGGTCACGCGCGATGCGGAGCCGAGCTGGGATGCGCATGGATCGGGGATGCAAGAGGGATACGGGGTCTGCCCTGGCTGGCTGCAGAAGCCAGCTTCATCCTGTCTCCCCGACTAAGACCCTCGCCCCGCGTGGCTTCGCATAGCCACGCATCATCGGCGCTTGAGCGAGTCGCGCGAGGCTGTGCGAAGCCATGTGGGGCGATCCGTGATCCGAGAGGGATACGACCTTTGCCGGGGAGTGATACGGGTTGATTGAGCCCTTTGCATCGGGTGACGAGGGGACAAAGCCGCTCTGGGCTGCTTAGCTGGGCAAATGGCGAAGTTCTCTTTTGAGGAGATCAGCGATGCGGAGCTCATCGAGCTTTACGGCTCCGTCATGGAAGAGCTGCGCGAGCGCGGCATCGTGCGATCGGCGAATAATCCTATTGCGGACATAGCCGAGCGAATAATTGCTGACCACTACGGGGTAGATCCGGAGCCACCCAACAGCAAGGCGTATGACGTTGTAGCCAAGGACGGAACGACCATCCAGGTGAAGGCCCTGCGTCGCACTAAGAGTTCGCGCCGGAATCTATCTCCGTTGCGATCGCTTGATTTCGACTATGTCGCCGCTGTGATTTTTCATGCCGACATGCAGCCGATTGGGGCGTTTCTCATTCCCCATGAGGCGGTGCTCGACCACATGCGCTGGTCGAAAACGTGGAACGCGCAGTGCCTTTCCGTCACCAATCTCCTTCAGGATGACCCCAGGGTCGAGTGGATGCCAGCGACCGCCTTGTTGGGGCCACCCTCCCGAGGGGCTGTCGGCGAGAACGACGAGGCCACTCCGCCATGAGGAGCCCCTCGCCTGGGAGCAGATGGCTTCATTCGCATGACTGTTTTCGGCTGGGTTGGAGCGTCCACCAAGAGATTGGCCCTGCCCTTGCCATCGCCTTCGCATTGACCGCCTTCGGCGGTTGGCGTCCCGTGGAGGGTGAGCTTCTGGGATCTGTCAGTGCGTGGCTACGCGGGGATGCGGAGAGTCCGCGAGCGCTATCGGTTGGACGAGGCAGTGAGCAACAATTCAGCGGATGGATCCATTGAGGCAACAGCGCGAACTGCAATCCCAAATCGATCGTGCGCTCGGGGTCGAACAGATGCAGAGGGACATCGATCGGCTTTACGGGTCCGGTCGCATCGTCGAGATGAACCGGCAGATCGACCAGTTGTATGGCGCAGGACGCATCCAGGAACTGCGGCGACAGATCGATCAAGCGTACGGAGCGGGTCGCGTCCAAGAGCTGCAACGTCAGGTCAATCGGCTGCTGGGAATGGGACGGGTGCAAGACGTGTTCGCGACGGGTCCGCTCCAGGATCTGCGAGCGGAGGTGACGTCACCCGAGTTCGACGAGTCCGCTGCGCGAGAAGTCGAGGAGGAGCT
>DASVWP010000217.1:0-32226 GCA_036393155.1 Solirubrobacterales bacterium | reverse complement strand
CCCGCAACGGCTTCGAAAGCGGCTTCACGTCGATCTACCAGGCACGCTGCGAGCGCGCCTGACCGGCGCATCTCGGCGTCCTCGGTCGGGCCGAAGCGTCAGACCGGGAAACCCGACGCCACGTCGGGGATCGCCCAGTTGGCGCCGGCCTGTTTGAGGTCGGCGACGGTGAAGTTGCCGGTGGCGACGCCGACGACTTCGATGCCGGCGCCGTGGCCGGCGGCGACGTCGCGGGGGGTGTCGCCGACCGAGATCGCGCTGTCGGTGACGAGAACGCCGCCGGAGACCAGGCGGCCGCGCTCCAGGGCGCACCTGGTCAGCTCGGTGCGCTGGTTGGAGTCCGAGCCGTAGCCGCCGAAGGAGAAGAAGCGGTTGAGGCCGGCGCGGGCGAGCTTGATGTGGGCGGCGGCCTCGACGTTGCCGGTGGTCAGCCCGAGCAGGTGGCCGGCCTCGACCAGCCGGTCGAGCAGGTCCTCGATCCCCGGCATCACCCGGTAGCCCTCGGATTGGTCGACCGCGTCGGAGAGGTGGCGCAGGTAGTGGGCCATCGCCGTCGCCAGCTCGCGGCGGTCGGGGTCGCGGCCGAGGATGTTCTGCAGCGCCACCCGGCCGACTTCTGGATCGGTCATCCCCGACTCGGTCACCTCGCGGATGTCGAGCGGGTTGCCGTAGAGCTCGACGAAGGCGCGTTTCCAGGCCTCGCCGCCGGCGCCGCCCGTCGTTATGAGGGTGCCGTCGATGTCGAAGAGGACCGCCTCGATCATGGCCGCGAGCCTACTCGTGCTCCAGCAGGTCGCGCTGGCTGAGCGTGTATAGGAGGGCGAGCGAGGGCAGGACGAGGACCGCGGCGGCGCCGAAGACGACGAAGATGATGATCAGGGTCGGGCCGGGCGCCGCCGCTTCGCCGATCTTCAGGCTGGTCGGGAGCAGGTAGGGGAACTGGGCCACCCCCCAGCCCCAGATCACCGCCACCACGGCGCCGCCGGCCAGCGGCCGCAGCGGACGCCGGCCGCCCCGCAGCAGCACCGCGAGCACGCCGATGCCGCAGAGCACCGAGACGACGATCAAGGGCAGCCCCTGGCTGGTCAGGCGGTCGAAGACGTAGCGCGCTTCGGAGTGCAGGGCGAAGAGGCCGGCCACGGCGCAGGCGCCGGCCACCACGGCGGCGCCGAGGGCGCGGCGCTCGAAGTAGCGCTCCATCTCCTCGTCGCCGGCCCGGCGCGCGTCGCCGACCAGGAAGACGCCCGCCAGGTAGGCGCCGGTGGCGACGAACATCGCCCCGATCAGCAGCGGCAGCGGCTGGATCCAGCTCGAGAAGGCGTCGCCGCTGCCGGCGGCGGGGACGCTGCCGGCCGCGATCGCGCCGACCACGGTGCCCATGAAGAACGGCGTCAGGACCGAGGAGATGGCGAAGGTGGCGCCGGCGGCGCGCCGCCCGGAGAGGCCTTCGACCGACTTGCGGAAGGCGAAGCCCGAGCCGCGCAGGACGATCCCCAGCGCCGCCAGGGCGAGCGGCACGTAGAGGGTCGTGAAGATCGCGCTGAAGGCGCTCGGGAAGGTGGTCCAGAGGACGACCAGGCAGAAGATCAGCCAGACGTGGTTGGCCTCCCAGACCGGCGTCAGCGAGCGCTGGATCAGGTCCCGCGGCCGCTCGCCGCGCTCGGCGCCGCCGGCGCCGAGGTCCCAGAAGCCGCCGCCGAAGTCGGCGCCGCCGAACAGCGCGTAGAAGGTCGCCCCGATCCAGAGGATCGCCGCCGCCGCATCGGCCTTGCTCATGCCCGGCCTCCTGTCGACTTTGTCGCCACCGGGTAGACAAACTCGACACGCTTCATGCCCGCGCCTCCCGCGGCGAGTAGGGGCCGGGTTCGCGCTCCGTCTCGGCCCCCGCCTCGCGCCAGCGGCGCGACATCGAGCGCAGGACGAGGACGGCGATCGTCCCCAGCGCCGCGTAGAGGACCAGGACGAAAGCGAAACTGAACCAGATCCCCTGGGCACCGGTCACGGCTTCGGAGGTCCGCATGTAGCCGTAGACGATCCAGGGCTGGCGCCCCACCTCGGTGACGATCCAGCCGCACCACAGGGCGAGGATCGCCGCCGCGCCGGTGACCGCGACGATGCGCAGGAACCACGGCGTGCGGGGGATGTCGCGCCGTTTCCACCACGACCAGGCGACCCACAGCCCGAGCAGCAGCAGGGCGCTGCCGATCCCCACCATCGTGTCGAAGGCGAGGTGCAGCAGGGTGTTGACGGGCGGCCGCCGGTTGGCCGGGATTTCGTTCAGGCCGGTGACCTTGGTGTCGGCGCTGAAGCCGACCAGGAAGGAGTCGAGGTCGGGGATCCCGATGCCGGCCTTGACCCCGTCGGCGGTGCAGATCCCCCCCAGCCACTCGGTCTGGTGAGAGCCCCCGGTCTGGATGCACTCCATCCCGGCGAACTTCGCCGGCTGGTCGTTGGCGACTTCGCGCGCCGCGGTGTCGCCGACCAGGAGCTGCAGCGGGGTGGCGAGGAGGGCGATCGTCAGCGGGATCAGGAGGCCCAGCCGGTGCAGGCGGTCGCGCCGGCCCTTCAGCATGCCGACGGCGTAGATCGAGGCGACCAGGAAACCGACCACCATGTAGGCGGCAAGGACCATGTGCGGGACCTCGTAGCCGGTCGCCCGGTTGAACAGGACCCTCAGCGGTTCCACTTCGGTCACCTTGCCCGCGGCGTCGAGGGTGAAGCCCTGCGGCTGGTTCATCCAGGAGTTGGCGGCGACGACCGAGAAGGCGCCGCCGATGCCGGTGATGACCATCGGCACCCCGGCCCAGAAGTGGGCCCAGGGCGAAAGGCGCTTCCAGCCGTAGATGTAGACGGCGAGGAAGATCGCCTCGAGGAAGAAGAAGATCCCCTCGATCGCGAAGGCGACCCCGAAGGCGGCGCCGAAGCGTTTCTCGAAGTAGGGCCAGAGCAGGCCGAACTCGAAGGTCAGGACGGTGCCGGTGACGGCGCCGACCGCGAAGGTCACCGCCATCGCTTTGGACCAGCGCCGGGCCAGCTCCAGCGCCGCCTCGTCGCCCTTCTTCAGACCGATGTAGTGGGCGACGAGGATCGTCGCCGGCAGGGCGACCCCAAGCGAGGCGAGGACGATGTGGAAGCCGAGCGTGAAGGCCATCTGCTCGCGCGCCGCGAGCAGATTCGACGCCGACGCCGCCAGCGGCAGCGGGTCGGCGAGCGATGGCATCGAGACGGCGCCCCGCTACTCGCCGCGGCGGGCGTGTCGGTAACGCCGGATCAGCGCGTTGGTCGAGCTGTCGTGGTGCAGCTTCGGCTCCTCGCCGGCCTGCAGCTGCGGGATGATCGCCTTCGCCAGCACCTTCCCCAGCTCCACCCCCCACTGGTCGAAAGAGTCGATGCCCCAGATCGCGCCCTGGGTGAAGACGCTGTGCTCGTACAGGGCGACCAGGGAGCCCAGGGTCTGCGGGGTCAGCCGCTCGGCGAGGATCGTGTTGGAGGGGCGGTTGCCCTCCATCGCCCGGTGCGGCACGACCGCCTCCGCGGTCCCCTCCTCGCGCACCTCCTCCGGCGTCTTGCCGAAGGCCAGCGCCGCCCCCTGGGCGAAGACGTTGGACATCAGCAGGTCGTGGTGGTCGCCGAGCGGGTTCAGCGAGTGCGTGAAGCCGATGAAGTCGCAGGGGATAAGCCGCGTCCCCTGGTGCAGCAGCTGGTAGAAGCTGTGCTGGCCGTTGGTCCCCGGCTCGCCCCAGAAGATCGCCCCGGTCGCGTAGTCGACGCGGGCGCCGTCGACGGTCACGTGCTTGCCGTTGGACTCCATCGTCAGCTGCTGCAGGTAGGCCGGGAAGCGGTGCAGGTACTGGTCGTAGGGGAAGACGCCGTAGGTCTGGGCGCCGAAGAAGTCCCCGTACCAGACGCACAAAAGCCCCATCAGCGCCGGCAGGTTGGAGCCCAGCGGCGCTTCGCGGAAGTGCTCGTCCATCGCGTGGAAGCCGGACAGCATCTCGGCGAAGCGGGCCGGGCCGATCGCCAGCATCGTCGAGAGGCCGATCGCCGAGTCCATCGAGTAGCGACCGCCGACCCACTCCCAGAAGCCGAACATGTTGTCGGTGTCGATCCCGAACTCGGCCACCCCCTCGGCGTTGGTGGAGACGGCGACGAAGTGCTTGGCCACCGCCGCCTCCTCGCCGCCGAGGCCGGCCAGCAGCCACTCGCGGGCCGAGCGGGCGTTGGTCATCGTCTCCAGCGTGGTGAAGGTCTTCGAGGAGACGACGAACAGCGTCTCCTCGGGGTCGAGGTCGCGCGTCGCCTCGACGAAGTCGGTGCCGTCGACGTTGGAGACGAAGCGGAAGGTCATCTCGCGCCGCGAGTAGTGGCGCAGCGCCTCGTAGGCCATCACCGGGCCGAGGTCGGAGCCGCCGATGCCGATGTTGACGACGTTGCGGATCGGCCGGCCGCTGTGGCCGCGCCACTCGCCCGAGCGCACCCGCTCGCAGAAGGCGGCCATCCGGTCGAGCGTCTCGTGCACCTCCTTGACCACGTCGACGCCGTCGACGACCAGCGAGCGCTCGCGCGGCATCCGCAGGGCGACGTGGAGCACGGCGCGGTCCTCGGAGACGTTGATGTGCTGGCCGGCGAACATCGCTTCCCGGCGGTCCTCCAGCTGGCGCTGGCGGGCCAGCTCGCCGAGCAGCATCACCGTCTCGTCGGTGATCCGGTTCTTCGAGAAGTCGAGGTACAGGCCGGCGCCCTCGGCGACCAGGCGCTCGCCGCGCTGAGGGTCGCCGGCGAAGAGCTCGCGCAGGTGGCGGTCGCGGATCTCCTCGTGGTGGGCCTGGAGTCGGCCCCAGGCGGGAAGCTGGCGGAGCGGGGCGAGCTCGCCGCTCACCCGGCCGCCACCCCGCGCTGGGAGGCGATCGAGCCGAGCAGGTCTTCCCAGGATTTGACGAAGGCCGTCTTGCCCTCCTCCTGCAGCCGCGCCGCCAGCGCCGCGACGTCGAACCCGGCCCCGGCGAACTCCGACAGCACCTGCTCGCAGCTGCCGCCGTCGGCCGGCACCAGGTCGCCGACCTCGCCGTGGTCGGCGAACGCCTTCAGGGTCGGCTCGGGCATCGTGTTGACGGTGAGCGGCGAGGCGAAGGCCCCGATGTAGAGGGTGTCGGAGGCGTTGGGGTCCTTGGTCCCGGTGCTGGCCCAGAGCAGCCGCTGCGGCCGCGCGCCCTCGTTCATCAGCCGCTGCATCCGGTTGGAGTCCAGGAGCTCGCGGTAGGCGCGGTAGGCGCGGCCGCCGACCGCGATCCCGAGCCGGTTGCGCAGCTCCTCGGGGACCTCCTCGGCGACGGCGACGTCCCAGCGGCTCATGAAGATCGAGGCGACCGAGGCGACGTCGGGGTCCAGGCCGGCCTCGATCCGGCGTTCGATCCCCCGCATGTAGGCGTCGGCGGAGGCCAGGTACTGCTCGTGGTCGAAGAGCAGGGTGACGTTGATCGGGATCCCGGCGAAGATCGACTCCTCGATCGCCGGCAGCCCGGCCTTCGTCCCCGGGATCTTGATGTAGAGGTTGGGGCGATCGCCCTTGGCGTGCAGCTGCGCGGCCTCCTCAATCGTCGCCGCGGTGTCGTCGGCGATCAGCGGCGAGACCTCGAGCGAGCAGAAGCCGTCGACCCCGGCGGTGCGCCGGTGGACGTCGGCGAAGAGGTCGCAGGCGTCGCGCAGGTCGCTCAGCGCCAGCTCGAAGAAGACGCGCTCGTCGGCGTTGGCGCCGACGCCCTCGCCGCCGTCGGCCCCCGGCGAGACCTCGGCGATCTGCTCGTCGTAGGCGTCTCCGCCGGAGATCGCCTTGTCGAAGATGGTCGGGTTCGAGGTCAGGCCGGTGACCGAGAGCTCCTCGATGTAGCCCTTCAGCACCCCTTCGGCCAGCATCGGCCGGGTGATGTTGTCGAGCCACAGGCTCTGGCCCAGCTCGTGCAGGCGTGCGGTTGGCTTCATGGCGAGCCTCCCCTCAGGTCGTTGACGGGTTGACGGCCGCCGTCGCGGCGGCCACTTCGCGCGCCACCTGGATAACGCGCTCGGGCGTGAACCCGAACTCCTCCTCGACGTCCTTGAAGGGCGCCGACTGGCCGAAGCCGTCCATCGCGAGGATGCGGCCGGCATCGCCGACGTAGCGCTCCCAGCCGAGCGCCGAGCCCTCCTCGATCGCGACCCGCGCCGTCACCGACGGCGGCAGGACCTCGTCGCGGTACTCGTCGTCCTGGCGGTCGAAGACTTCCCAGCAGGGCATGCTGACGACGCGGCTGCGGATTCCCTCCGAGCTCAGCTGCTCGTGCGCGGCGAGGGCCAGCTGCACCTCGCTCCCGGTCGCCAGCAGCAGCAGCTCCGGCTCGCCCTCGCTGTCGGCGAGCACGTAGGCGCCGCGCCGCACCCCCTCGGCGGAGGCGTAGCGAGAGCGGTCGAAGACCGGCACGTTCTGGCGGGTCAGGACCAGGGCAACCGGGTCGTGGGTCCGTTCGAGCGCGAGCCGCCAGGCCTCGACGACCTCGTTGGCGTCGGCCGGCCGGACCACGTCGAGCCGCGGCATCGCCCGCAGCGAGGCCAGCTGCTCGATCGGCTGGTGGGTCGGGCCGTCCTCGCCGAGGCCGATCGAGTCGTGGGTGAAGAGGTGGACCACCGGCAGCTCCATCAGCGCCGAGAGGCGGATGCCCGGCCGAGCGTAGTCGGAGAAGGTGAGGTAGGTCGACCAGAGCGGGCGCAGCTTGCACAGCGACATCCCGTTGCAGGCGGTGACCGCGGCGTGTTCGCGGATCCCGAAGTGGATCTGGCGGCCGCCGAAGCTGCTGGGCTCGAGGTTCTCGACCCCGTCGAAGGTGAGCCGGACAGAGGTCGAGTCGGTGAGATCGGCCGAGCCGGCGATCAGCCAGGGGATGCGGGCGGCGATCGCGTTCTGGACCTTGTTGGAGGCCTTGCGGGTCGCCAGCCCCTTCCCTTCGTCGGCCTCGAAGGACGGCAGGTCGGCGTCCCAGCCCTCGGGCAGCTCGCGCCGCTGCATCATCCCGATCTGCGCCGCCGCCTCCGGCTCCTCGGCCGCGTAGGCGTCGAAGGTCCGCCGCCAGTCGGCACGCAGCTGCGCGCCGCGTTTGCCGATCCCCTCGGCGAAGCGCTCCTTGACGCCGTCGGGGACGAGGAACTGGGCGTCCTCGGGCCAGCCGTAGGCCCGCTTGGTCAGCCGCACCTCCTCCTCGCCCAGCGGTTCGCCGTGCGCGGACTCGGTGTCCTGCTTGTTCGGCGAGCCCCAGCCGATGTGGCTGTCGACGACGATCAGCGTCGGCCGGCCGGTCTCGGCCTTGAACTCGTCCAGCGCCCGTTCCAGGAGGCCGGAGTCGTTGGCGTCGCCGACCCGCAGCACGTTCCAGCCGTAGCCCTCGAAGCGACTCAGCACGTCGTCGCCGTAGGCGAGGCTGGTCTCGCCGTCGATCGTGATGTGGTTGTTGTCGTAGAGCCAGCAGAGGTTGTCGAGCTTCAGGTGCCCGGCGAGCGAGGCGGCCTCGTGCGAGACCCCCTCCATCAGGCAGCCGTCGCCGGCCAGCGCGTAGACGTCGAAGTCGAACAGCGTCTTGCCGGGGCGGTTGAACTGCTCGGCCTGCCACTTGGAGGCGATCGCCATCCCGACCGAGGTGGCAATGCCCTGGCCGAGCGGGCCGGTCGTCGTCTCGACCCCGCTGGTCCAGCGGTACTCGGGGTGGCCGGGCGTGCGCGAGTGCAGCTGGCGGAAGTTTTCGATCTCTTTCAGCGAGCAGGCCGGTTCGTCGTGGACGACGTAGTCGGCGTCGACCCGCCGCACCCCGGACAGGTAGAGCATCGAGTAGAGCAGCATCGAGGCGTGCCCGTTGGAGAGCACGAAGCGGTCGCGGTTGGGCCACGTCGGGTCGGCCGGGTCGTAGCGCAGGTAGCGCTGCCAGAGCGTGTAGGCGACCGGCGCCAGGGCCATCGGCGCCCCGGGATGCCCGGAGTTGGCCTTCTGCACCGCGTCGATCGAGAGGGTGCGGATCGTGTTGATGGCGAGCTGGTCGATGTCCTTGGTCATGGGGTCCCGATCCTAACCTTCGCGGGCGGCGGGGGAGTGCCTCGCGGTCAGGGTTCGACGCGGCTGACGGTGCCGTCTCCGTTGTTGACTACCCAAACGGCGTCCCCGCCTACCGCGACGGCGCCCGGGTCGGGGCCGACGCCGACCGGGCCGCCTTCGACTTCGGCGCTCGCCAGGTCGATCCGGGTCAGCGTGCCGGCCCCCGAGTCGGCGACCCAGGCGCTGGCGGTGCCGGCGTCGATGCCACCGGGGCGTTCCCCCACCTCGATCGGCGCGCCGACCACCTGGTGGATCGAGGGATCGACCCTGGAGACCGTGCCCGAGCGGGCATTGGCGACCCAGACGAACCCGTGGGCGACGGTGACGCCCGCCGGATTGCGGCCGACCGGGATCGCCTCTCCGACCGCCAGGGTCCCGAGGTCGATCCGCCGCACGGTGCCGGTGCTGGCGCTGCTGACCCAGAGGCCGCCCGCGCCGCTGGCCAGCCGCAGGGGCGCGGCGTGCGGGGGCAACCCGCGCCGCTCGACGCGGGCCGCTTCGGCGTCGACGGCGCTCACCCCGGCGCCGTTCTCGTCGGCGACCCAGACCCGGCCGCCGCCGAGCGCGATCGCCCCCGGCGCGCCGCCGAGGTGGATCCTCCGGCGCACCCCGCCGCTGCCCGGCGCCACCTCCAGCAGCTCGCCGCGGCGCGGCACCGTCACCCAGACCCAGCGGCTGCCGACGGCGACGCCGGAGACGCCCGGCCCGAGGCGAATCGCGGCGCCGACCCTTGCGCCGCTGACCGGGTCGAGGTGGGTGAGCGTGCCGTCGCGTTCGCTGGTCACCCAGACCCCGCTCTTCCCCGCCGCGATCCGCAGCGGCGGCCGGCCGATCGCGATCGGCGCCGAGACGGCGACGCCGCCGCCGCCGAGCAGCGCCACCCCCAGGGCGGCGAAGCCGGCGAGCGCGACGAGCGCGGCGCCGGACCAACGCAGGCGCCGTCCGCGCCGCGGCCCGAACCGGCGCCACCCTCCGACAAGCCGCATCGTCGCCCGCTCGCGGGAGCCGCGGGTGAGGACGCGGGTCGGCATCAGTCCGGAGTCCTGGCGCTGGCCGGCAGCGGCGATCAGCGCGCCGGCGGTCGGGAAGCGGTCCCGGGGGTCCTTGGAGACGGCCCGCTCGATCACCTGCGCGATGCCCTCCGGCAGCTCCGGCTCGGTGTCGGATTCGCGGCGCGCGTAGGGGACGATCCCGGTCAGCGCCTCGTAGAGAACGCAGCCGAGCGAGTAGACGTCGGCGGCCGGCCCCACCTCCTCCCCGCGCCACTGCTCGGGCGACATGTACTCGGCGGTGCCGACGATCGAGGCGCTCGAGGCGCTGCCGCTCTCGTCGAGCGCCTTCGCCAGCCCGAAGTCCGAGAGGTAGGCGCGATCGCCCTCGACCAGGACGTTGTGCGGCTTGACGTCGCGGTGGACGATCCCGGCGGCGTGGGCGGCGTCGAGCGCTTCGGCGACCTGCCCCAGCAGCGGCAGGGCGCGGCGCGGCTCCAGCGGGCCGTCGCGGTCGATCAGCCGGCGCAGGTCGCCGTCGGCGATCAGCCGCATCGCGACGATCAGCTCCCCGTCGACCTCGCGCGAGTCGTAGATCGGGACGACCGCTGGATGGTCGAGGCGGGCGGCGAGCCGCGACTCGCGCAGGAAGCGCTCGCGGAAGCCCTCGCGGTCGGCGAGCTCGCGGGCGATCACCTTCAGCGCCACCGGCCGCTGGAGGCCGAGGTGGGTGGCCCGGTAGACGATCCCCATGCCGCCGCGGGCGATCAGCGCATCGATCCGGTAACCCGCGACAGTGCTCCCAATCGCCAGCCTGGCCACCGGCGGTTTATACAGCCGCCGGGGGCCCCTCGACCAGCGAGGAGCCCCCGGAATTGGCTGCAAATGGCGGCTAGTGCGCGTGCGGCACCGGCTGCCATGCCATCACCGGACCTATCTCGGTCCCTTCTTCGCCTGCTTCGGCGAAGCCTTCGGCGAGGTAGCTCTGACGTCCGGTGGCGACGTCGATCGAGACCAGCGCCTGCTCGCCTTCGTGGGCGACGAAGGCGGCGACCCGGCGGCCGTCGGAGGAGAAGACCGAGTTGGTCTTCGAGCCGTCGGGCAGTTCGGTCAGCTTGCGCGCCTTGCCGGGGCCGATCCGCTTCACCCAGAGGCCCTGGTCGCGGCGGAAGAGCACCACGTGCCCGTCGGGCGAGACGTCTTCGACGTAGGCGGAGCCGACGCCGGCGACCTGCGGCTTGACCCGGGTGCCGTCGCGGCGCATCGTGTACACGTCGGCGTAGGCGGCCGGCCCTTCGGTGCTCTCGCCGCGGCTGAAGAGGATGCCGCCGGCGAAGTAACGCGGGTCGAACTCGTCGATCCGGCCGGTGGTGGTGAGCCGCGCCAGGCCACCCCCGGCGGTGCGGACCGAGTAGAGGTCGTCGTTGGGGTCGGCTTCCAAGGCGGCCGCCCCGGCCGGCGGCGTGGAGCGGACGAAGACGACCACCCGGCCGTCGGGCGAGAAGGTCGCTTCGCGATCGTCGCCGCCGCTGGTCAGGGCCCGCAGGCCGCCGCCGTCGATCCCGACCACGTAGAGGCTCGACGGCGCCCCTGCGGCGGCCCGGCGCTCGAAGACGACCAGGCGCCCGTTCGGCGAGACGAGGGGCGCGGAGTCGATCGCCGGGCCGCTGGTCAGCCGTTTCTGCCCCGACCCGTCGGGGCGGACCGAGTAGAGGTCGCCGCCGCGGGCGAAGGCGATCGTCCGCCCGTCAGGCGAGAAGTCGGGTTCGCTGTCGGTCGGGTCTTCGGTCAGCTGGTTGAGGCGCCCGTCGCGGACCGCGAACAGGCCGCCTTCGGCGTCTTCGCCACTTCCCGTCGATTTCGAGAAGACGACGGCGCCGGTGTGCGGGGCCGCCGCAGCGCCGGCCGGCAGGGCCAGGGCGAGGAGCCCCAGGGCGGCCGCGAGGAGGACGTTGAGCAGGTTCTTGATTGACATCGCGTGCTCCTTTCCGAGAGCGATCGGTGATTGCGCCACCGATGCTCCGGCCCGCGGCCGGGCGCGCCAACGACAGCCGCGCCCCCCACCGGGCCACCTCTGGCCCGGTCCGGGTCAGCGGTCGAGGCCGAGCTCGATCACCCGGGCGGCGATCTGGCGCGGGCGGTCGCGGCCGGCCGCGCCGGGAACATCGAGCTTGGCGGCGAGCGCGTCGAGGCGGCGCTGGGCGGTGCGCTCGCTGACGTGCAGCTCGGCGGCGATCTCGGCCCGGGTGGCGGGCCGGCCGGCGAAGGCGCCCTCGCTGCGGTACGGGGCGACCAGCGCCGCCGCAGTCGCCCGCTCCTCCTCGCTCAGCGCGACCGCCGGGGCGCTGCTCGGCACCGTGGCGCCGACCGGGGTGACCGAGCCGGTCGAGACTTCCAGGCGGTGGGCGCCGACGATCAGCGTGTCGCCGTCCTGCAGCCGGCGGGGACGGTCCAGCGGCTCGCCGTTCAGGGCCGTGCCGTTGCGGCTGTCGAGATCGGTCGCCATCAGGACCTCGCCGCGGCGCTCGATCTCCAGGTGGTTCCAGGAGACGGCGTCGTCCTCGAGGCGCACGTCGGCCTCCGGCGAGCGGCCGATCACCGTGCGCTCGCCGCGCAGCGCCACCGAGCGGGGAGCCTCGCCGCTGGTGGAGACCCACAGGCGCGCGTCCATGCGCGCGACTATAGGTCGGCCGGCGGCTTAAAGTGGTGGCGGTGACTGGGGCCGATACGGAGAAGCGCGTCGCCGCGGAGGCGGCGGCGCAGCTGGTGGAGAGCGGGATGACGATCGGCCTCGGCACGGGCTCGACCGTCGCCTTCCTGCTGCCGGCGCTCGCCGCGCGCGGCCTCACCGAGATCCGCTGCGTGGCGACCTCGGTGGCGACCGAGGAACAGGCGCGCGGGCTCGGCATCCCGGTCGAGGACTTCGATCGCCTCGAACGGCTCGACATCGCGATCGACGGCACCGACGAGGTGACCCCGGACGGCTGGCTGATCAAGGGGGGCGGCGCCGCCCACCTGCGGGAGAAGATCGTCGCCGCGGCGGCCGAGCGCTTCATCGTCATCGCCGACTCCAGCAAGCCGCGGGAGGCGCTGCGCGGGCCGGTCCCGCTGGAGCTGTTCAGCTTCGGCGCCGCCTCCACGCTCACCCGCCTGGGGCCGGACGTGCGCCTGCGCGGCGTTCCGCTCAGCCCCGACAACGGGGTGATCGCCGACTACATGGGGGCCGACTACCGCGGCGAGATCGGCGACCCCGCCGAGCTGGCGGCGCGCCTGGAGGCCGACCCCGGGGTCGCCGCCCACGGCCTCTTCCCCCCGGCGATGGTCAGCGAGGTGCTGGTCGGCCGCGGCGAGGAAGTGGAGAGGACGAGCATCGCCGGCTGATGGACCTGATCGAGCGCGAGAGCGAGCTGGACGCCCTCACCGCGCTGCTCGACGGCCTCGCCGAGGGGCGGCCGCGGATGGCCCTGATCGAGGGGCCGGCGGGAATCGGCAAGACCCGGCTGCTCGCCGAAGCCAGGCGCGGGGCTGAGGCACGCGGCATCCCCTCGCTGGGCGCCCGCGGCAGCGAGCTGGAGCGCGAGTTCCCCTTCGGCGTCGTCCGCCAGCTGCTGGAGCCGGCGCTGATGGCGCGGCCCGACCGCGAGGCGCTGTTCGAGGGCGCGGCGCGGATCGCCGCCGCGGTCTTCGAGCCGGCGAGCGCCGAGTCGCTCTCCGGCGACGCCTCCTTCGCGGTGCTCCACGGGCTTTACTGGCTGACCCTCGACCTGGTCGGCGAGAAGCCGCTGCTGCTGACGATCGACGACCTGCACTGGTGCGACCGGCCCTCGCTGCGGATGCTCGCCTACCTGGTCCGCCGGCTGGAGGGGATGCCGCTGATGGTCGCCGCCACCCTGCGCAGCACCGAGCCGGGGACCGACCCGGCGCTCGTGGCGGAGATCGCCCAGGACCAGATGACCGATCGCATCCGGCCGGTGCCGCTGAGCCCTCGGGCGATGCCGGCGCTGATCGAGCGCCGGCTCGGCAGCCCTCCCGATCCGGCCTTCGCGGCCGCCTGCCACCAGGCCACCGGCGGCAACCCGCTGCTGCTCGACGAGCTGCTGAAGGGCCTGGCGGCCGAGGGGGTCGAGCCGCGCGCCGAGCGCGCCGCGGTCGTCCGGGACCTCGGCCCGCGGGCGGTCTCGCGGGCGGTGCTGCTGCGGCTCGCCCGGCTCGGCGAGGGCGACGTCGCCGTCGCCCGGGCGCTCGCGGTGCTCGGCGAGGGCGCCGAGCTGGCGGAGATCGCGGCGATGACCGGCCGCGGCGAGGCCGAGGTGGCGAGCGCGACGGGGGAGCTCGCCCGGGTCGAGATCCTCCGCCCCGAGCCGCCCCTGGGCTTCGTCCACCCGCTGGTCCGCGACGCCGTCTACAACGACCTGCCGCCGGGGCAGCGCGAGCTGGAGCACAACCGCGCCGCCCGCCTGCTGCGCGAGGCCGGGGCGCCCGCCGAGCGGGTCGCCGCGCACTTCCTGCTGATCCCGCCGGTCGGCGAGGAATGGGTCGTCGACCTGCTCGCCGAGGCCGCCCGCAGCGCCGCCGAGAAGGGCGGGGCCGAGAACGCCGCCGCCTACCTGGAGCGGGCGCTGGCCGAGCCGATGGAGGCACCGCGCCGCGCCCGCACCCTGCTCGACCTCGGGCTGCGGGAGATGGACCTGCGCGGCGTCGACGCGGTCGAGCACCTCGCCGAGGCACATGAGCTGCTGACCGCTCCCGAGGACCGTGCCTGGGCCGGCTACGCGCTGGCCCGGACGCTGATGTTCACCCGCCGCGAGCTGGAGGCCGCCGAGGTGGCGCGGCGGGCGCGCGAGGAGGTCCCGCCAGGGCTGGAGGACTTCGCCGACGCCCTGGAAGCGATCGAGCTGGAGACCGTCTTCTTCGGCAACCCCGAGATCGAGCAGCTGGAGCGCACCAAGGCCTACCGCGACGGGGTGCCCGGCAAGGGGCCGGGCGCGAAGATGCTGACCGCGCTGACCGCCTACGCCTGGGCCAACTCCCCCGACGGCACCGCCGAGGGCTGCGCGGCGCTGGCCCTGGAAGCGCTCGAGTCCGGGACCCTGCTGGAGATCGACAACGGCCTCTTCTGGGTGACGGCGATCGTCGTCGTTCTCTACGCCGACCTCGAGAGCTCGCCCGACATCTGGTCGGAGGCGCGGAACATCGCCCACGCCCGCGGCTCCCTGTTCATGATCCTCACCGTCAACCTCTGGCGGGGGTACGACCTGCTGCTGCGCGGCGACCTCGAGCAGGCGCAGGAATCGCTGGAAGCCGGACTCGAGGACATGATCCTCTGGTCCGGCTCGGAATCGCGGATGGTGATCCAGTGGCCGACCGGCTTCCTGGGCGCGGTCCACGTCCAGCGCGGCGACCTCGAGGCGGCCGAGCGGATCCTGCGCCGGGGGGAACCCGAGCCGGGGCAGGGCGGCGACGGGCCGACCTTCTGGCGCCGGGCGAAGATCGAGCTGCTGCTGGCCCAGGGGCGCCCCGAGGAGGCGCTCGAGGTCTGCGAGGAGTACGTCTCGCTGCGCGGGCACATGATGAACCCGGCCTCGACCCCGTGGCGCACGGTGAAGGCCGAGGTGCTCGACCGCCTGGGCCGGACCGAGGAGGCGATCGAGCTGGCCCGCGAGCAGCTCGAGGCGGTGCAGCGGTGGGGCTCCCGGCAGGCGATCGGCCGCGCCCTGCGGGTGCTCGGCCAGCTGCGGCGCGAGGAGGGGCTCGACGACCTGCACCGGGCGGTCGAGGTGCTGGAGCGTTCCAACGCCCGCCTCGAATACGCCAAGGCGCTGCTCGCCCACGGTACGGCCCTGCGCCTGGCCCGGCGCCCCAGCGAGGCGCGGGAGCCCCTGCGGCGCGCGCTGGAGATCGGCAGCGCCTGCAGCGCCGAGGCGCTGGTCGAGCGGGCGCGGGCGGAGCTGCGCGCCGCCGGCGTGCGCCCGCGCCGCGAGGCGCTGGGGGGCGTCGAGGCGCTGACCCCGAGCGAGCGCCGGGTCGCCGACATGGCCGCCGAGGAGCTGACCAACCGCCAGATCGCCCAGGCACTCTTCGTGACCCCGAAGACCGTCGAGGTCCACCTCTCCAACGCCTACCGCAAGCTCGAGATCCGCTCCCGCCGCGAGCTGGCCGGGGCCCTGGCGAGCGGCTGAGCAGTTCCGTTCGCTGTTTGTCGCGCATAGGGCGACAAACAGCGAACGGAAGAGGGCCCCACCCTTAGGAGGCCGCCTTAGGGGGTCCGGGGGTCGATCTTGGGGTGGCGGTCTGGGGTTCGCCTCGATGTGCGGCGGCACGGCGGCGCGGATGCTGGCGCCATGGAGATCAGGAAGACGATCACGCTCCAGCTGCTCGCCGCCGGAGACGGCTTCAGCGGGCGCGCCCTCGACGAGGGCGGCGCGGCCCACGAATTCAGCGGGCGGCTGGGGCTGATGCAGACCATCGACCAATTGCTGGAGAGCGCGAGCCCCAGCAGGGAGGACACCATGGACACCATCGCCATGCCCAACGCGGCTGCCCTGCGGCAGCTGATCGGCGGCCCCGCGGTCGGCCCCGGAGACGACGGCTACGACGCCGCCCGCGGGGCCTTCAACGCGCGGGCCGATCAGCGCCCGCCGCTGATCGCCGAACCCGGCACGCCGGAGGAGGTCAGCGCCGTCGTCGGCTTCGCCCGCGAGAACGGCCTGCGGGTCGCCCCACAGCGCACCGGCCACAACGCCGAGCCGCTGGGCTCGCTGGAGCGGACGCTGCTGCTGAAGACCAACCGCCTCGACCGCGTCCACGTCGACGTCGCCTCGCGACGGGCGAGGGTCGGCGCCGGCGCCCGCTGGGAAGACGTGGTCCCCCAGGCCTCCGAGCACGGGCTCGCCGCCCTGCACGGCTCGACGCCGGACGTCTCCATCGCCGGCTACAGCCTCGGCGGCGGCCTCGGCTGGTACGCGCGCAAGCACGGCCTGGCGGCCAACAGCGTCACCGCGATCGAGCTGGTGACCGCCGACGGCGAGATCCGCCGGGTCAGCCACGCCAGCGAGCCGGACCTGTTCTGGGCGCTGCGCGGCGGCGGCGGCAACTTCGGCGTCGTCACCGCCCTGGAGTTCGACCTCTACCCGGTGCGGGAGGTCTACGCGGGAGTCCTCTTTTTCCCCTTCGAGCGGGCCGAGGAGGTCCTCGAGGCCTGGCTGGAGTGGACCGACGGGGTGCCGGAGGAGGTCACCTCGGTCGGCCGCCTGCTGCAGTTCCCGCCGCTCGAGGTGGTGCCGGAGCCGCTCCGCGGCAAATCCTTCGCGGTGGTCGAGGCGGTCTTCCTCGGCAGCGAGGAGGGGGGCTCCCGCCTGACCGCGCCGCTGCGTGCCCTGGGGCCGGCGATCGACACCTTCGCGATGGTCCCGCCGGCCGGCATCGCCGAGCTGCACATGGACCCGCGCGACCCGGTCCCCGCGGCCTCCGCCCATAGCATGATGGACGGGGTCGACGAGCGGGCGATCGAGCAGCTGGTCGCGGCCGTCGGTCCGGGCTCGGGCTCGGGCCTGGTCTCGGTCGAGCTGCGCCACGGCGGCGGCGCCCTCTCGCGGGCCGGCGAGGGCCACGGGGCGGTGGCGACGCTGCCGGGCAGCTTCTGCAGCTTCGCCGTCGGCATCGCCGCCGACCCGGCGACGACGGCGAGGACCGAGGCCGACCTGACTCGCTTCGTCGCCGCCACCGAGGCATATGACGTCGGCCGCTACCTCAACTTCGTCGAGCGCGACGAGGACGCGAACTCGTTCTTCGAGCCCGCCGTCGCCGCCCGCCTCGCCGAGGTCCGGGACGCCTACGACCCCGACCGCCTGTTCCACGCCAACCACCAGATCGCCGCGCGCTGAGCGGGCGACAGACGAAAGGGAGAGATCCAAAGTGAGGACCATCGACAAGGCGATCGCGACGGCGCTGGCGCTCTGCGCCGCCGTCGCGATCGCCGCCGCGGCGGCCGGCGCGGCCAACGCCGCGACCTCCGGCAATGGCTTCCAGGTCGCGAAATTCAAGATCGAGATCAAGGGAACCCAGAACGCGGTCTGGCACCGCACCCACGAAGCGGCGAGCGAATGCGACGTCAGCGACCACTCCTTCGGGCGCGAGCGCGTCACCTTCCACACGACCAAGCCGATCTACGTCACCGCGATGCACATGCCGGGGGAATTCAACCCCCAGCTGTTCGGCGGCCGCCAGCTCGGCATCCCCGTGCGGGCCAAGGTGGAACGGAGCTACACCCCCGTGATCGGCTCTCCCCCGGCGGACAATTGCGGGGAATTCGGCGGCGCCGACCCGGGCGGCGAAGAAACGAGGCCCGACTGCGGCACCAAGGTGGTCAACCCCTGGCAGCTGAACCTGCAGTACGCGCGCGACAAGAAGAGCGCGCTGCTGCTGAGCGGCAGCGGCGAAGGCGACCCCTTCCAGGACTGCCCGGGCAACAGCGTCGCCGGCTTCCCCTGGCTGCTGGTCGAAGGATCCGGCCACAAGGGCAAGTACGTCTACGCCGACCTCTCCCAGGACGAGCTGTTCGACCCGAAGTTCCAGAAGTGGATCTCGATGGCCAACGGCTCGGCCAAGGACTCCGGCGGCGACTGGTGGTCGAAGACCGAAGTCCACTGGGAGGTCTCCTTCACCCGCCTGAAGAGGTAGCCGGGCCGAAGGAACCCGGACGAGCGGTTAGATTCATCCCGATGCCGATCGAGAAATCCGATCTGGATGCTCTCCGCCAGCGGCTCCAAGGCGAGCTGCTGGCGGCCGGCGACCCGGGCTGGGAGGAGGCCCGCTTCGGCTGGAACGTCGGCTATGACCCGCGGCCGGAGCTGATCGCGCTGCCCCGCGGCGCCGAGGACGTCGCGGCGATCGTCCGCTTCGCGGCCGGGACCGGGCTGCGGGTGGCGCCGCAGAACACGGCCCACAACCCGGGGCCGCTGGGGCCGCTGGAAGGAGCGATCCTGGTGCGGACGGCCGGGATGGACTCGGTCGAGGTGGACAGCGCGTCGCGCACGGCCAGGGTGGGCGCGGGTGCGCGCTGGGGCGACCTGGTGCCGCAGGCCTCCGAGCTCGGCCTGGCGGCCCTGCACGGGTCCTCGCCGACGGTGGGGATCGTCGGCTACAGCCTCGGCGGCGGCCTCGGCTGGTACGCGCGCAAGCACGGCCTCGCCTGCAACCGGGTCACCGGCTTGGAGGTCGTGACCGCCGACGGCGAGCGGCGGCGGGTCGACCGCGAGAGCGAGCCGGACCTGTTCTGGGCCCTGCGCGGCGGTGGCGGCAGCTACGCCTTCGTCACCGCCATCGAGTTCGAGCTGCTGGAGCTGCCCCAGCTCCACGCCGGTGCCCTCTTCTTCCCCTTCGAGCGCGGCGCGGAGGTCCTGCACGCCTGGCACGAGTGGAGCGCGACCGTGCCCGAGGAGATGACCTCGATCGGACGCCTGCTGCGCTTCCCGCCGCTGGAGCAGATCCCGGAGCCGGTCCGCGGCAAATCGTTTGCGATCGTCGAGACGGTGTTCATCGGCTCCGAGGCCGAGGGGGCAGAACTGACGGCGCCGCTCGCCGCGCTGGGCCCGGTGATGAACAGCCTCGCGGCGGTGCCGCCGGCCGGGATCTCCGGCCTGCACATGGACCCGCCCGGCCCGATCAAGGGGATGACCGGCCACAGCATGCTGGAGCTGAGCCCGGAGGCGATCGACGTCGTGGTCGAGACCGCCGGCTCCCCCGTCGGAGCGGCCCTGAACGGGGTCGAACTGCGCCACTGCGGCGGCGCCCTGAGCCGCGAGGCCGAGGGCTGCGGCGCCCTGCCGAACCTCCCCGGCACGCACCTGATGTCGGCGGTGACGGCGACCATGGAGCCGGCCGAGGTCGAGCCCGCCGAGGCCGCCCAGGCGGCGCTGGCCGCGGCGATCGAGCCCCACACGGCCGGCCGCACCCTCAACTTCTGCAGCGGCGCCACCCCCTTCGAGGACTGCCTGCCGGCGGCGACCTGCGAGCGCCTGCGGGCGACCAAGGCCGGCTACGACCCCGAGGGCCGCTTCCAGGCCAACCACGAGCTCGACCGCTAGCGCGCCTCCACGCGGACCGGCGGCGGTCCGTCAGGCCGAGGCCGGGACCGCGGCGCCGACGGCGTGGACGCCGCCGTCGACGTGGAGGATTTCCCCGGTGGTGCCGCGGGCAAACTCGGAGAGCAGGAACAGCGCCGCGTCGGCGACCGGGGTTGGGTCGTCGACCTCCCAGCCCAGCGGCGCCCGCTCGGCCCAGGCCGATTCGAGCTCGCCGAAGCCGGGCACGCCGGAGGCGGCCGCGGTCCGGATCGGGCCGGCGGCGACGAGGTTGACGCGGATGCCGCGCGGGCCGAGATCGCGCGCCAGGTAGCGGCTGACCGACTCCAGCGCCGCCTTGGAGACCCCCATCCAGTCGTAGGACGGCCAGGCCACGGTGGCGTCGAAGTCGAGGCCGACCAGGCTGCCGCCGCTGCTCATCAGCGGCGCCAGGGCCTCGGCCAGGCCCTTGAAGGAGTAGGCGCTGGTCTCGAAGGCGCTGGCGGCGCTGGCCCGCGGCGTGCCGAGGAAGTCGCCGCCGAGCGCGTCGGCGGGGGCGAAGGCGATCGCGTGCACGGCGCCGTCGACGCTGCCCCAGCGCTCGGCCAGCTCGTCGCGCAGCGCCGCCAGGTCGCCGTCCTGGTTGACGTCGAGCTCCAGCACCTCGGGCGGCTCGGGCAGTCGCCTGGCGGCCCGCTCGGTCATCCGGCGGATCCGGCCGAAGCTGGTCAGCAGCACCTCGGCGCCCTGTTCCTGGGCCCGCTCGGCGATCGAGAAGGCGATGCTCTGGCGGTTGACGACGCCGGTGACGAGGATCCGCCGGCCCTCGAGGATCACAGGTAGACCTCGTCGCGCACCGGGCCGTCCACCGGCGCCGGGAGCGGCTCCGGCGCGCGCCGCCAGAGCACCCGCACCTTGGCCAGAGCGACGGCCTCGCCGCGCTGGTTGACCACCTTCCAGGCGAAGACGACGAGCCCGCCCTGCGCGTCGAGCTCCCTCTTGGACTCCAGCTCGCCCTCGACGTGGATCGTGTCGCCGATCCGCACCGGCCGCTTGAAGGCGACGCGCTCGAACCCCCGCAGGGCGAGCACGTGGTCGGGGTCGAGCGGGACCAGGCCGACGCAGTAGGAGAGCAGCAGCATGCCGTGGGCGATGCGGCCGTTGAACTCGCTCGCCCCCGCCCACTCGGCGTCGGTGTGCAGGGGATGGTGGTCGCCGGTCAGGGCCGAGAAGGAGACGAGGTCGGTCTCGGTGATCGTGCGGCCGGGGGAGCGGAAGCCCGCCCCCACCTCGAGCCGGTCGAAGTCGCGGGACAGGGAGTCGTTGCCCATCGTGCTCATCGCGAGCCTCCTCGGAGATCGCCGATCTGGATGCCGAAGTGGGCCCGCAGCGAGAGCGCGATCTCCTCGGTCGCTCGTTCGTGGCCCAGCGCCGAGGGGTGCAGCCCGTCGGCGGAGAAGTTCTCCCTGTCGGTCAGGCCGGGATGGCCGGTGACGTTGAGGCAGGGGACGCGGTGGCGCGCCGCCACCGTGCGGGTCACCCCGTTGAGGTCGGAGAGCGCCTTGACCAGCCGCGCCTTGGTCCGCGGCCGCAGCTCCATGAAGTGCCAGGTCTCCGGTGCCGTCGCGGTGAGGACGGCCGCCTCGGGGACGGCGCCGCGCAGGGTCCGCAGGATCTCCGAGAAGCGGCGTTCGTAGCCCTCGATGTCCGGGCGCGAGGTCAGCAGGACGTCGTTGGCGCCGCAGATCACCGTCACCAGGTCGGGGCGCATCGCCAGCCCCTCCGGCAGCTGCTCGAGGACCGCCGCGCTGCTGGCGCCGTCGACGGCGAGGTTGGCGTAGAGCAGCTCGGGGTTGATCTCCCGCAGGCCGCCGGCGAGGCGGTCGGCCCAGCGCTCGCCGGCGGTCGCTTCGCGCCCGGCGGTGAAGCTGTCGCCGAGGGCGACGTAGGCGCAGACCACCCGTTCGCGCCGGCCGCCCCCGACCGGCGGCCGTGCCGGCGGGTCGAAGACGCTCACCACGACACCTCGCGGCCGGCCAGCGAGCGCAGCGCCCAGGCCAGCCGGTCGCGGCTCCAGGCGGGCTGGATCACCTCGTCGACCCAGCCGCTGGCGGCCGCCGCGGGGGCGGTCAGGTGCCGGGCGGCGTAGGCGTCGGCGAGCTCCTCGCGGGAGGGGCCGTCGGCGGCGGCGAGCGCCCGGTGGTGGACGATGCCGACCGCCTGGTGCGCGGCCATGATCCCGATCTGGGCGTCGGGCCAGGAGAAGACGACGTCGGCGCCGAGGTCTTTGGAGTTCATCGTGATCGCCGCGCCGCCGAAGGCCTTGCGCAGGACCAGCGTCACCTTCGGCACCCGGGCGGCGGCGAAGGCGCGCAGCAGCTGGGCGCCGTAGCGGATCACCCCCGCCTGCTCCTGCTGGCGGCCGGGCAGGAAGCCGGGCGTGTCGACGAGCACCACCAGGGGCAGCCCGAAGCGGTCGCAGGAGTCGATGAACAGCGCCGCCTTCTCGGAGCCGGTGGCGTCGATCACGCCGCCGAGGCTGCGCGGCTGGTTGGCGACGAGGCCGATCGGGCGCCCGTCGAGGCGGGCGAAGCCGGTGACCATGTTGGTCGCCCAGCGCGGCGAGATCTCGACGAAGCTGCCCGGGTCGAGGATCGCCCCGGCGACATCGCGGACGTCGTAGACCTTGCGCGGCTCGGCCGGGACGAAGGAGCCCGGGTCCACCCCGCCGGGCTCGACGACCTCGCCCAGCGGCAGCGGCCCGCCGATCCGTTGCGGCAGCAGGGCGAGCAGGCCGCGGGTCGCCGCGACCGCCCCGGCAGCGTCCTCGGCGACCATGTGGCAGACGCCGTTGCGGCCGTGGACCCTGGGGCCGCCGAGGTCCTCCATGCTGATCTCTTCGCCCATCGCCTCGGCGACGACCTTCGGTCCGGTGAGGAACATCCGCGAGTCGGCCGTCATCACCACGAAGTCGGTCAGGGCCGGCGAGTAGGCGCCGCCGCCGGCCGAGATCCCGTCGAGGACCGAGATCTGCGGCACCCGGCGCGAGAGCTCGACGCTGGCGCGGAAGATCCGCCCGTAGCCGGCCAGCGCCGAGTGGCCCTCCTGCAGGCGGGCGCCTCCGGAGCGGACGAAGCCGACCACCGGGGCGCCGGCGTCGCCGGCCATCCGCAGCAGGCGGACGATCGTGTCGGCGTGGACCTCCCCCAGCGAACCGCCGAGGAACTTCGGGTCCTGGGCGTAGCAGAAGACCGGCCGGCCGCCGACCTCGCCGGCGCCCGCCACGACCCCGTCCCCCGGCGCCGCCCGCTCACCCAGCCGCCCGGAGGTAACCCCACTCCGCAAAGCGCGAAAGCTATCCGGGTCGCAGAGCATCTTCAGTTGCGCCTGCGGGGCCTCGGGCGGAGCGGATGTCCTGACGGTCGCGGTGGTCATGCGGCTCAGGCGGCGAGGCAGAGGACGGCGTTGTGGCCGCCGAAGCCGAAGGAGTCGGAGATCGCGACCAGCGGCCCGTCCCCGTTCTCGATCGGCTTCGCCCGGCCCGGGACGTAGTCGAGGTCGAGCCCCTCCTCGGGCTCCTCCCAGCCGACCGTCGGCGGGGCGAGGCGGCGGCGCAGCGCTTCCACGGTGGCGATCGCCTCGACCGCGCCGGCGGCCCCCAGCAGGTGGCCGATCGCCGACTTGGTCGAGCTGACCGGGACGTCGGCGGCGCGCTCGCCCAGCGCCGCCTTCAGCGCCACCGTCTCGGAGCGGTCGTTGAGCGGGGTCGAGGTGCCGTGGGCGTTGACGTAGTCGACGTCGACCGCCGAGAGGCCGGCGTCGGCGAGCGCCAGGGAGATCGCCCGCGCCGCCTCGGTCCCTTCCGGCTGCGGGGCGGTGAGGTGGAAGGCGTCGCAGGTGGCGCCGTAGCCGAGCAGCTCGCCGAGGATCTCGGCGCCGCGGGCTTCCGCCGCCTGCCTCTCCTCCAGCACCAGGACGCCGGCCCCCTCGCCGATCACAAAGCCGTCGCGGCGGGCGTCGAAGGGGCGGGAGATCCCGCTCGGCGAGGTCGCTTCCATGGCCCCGAAGGCGGCGGTCGCCACCCCCGTGATCGCCGCCTCGGCGCCGCCCGCGACGACCGCGTCGGCGTCCCCGGCGCGGATGATCCGCGAAGCGTCGCCGAGCGCGTGGGCGCCGGCCGCGCAGGCGGAGACGACGCCGTAGCAGTGGCCGTGCAGGTCGTGGCGCATCGCCACCGCCGCGGCCGCGGCGTTGCCCATCATCAGCGGCACGGCCAGCGGCGAGACCGCCTTCTCGCCGCGCTCGATCAGCTTGCGCTGGTTCTCCTCCAGCGAGGGCAGGCCGCCGATCCCGGTACCGATCACGCAGCCGACGCGGTGCGCCTCGTACGGCAGCCCGTCCTCGCCGCCGGCCTGGGCGACCGCCTCGGCGGCGGCCGCGACGGCCATCTGCGAGAAGCGGTCCATGCGCCGGGCCTCCTTCTTGGAGAGGAAGTCGAGCGGGTCGAACTCGCGGCAGCGGCCGAAGCCGTCCTCGATCCCGCACTCGCCGGCGCTCCAGCGATCGATCAGCGGCTCCGCGCCCACCCCGAGCGGAGTGATCGCACCAACTCCGGTGATGACGACGCGCCGGGTCATCCAGCCTTGGCGACGACCAGGTCGATGACCTCGCCGACCGTCTTCACGTCCTTGACGTCGTCGCCGCGCAGCTCGACGCCGAACTCGTCCTCGACGATCTGCGCCAGCTCGACCAGGTCGAGCGAGTCGACGTCGAGGTCCTCCAGGGTCGCCTCGCGGGAGAGCTCGTCGCGCTCGGTCCCGAGCTCGACCAGCCCGTCATAGATCACCTTCTCGACGTTCTCCGAAGTCACAGCCGTTGCCATTCGTTCTCCTTGCTCTGGTGGTTGGTCTTGTCGCTCTGTCAGGCGCTGAGGCCGCCGTCGACGGTCAGCACGGTGCCGGTCACATAGGAGGCCTCCGGCGAGGCCAGGAAGCGGATACAGGCGGCGACCTCCTCGGGGGTGCCGACCCGCTTGGCGGGGATCGCCTTGGCCAGCTCGCCGCCGTCGAGCCCCGCGGTCAGCGCGGTCTCGATCAGCCCCGGGGCGACCGCGTTGACGGTGACGCCGCGCCGCGCCACCTCGACCGCCACGGTCTTCGTGAAGCCGATCACCCCGGCCTTCGAGGCGGCGTAGTTGGCCTGCCCGGCGTTGGCCCGCGGGCCGACGATCGAGGCGACGTTGACGACCCGCCCGAAGCGCGCCCGCAGCATCTGCGGCAGCGCCGCCCGGGTGGCGCGGAAGGTGGCGGTGAGGTTGACGTCGAGGACCCGCTGCCACTGCTCGTCGTCGAGCTGCGGCGAGAGGCCGTCGAGGCGCAGGCCGGCGTTGTTGACGAGCACGAGGACCGGGCCGTCCTCTCCCGGCTCCAGCAGCTCGGCCAGCGAGGCGGCCTCGCCGACGTCGCCCTGGTGAACGCTGGCGGTGCCGCCGGCGGCGGCGATCCGCTCGGCGACCTCGCGGGCGCCCTCCTCGTCGGCGCGGTAGTTGAGCCGCACGGGCCAGCCGTCGGCGGCCAGGGCCAGGGCCGTCGCGGCGCCGATCCCCCGCGAGGAGCCGGTGACGAGCGCGCAGCCGTCAGGCATCGGGACCGGCCCCCCACTCGACGACGGTGGCGCCCCAGGTGAAGCCGGCGCCGAAGGCGCCGAGCAGGACCCTGGCGCCGGGGACCAGCGAGCCCTCCAGGCGGGCCTCCTCGAGCGCCAGCGGGATCGTCGCCGCCGAGGTGTTGCCGAAGCGGTCGATGCAGTTGACCACCCGCTCCTCCGGCAGGCCGAGCCGCTGGCCGACCGAGCGGAGGATCCGCGCGTTGGCCTGGTGGTAGGCGAAGACGTCGACGTCGGCGATCTCCAGGCCGGACGCGGCGAGCGCGGCGGTGGTCGCCTCGGCCATCCGGTCGACGGCGTGGCGGAAGGTCTCGTGCCCCTGCATCACCGTCTTCGCGGTCTCCTTCGGGGTGTAGATGAGGTCGGCGCTGTCGCCGTCGGCGCCGAGGACGATCGGGCCGATCCGCCCCTGCGCGGCGCCGCGCAGGACGATCGCCCCGGCGCCGTCGGCGAAGACGGCGGCGGTGCCGCGGTCCTCGGGATCGGTCAGCCGGGTCATCAGGTCGGCGCCGAGGACGAGGACGGTGGCGGCGCGGCCGGCCTCGATCTGGCCGCAGGCCAGGGCCAGCGCCGAGACGAACCCGGTGCAGGCCGCGTTGACGTCGATCGCCCCGGCCCGCGCGGCGCCGATCGCCGCCGCGACCCGCGGCGAGGCGCCCGGCATCAGCTCGTCGTTGCTGGTCGTCGCGACGAGGACGAGGTCGAGCGCGGCCGCCTCGATCCCGGCGGCGGCCAGGGCGCGCTCGCCCGCCGCCGCCGCCAGCTCGAACAGCCGCTCATCGGGCCCGGCGACCCGCCGCTCGTGGATCCCGGTCCGCTGGACGATCCAGCTCTCCTCGATCCCCAGCCGCGCGGCGATCGGCGCGTTGGTGACCACGGTCTCCGGCACCGCGACGCCGAGGCCGACGATCTCCGCCCCCCGCAGGCGACCGGGCTCGGCGGCGGACCCGGGAGCCGGCGCCGCGGCGGCGATGGCGGCGGGCTCAGGCATGCACGGCCTCCGGCTCGGCGAGCGAGCGCGCCTCGACCTCCGGCAGCGTGCGGCGGACCAGGCCGGTCAGCACGTCGCCCGGGCCGACCTCCCGGAAGCTGGCGGCGCCGGCGTCGCGCATCGCCCGCAGCGTCGCCTGCCAGAGGACCGGCTGGGTCAGCGCCGCGGCGAGCCCGGCGCGGACGTCGCCGAACGGCTCGGCCGCGGTCGAGGAGTAGACGGGAAGGCTCGGCCGGCGGAACCCGACCGCGTCGAGCTCGACCCGGAAGCGGGTCGCCGCTTCGGCCATGAAGGGCGAGTGGAAGGCGCCGGCGACCGGCAGCCGGATCGCCTTGACGCCGTCGGCGCGCAGCTGCCGGCGAGCCTCGCCGAGCGCCTCGGCGGCGCCCGAGAGGACGACCTGGCCGGGGGCGTTGTCGTTGGCGACGGTCAGCTCGAAGCCGGCGGCCAGCTCGCGGACGGCCTCCTCCTCGCCGCCCAGCACCGCCATCATCCCGCCGGGGTTCGCCGCCGCGGCCTCCTCCATGATCCGGCCGCGGACCACGGCCAGCCGCAGCCCCTCCTCGTCGCTCAGCGCCCCGCCGGCGACCAGCGCCGCCAGCTCGCCCAGCGAGTGCCCGGCGACCATCTCCCCCCGGGGGCTACCCGCCTGCTGCCAGTAGGCGAGGCTGGCGCAGAAGATCGCCGGCTGCGCGAACCCGGTCCCGTCGCCGATCCGCTCGAACGGGTCGGCGCCCAGTTCGGCCCGCGCCTGCTCGATCAGGTCCGGCCGCTGGGCCGCGGTGACGGCAGCCATCCCGGAGGTCTGGCTGCCCTGGCCGGGGAAGAGGATCGCGGTTCGTGCTCCTGGCGCTGCCACTGTCCCGATAGTGGTCCGCCCCTCCGCGAAGGTGACGTTAAGCGCCCCTCCAACCCCACCATTCGGGGGATCGAAGGCGACTGTTGGGGGGTGCGTTCGCTCCTTCTCGCGCTATCCGCGACAAACAGCGAACGGATCGCCGGCTCAGACCAGGATCTTCAGCCGCTGCGCCTGGCGGGTCGCCTCGGCGCGGTTGCGGACGCCGAGCTTGCGGTAGATCGCGCTGGTGTGCTCCTTGACCGTGTGCGGGGAGAGGTGAAGGCGCCCGGCGATCTCCTTGTTGGTCGAGCCGGTGGCGATCAGCGAGAGCACCTCCTGCTCGCGCTCCGACAGCGGCGAGTCCAGCGCCGCCTGCTCGGCGAAGACCTCGGTGCCGAGCGAGACCATCCGCACCGCCTTCACGACGTCGACCGCCGACCAGTCCTTGGAGATGAAGCCCGAGGCGCCGGCCGAGCGGGCCACATTCGGCGAGATCACCCCGGCGCCGGAGATCAGCAGCACCCGCGTGCCGGGGCTGGCCGCGCGAATCTCCTCGCAGACCTCGGCACCCGACTCTTCGCCGAGCAGCATGTCGACCAGCGCCACCTCGGGCCGCAGGCGCCGGCACACGTCGACCGCCTCGGTGCCGCTGGAGGCCGCGAGGCAGCGCTCGACCCAGCTCTGGCGCTCCAGCAGCAGTCGAAATCCCCACTGGACGACGTCGTGGTCGTCGACCACCAGCACCCGCAGCTTCGTCCCCTCGCCGGCCATCAGGAGGCCTCCACCGGGACGAGGAGGCGGACCCGCCAGCGCCCGTCGCCGGAGGACCCGAACTCGACCAGCCCCTCGTAGCGCAGGGCTTCCAGCGCCGCCAGCCGCAGGCCCAGGCCACCGCCCCTGGTGCTGCGCCCGTCGCCGGCGCCGTCGTTCTCGACCGCGAGACTGAAGGTGACGCCGTCGGAGGAGACCCGGACCGCGATCTCGCTCGGCTCGGCGTGGCGGTCGGCGTTGCGCAGGGCCTCGGCGAGGACCGACTGGGCCAGCGGCTCCAGGTCCGCGGGCACCTCCACCCCGCGCTGCCATTCGAGCCGCAGCTCCTGTCGCCGCCCCCCGACCCGCTCCAGCACCTCGGCCAGGCTCGCCTTGGGGGCGCGCCGGGCGCCGCCGACGGGACGGGTCAGCGCCGTGCGCAGGTCGCCGACCACCGAGCGCAGCTCCTCCTGGCAGCGCCGCCGCTCCTCCTCGGAGAGCCCGCGCTCGGAGCCGAGCGCCAGCGCGACCCCGAACAGGCGCTGGATCGCGTTCTCGTGCAGCTCGCGGGTCAGCTCGACCCGTTCGGCCAGCCGCCGCTCGCTTTCGCGCTGCTCGGTCGAGTGCTCGACGCTGGCGGTCAGCGCCGCCAGCCGGCCCAGGGTCAGCATCGTCTCCCGCTCGCCCTCGGTGAGCACGAACTCCTCGCCGGCGCGGTCGGCAAAGATCACCCCCAGCCAGCGCCGCGCGGCGGAGATCGGCGTGCAGGTGATGCAGGTCGTGTCGGCGAGCTCGGCGTAGCGGTCGGGGACCTGGCCGTGCAGCGAGCCGGTGACGTCGACGACCCGGTCCTCTTCCAACGCCCGCCGGGCGAGCGGCGTCTCGTCGAGCGTCCCCTCGATCATCTTCACCAGCGTCGGATCGACCCCGTGGGAGCCCATCGGGATCACCGTCCGGTAGGTCGGGTCGTGGAGCAGCAGCGCCGCCCGCCTCATCGAGGTCAGCGTGCAAACGGCGCGGCAGACGCGGTCGTAGAAGACCCCCGATTCGGTCGCCACGTCCAGTTCGGCCAGCAGCCCGACCAGGACCTCGACGGTCCCCGTACGTGGCATTGCAATGGCCGGGTTTCCCATTCCGCAAGGAGAGTACGTCGCCGGCCTCGGCGGGGAACGCGGATCGCGCGAATCTCCTGGCGGTCCCCCCAAACGGGGGGGCTCAGGCGGGGTTGGCGGCCCGGATCTCGGCCAGGCGCCGGCAGGCCGGATCGTCCTCGCCGACCAGCTCGGCGAGGGTCGCCGCGGCGGCCTCGATGTCCTCCGGCGTCGCCGTCGCCACCGCCTCGATGTCCGCCCAGTCCTTGGTGCGATCGAAGAACGACTTGAAGATCACCAGCGAAGCGCAGTCGAGCACGGGGATCTGGTGGCCCGCCAGCGGCACCCACACGACTGCCCCGGCCACTGCCTCGTGCAGCGGCAGGTTGTTGAGGAAGACGTCGACCGGAACGCCGTCCCAGAAGAGCCGGGTCTGCCCGTCGCGCTCGACCGCCTGGATGTCCGCGTCCTCGACGCGCACGCCATCCGGGAGGGCTGCCAGGACCTTCGCCGCATCGGCGGCGTCGCAGAAGACGTTGACGTCGAGATCGCGCGTGCCGCGCGGCTCCTCGACGCAGTAGGCGAGCGCGATGGCTCCGCCGAAGGCGTGTGGCAACGACCGCTCGCGCAGCGCCTCGTGGATCGCGAGGAGCTTGTCGACGAGCTCGCTCACGGGCGCGAGCCGCCGGCGAGACGGTGGACGAGTGGCGGGAAGCGGTTCTCCGCGCTGGGACGAAACGGGAGCGCCTCCGCCAGATCGAGAACCTGCTGGAGGATCCGGCCCGCCCGCTCGGGATCGACCGGGGGCCTGCGCTCGGTCGGCTCCAGGCTCTGCCCGGCGGCCGCCGCGATTCGCAGCAGCGCATCGCCCCCAGGCTCCCGATGACCGCGGATGTAGGCGTTGAGGACCGAGCGCTGGATTCCGGCCCGGCGGGCCAGCTCAGCCTGGCTCAAACCACTCCGTTGCTGGATCTCCGCGATCAGAGCCGCGGAACTCCTCGCAGACATGCTCCTATGTTAGCGAAAGCGCTAACGCCGCGTTATCGGATGCGCTAACGCGGCTCAGCCCGCCGCCGTCTCGTCCGCCACCACGACCATGTCCTCGTTGCGGACCCGACCGGCTGGCACCGACTCGTCCTCGGCCAGCAGCTTCGCGAGGGGCTCGCGCTTGTCGGCGCCGATCACCAGCCAGAGGACGCGCCGGGCCGCTTCCAGGGTCGGGTAGGTGATCGTCATCCGGCGGTGGCCCTGGTAAGCGGTCTCGGTCATCGCGACGCGGCGGTCGCGCACGTCCAGCACCGGATCCTCGGGGACCAGGGAGGCGGTGTGGCCGTCGGGCCCGAGGCCGAGGTGGACCATGTCGAAGCGCTCGGGCAGCGTCGCTTCGTACTCGCGGGCGGCAGCGTCGAGGTCGCGCTGGGTGACCGGCATCGGCCGCAGCGTCGACTGGTGGTCCATCGAGAGCCCGAGGACCATGTGGGTGAGGTTGCGGTCCTCGCTGCCCGGAGCGGCGACCCGCTCGTCGACCTGGAAGAGCTCGGTCTGCTGCCAGGGCATCTGCTCCAGCTCGCCGAGGATCGCCAGCATCGCCCAGGGCGAGCGCCCGCCGCTCATCGCGAAGGAGAAGGAGCCGTGGTCGGCCACCGCCTCCGCGCCCGCCTCGGCGATCAGCTCCGCCGCCCGCCGCGCCGCCGCCTTTTCGTCTGCGAGTACCTCCAGCTTCGCAGCCATTCCCTGCCCCTTTCTCAGCTCGGCTTCTCGTCGTGGCCGCCGAACTGCTTGCGCATCGCCGAAAGAACCTTGTCGCCGAAGTCGGCCAGACCGCGCGAGTAGAAGCGCTCGTACAGGGCGGCGGTGAGGACCGGCGCCGGCACCCCCTCGTCGATCGCCGCGATCGAGGTCCAGCGTCCCTCGCCGGAGTCCGAGACGCGCCCGGCGAAGTCGGAGAGGTCGGGCGATTCCTGCATCGCCGCGGCGGTCAGGTCGAGCAGCCAGGAGCCGATCACGCTGCCGCGCCGCCAGACCTCCGCCACCTCCGGCAGGTCGAGGTCGTACTGGTAGTACTCGGGTTCCTCCAGCGGCGCCGTCTCGGCGTCGGCCTCCCGCGTGACCTTGCCGGCGTTGGCGTTGTCGAGGATGTTCAGCCCCTCGGCGTAGGCGGCCATGATCCCGTACTCGATCCCGTTGTGGACCATCTTCACGAAGTGCCCGGCCCCGTTGGGGCCGCAGTGCAGGTAGCCGTTCTCCGAAGGGGAGGGATCGCCGCTGCGGCCCGGGGTGCGCTCGGCCGACTCGACCCCCGGCGCCAGCGAGGCGAAGATCGGGTCGAGGCGATCGACCGCCCGGTCGGGCCCGCCGATCATCAGGCAGTAGCCGCGCTCGAGGCCGAAGACGCCGCCGCTGGTCCCGCAGTCGACGTAGTCGATCCCCCGCTCTCCGACCTTGGCGGCGCGGCGGATGTCGTCCCGGTAGTAGGAGTTGCCGCCGTCGACGATCGCGTCGCCGGACTCCAGCACCGCGGCGACCCCTTCGACCGTCTTCTCGGTGATCTCGCCGGCCGGGACCATCACCCAGACCGAGCGCGGCGCGCTCAGCTTCGAGGCCAGGTCCTCCAGCGAGGAGGCGCCGGTCGCGCCCTCGCCCTCCAGCCGGGAGACCGCGTCGGGGTTGACGTCGTAGGCGACGATCGTGTGCCCGTCCCGCATCAGCCGCCGGGCCATGTTGGCCCCCATCCGTCCGAGCCCGACGATTCCGAGTTCCATCCAAAAACCTCCGCTGGTAGCCGCCTGTAGGGGTGAGGTGGACGATAGCCTCCCGCACGATGGCCAAGCGCCCCTCCGAACACGCCGACGCCGCCGCCGACGTGCTGGCGATCTTCGGCATCAGCGGCGACCTGGCGAAGAAAATGACCTTCCGGGCGCTCTACCGGATGGAGGCGGCCGGCAAGCTCGACATCCCGATCGTCGGCGTGGCGCTCGACGACTGGGACGACGAGCGGCTGCGCCAGCACGCGAAGGAGGCGATCGAGGGCTCGGTCGAGGAACCCGACGAGGCGGTCTTCTCCGCCCTCGCCGCCCGCCTGCGCTACGTCCAGGGGGACTACGGCGATGCGGCGACCTTCGAGAAGGTCGGCAAGGCGCTCGGCGACTGCAGGTCGCCGGTCTTCTACCTGGAGATCCCGCCCTCGCTGTTCGCCACCGTCGTCAAGGGCCTGGGCGCCGCCGGCCTGACCGAGAACGCCCACGTGGTGATCGAGAAGCCGTTCGGCCACGACCTCGCCTCGGCCCGCGAGCTCAACGCCGAGCTCTGCGCGGTGCTCGACGAGAGCCAGATCCTCCGCATCGACCATTACCTGGGCAAGGAGCCGGTGATGGACATCAGCTATCTGCGCTTCGCCAACTCGACCCTGGAGCCGATCTGGAACCGCTCGCACGTCTCCCACGTGCAGATGACGATCGCCGAGGACTTCGGCGTCGACGACCGCGGTCGCTTCTACGACGCGGTCGGGGCGATGCGCGACGTGATCCAGAACCACGCGATGCAGGTGCTGGCCCTGGTCGGGATGGGGCCGCCGACCGGCAACCACCCCGACTCGATCCGCGACAAGAAGCTCGAATTCTTCAAAGCCATGCGGGCGGCCGATCCGAAGCGCTACGTGCGCGGCCAGTACGAGGGCTTCCTCGACGTCACCGACGTGGCGCCGGACTCGACCACCGAGACCTTCGCCGCGAT
>DASVWP010000216.1:0-4209 GCA_036393155.1 Solirubrobacterales bacterium | reverse complement strand
CTTCGCACTCTCGATCATCATCATCTACAAGCTGGTCGAGGGCCCGGAAGTCAGGCCGTAGGCGCCGGAGCTGGCTCCGCCGGCGTCGACCACGGCGCCGGCGCGGGCCGGCGCTCGTCGTAGACGACGTCGAGGTCGGAGAGCCGGTCGTCCCAGGCGCGGCGGTTGGCGCGGAAGACGATCCCGAGGAAGCCGATCCCCATGGTCAGCACCGCGAGGCCGAGCCCGACCAGGCGGCGGAAGGCGCGGCGCAGGCGGACCCGGCGCTCGCTGAGGCGGATCCCGAGGAAGCGCATGCCCGGCGTCTGCCCGGCCAGGCACCAGAAGCTCAGCAGGTAGACGCCGGTGAGGAAGAGCCAGGAGGTCGAGCCGAGGGCGATCGCGAACGGCGAACCGCCCTGGGCGCTGCCGCCGAAGGCGTTGAGGAGCAGGGTGACCAGGGCGACGAAGGCGGTGAAGCCCAGGTTGACGAAGGCGCCGTCGATGACCATCGCCAGGCCGCGGCTGATCGCGCCGGCGTGGTTGGTCGGCTCGGCCCGCCGCGGGCGGAAGAAGACCCGCCGCACGATGCGCTCGAAGGTGTCGTCGAGGCCGCGGGCGAGGCGGCCGATCGTGCGCCCGATGTCCTCGAGCAGGCCGACCCCCTGGGCGCTGATCGCCGCCCGCACCTCGGGCGCGCCGGCGATCCGCTCGACCAGCTGCTGGGCCTCCTCGCTGGCCAGCATCCGCCGCCAGGCCTCGTCGACCAGCTCGCTGTCCATCGCCTCCAGCACCGCCTGTTTGACGGCGTCGCTGTGCAGGGCGCCCTTGACGGCCTCCTCGACCACCGGGCCTTCGAGGACCCGGGCCATCGCCCGCTCGACCGCCTCGCTCTGCACGGCGGCGACGATCGCCTCCTCGGCGGCGATTTCCACCGCCCGGTCGATGCCGGTGGCGCGGCCGACGCCGCGGACGCCGCGGACGCCGACGCCGAGCAGCCGGGCCGACAGCGGCAGCTGGCCGTTGCGGGCGGGGTCCGCCCCGTTGCTCGCCGGATGCACCCCGTTGCGACTGGGATCTCCGGTGGCCTGCGACTGCGGAGTCGAGCCGTTCTCCTCCATCCCAGGGCGAGTATACGTCCGTACCGGCGATCCGCCAGCCCGTCTTCGGTTAGGCGGAGCCGGCCCGCAGGCGCTCGAAGAGCCGGTCCAGGAACGGTGTCTGGGCGGGCAGGATGCGGCGCCGCGCCTCGGCCTCCTGGAACCAGTCGGCCCGGTCGACCTCCGGGAACTCCTGCTGGCGGCCGCTGCGCGGCGGCCACTCCATCTCGAAGCCGATGCTGCGCAGGGCGGCGGGGTCGAAGTCGGCCTCGGCCGCCCACGCCTCGACCACCTTCCCCGCCCGCTGGCGCACCGAGCCGAGCTCGAGCAGATCGCCGGGGACGAGCTCCGGCGCCGGCCCGAGCTCCTCGGCCAGCTCGCGCAGCGCGCAGGCCCGCGGCTCCTCGCCGGCCTCGATTTCGCCCTTCGGGATCGACCAGGCGCCGTGGTCGCGCTTGCTCCAGTACGGGCCGCCGGGATGGACCAGCAGGACCTCCGGTGCGCCGCCGTCGAGGCGGCGGAAGAGCAGGATTCCAGCGCTGTGCTTGGTTGCCACCTGCTGGAAACTTAGCTGTCGGAAGCGGCGCTGCCCAGGGAGTCGGCCAAGGGTCGCAGCGCCCCCAGGACCTCCTCGCGCGAGGCGCCGGCCAGCGTCTCCAGGGCGCCGTTGGCCCTGGTCATCGCGACGCCGACGGCCAGGGCGACCAGCAGCTCGGCGCGCAGCTCCGGCTCGGGCACCCCGCGCTCGCGCAGCAGCTTGACCTGGCGGCGCAGCATCCGCTCCCGCACCACCGAGCTGACCTGGCGGCGGACGTCGCCGCTCAGCGAGGGGCTGGCAAGGGCGCGGCTGATCGGGCTGTGGCCTTGGTCCTCCCAGCGCTCCAGCAGAAGCGCGAGGAGCGCCTGCGGGTCGAAGTCGATCTCCTCGTCCCCGGGATCCGAGGCGGCGATCGCGGCCAGGAAGAGGCCCTCTTTGGAGTCGAAGTAGCGGGCGATCAGGGCCGGGTCCACGCCGGCCCGCTCGCCGATCTCCCGAGTCGTCGCGCGCTCGTACCCCTTCTCGTCGAAGACCGCCCGGGCCGCCTCCAAGAGCGCCTGGCGGCTGGCCTCGGAGTCGTGCGGGCGGCGCGCGGTGGTACTGTCAACGCCTGATGACATCGCTTGATGACATTAGCACCGCTCATCCTGAGCGCCAGCACTACGGGGTCACCTTCGCGGTCCTGGCGCTGGCCGGAGCCGCCTACGCGATGCTGCAGTCGACGGTCGCCCCCGCCCTGCCGGTGATCCAGGAAGACCTCCACGCCTCCTCCACCGCCGCCGCCTGGGTCTTCACCGGCTACCTGCTCAGCGCCTCGGTCCTCACCCCGATCGTCGGCCGGCTCGGCGACATGTTCGGCAAGGAGCGCACGCTGGTCGTCTCGCTGGCGGTGCTGGCGGTCGGCGTGCTGATGGCGGCACTCGCCAGCTCGATCGGGATGCTGATCTTCGCCCGCGTCATCCAGGGCTCGGGCGGGGCGATCTTCCCGCTCGCCTTCGGGATCATCCGCGACGAGTTCCCGGCCGAGAAGGCGGCCCAGGGGATCGCCCTGATCTCCGCCATCCTCGGGATCGGCGGCGGCCTGGGCATCGTTCTCGCCGGCCCGATCATCAGCGGCTTCGGCTACCACTGGCTGTTCTGGTTCCCGCTCGTGGCGGTCGTCGGGGCGACCCTGGCGGCGATCTTCTTCGTGCCCGAGTCGCCGGTCAAGTCGCCCGGCGAGGTCGACTGGGCGGGCGCGGCGCTGCTCTCCGCCTGGCTGGTGCTGCTGCTGCTCGGGATCAGCCAGACCGCGGAATGGGGCTGGGGCGACCTTCGCGTGTGGGGGCTGATCGTCGCCTCGCTGGTCATGCTCGCGGGTTGGGTGCGGGTCGAGAGCGGGCGCCGCGAACCGCTGGTCGACATGGCGATGATGCGAATCCGCAGCGTCTGGACCGTCAACGCCGCCGCCTTCCTGGTCGGCGCCGGCATGTACAGCTCGTTCATCCTGGTGCCGGAGTTCACCGAGACGCCGGCCTCCAGCGGCTACGGCTACGGAGCCACCGTGACCGAAGCGGGCCTGTTCCTGCTGCCGGCGACGCTGGCGATGCTGCTGGTCAGCCCCGTCGCCGGCTGGCTGACGACTCGGATCGGAGCCCGGGTGATCCTGGTGGCCGGCTGCGCGGTCACCACCCTCTCCTTCACGCTGATGGCGGTGGCCCACTCCGCCCAGGCGGACATGTACGTGGCGACGGCGCTGATGGGCACCGGGATCGCCCTCGCCTTCTCCTCGCTCGCCAACCTGATCGTGCAAGCGGTGCCGCCCTCCCAGACCGGCGTGGCGACCGGGATGAACACGGTGATGCGAACGCTCGGGGGCTCGGTCGGCGGCCAGGTCGGGGCCAGCCTGATCGCCGGCACCGTGGTCGCCGCCAACCTGCCGACCGAGAGCGGCTACACCCTCGCCTTCCTGTTCGCCGCCGGCGCCTGCCTGCTCGCCGCGCTGGCCAGCCTCGCCGTGCCGCGCGGCGGCGACGCGGCGGCGATCGGCCTCGCCGTCCCCGCCCCGGCCGGCGCCACCGACTGATGTCCTGCTACCACAACATCCTCGTCGCGCTCGACGGCTCCCCGGATGCCGAGGCCGCGCTGCACCACACCGTCGCCCTGGCGATCGACCAGCACGCCCGCCTCACCCTCGTCACGGTGGCGCCGCTGCAGGGGCAGGCGATCGGGGTCGGCGCCGCGGCGCCGCCCGACCTCACCGACTCCCACCAGAAGATCCTCCGCGAGGCCACCGACAAGCTGCCCCGCGAGGTCGGCGTCACCACCCGCCTGGAACGCGGCGACCCGGCCGAGACGATCCTCCGCCTCGCCCGCGAGGGCAACTACGACCTGATCGTCATGGGTTCCCACGGCCACAGCCGCGTCCACCGCGCCCTGATCGGCTCCGTCTCGGAGAAGGTCCTCCGAGCAGCCAAGCTCCCCGTGCTGCTCATGCGGGCGAGCAGCGAGTCCGCCTAGGCCGTCCGGAGGGGGCCGGGTGACCCTCCGAACGTTTTGCGACAGAGGAGCGACCACCTCCGGGCGCCAGCCGCACCACGCCGATCGACGATG
>DASVWP010000215.1:0-9314 GCA_036393155.1 Solirubrobacterales bacterium | reverse complement strand
ATGACCGGCGAGATTGACTTCGGGATCAACGACCGCCAGCTGTGGTTCCTCTGGCGGTTGCGCGAGCGCTCCGAGCAGGAGCTGAAGGCGGCGCTGAAGAACGCCGGCGAGCTGTTCAGGCGGCTGCAGGCCGAGATGGAGGAGAGCGGCATCCACACCTACCCGCCGGGCCCCTGGCACGCGGGCCTGGAGCCGTTCCCCGATCAGGCCGGGTAGTCGGGGTCGTCGGGCAGGACGACGCGGTGCTCGGCGCCCTCGCCGATCACCTTCGGCAGGATCGGCTCGACGGCGCCGCCGCGGTGGGCCGCCATCGCCTCGTCGGAGGTGCGGTAGGGAAGCAGCGATTCGAGCTGCTTCTGGGTCGGGAAGGCGAGGATCATCTCGCCGGCGCGCTGCGCCTCCAGGGCCGCCTGAGGCTGGAACCAGGCCGCCTCGGTGGTCTCGACGCCGTCGGGCGCGGGCGGGGTGTGCGGCGGAGCCAGGGCGAGGAAGAACCAGGCGTCGAAGCGGGTCGAGATCACCTCCGGGGTGATCCAGCGGCAGAAGGGGACCAGCTCCTCCCCGGCGGGGAGCTCGATCCCGGCCTCCTCGCCGAGCTCGCGCATCGCGCAGGCGCGGTGGCCGACCTCGCCCTCGCCGTCGGCCGGGTCGACCGCACCGCCCGGGAAGACCCAGACGTTGGGCATGAACTTGGCGTTGCCGCTGCGCCGCAGCATCAGCACCTCGAGCGAGCGCTGGGAGTGCTTGCCGCCGCGCCGCAGGAGGACGATCGAGGCGGCGGGCCGCGGCGTCGAGGGCGGCCCGAAGTTGGGCAGCTCGGCCTCGCCGCGGATTCGCTCTTCCTTCACCGGGCCAACCCTAACCCGCGGCCGGTCGGTGGGGATTACGAGGGTTGGAGGACTACCCGAGCGCCCGATCGCGGGCCTGGCGAAGCCAGATCCGCCGGGCCAGCCAGGCGATGAGGGCCAGCAGCGCCAGCGGGGCCAGAACCGCGAGGCCGATCAGGACGACGCCGGCGGCGACGCTGAGGACGTGGCCCGCGTCGTGCAGGGCGTTGTCGAGTCCCCAGCCGCCCGGGGTGGTCGACCCGGCCCGGCTCTCGATCCGCAGCGAGACGTGGGAGAAGTGAGCGCGCCGCTGCAGGGTGGTGAGGCGGGAGCGCAGGGCGGCGTGGTGGCGGCGCTCGCCGCGCAGCTCGGCTTCCACCACTTCGCGCTCGGCTTCGGTTTCAGCCGCCGCGAGCTGGCCCAGCAGCGCTTCGATCCGCGCTTCGGATTCCTTCAGCCGTTCGCCGAGGCTGACCGTGGGGGCGGTGATGTCGAGACTGCCCTCGTTGCGCAGTCGCACTTCGTCGATCTGAGCGAAGGAGGCCATCGCGTCGTCGAGCCGGGTGCTGGGGATCAACAGCTGGAAGCTGGCGCCGGGATGGCCGGCGCTGCCGTCGCTGATCGAGGAGCGCAGGACGATGCCGCCGTTGGCGTGAACCGCTTCGGAGACGCGGGCGGCGTCGGCCGAGACGTCGCCCGGTTCGGCGCCGAGGACGATCGAGGCCGAGCGTTCGACGTCGCGGTGCGAGGCATTGGCGGCGGACGGCTTCGTGGGGAGTTCGTCCGGGATCGCAGGGGCTTCGCCTTCGAAAAGAGTCTCACGGCCCGATTCCGCACTGGCGGTGCCGGCATCGGCTTCGGACTTTGCCGCCGGTGGCTTGGCGCCTTCGATCGGCTGGAAGTCCCCGAGCACGCCGCTGCCCCGCGTGTTCCCACGGGGTCCCGGACCCGTTTCCGTCCCCGAGCCGCCTGCGATGACCACGGCGGTGACGAACGCCACCGAGACCAGCGCCGCGGCGGCGGCGGAGAAGGCGATCCGGCGCGGCGGAAGCGCGCGGAGCTTCGCGACTAGAGGGGCGAACCGCTGCGGTGGGAATGGCGAGCGCCGCGGGAAGCCCGCGGCGGCGCGCTCGTCGAGGGTGGCGGCAAAGGTCGGGCTCGGACTGGGGCGCAGCGCCAGCAGCTCGGCGATCAGCTCGTTGTCGTCCCTAAACGGCTCCATCGCAGGCCTCCCTCAACTTGGTCACGGCACGGTGCAGGCGGGTGCCGGCGTTGGACTCGCTGACGCCGATCACCTCGGCGATCTCGGCGTTGCCGAGACCGGCGAAGTACTTGAGCGCGATCAGCTCGCGCTCGCGCGGGGCGAGCGTGGCGAGGGCGGCGGTGAGGATCAGGCGGCGCTCGCCGCTCTCTTCCTGCGGGGCTGCCACGTCGGCGGGCTCGGCGCTGAGCTCGGCCTGGCGGCCGCGGCGGCGCAGCTCGTCGAGGGCGGCATTGCGGGCGATCCCGAACAGCCAGGCTCGTGGCTCTCCGCGGCGCGGGTCGAAGCGGGAGCGCTTGCGGTAGGCGCGCTCGAAGGCGGTCGCGGTCACTTCCTCGGCCGCCGCGGGGTCGCGCAGCAGGCCGGCGACGTAGGCGTAGACATCGTCGCGGCTCGAGCGGTATAGGCGCTCGAAGAGCAGGTCCGCGTCGCGCGGCGCCGCCTCCCTCTCTGCGACCAGTGCCTGTTCCATACCCCTACTACGACCCAACCCATGATCCATCACAGGGTGCGGTGAAAACGCAGCTCCTGCCGGTTTGGCGTGAGAACGCACTTCCTCCCGCATAGCGGGAGGAAGTGCGTTCTCGGTGGGTTCAGGCGGCGTGGGGGAGTCGCGAGCCGGCAGGCGGGGCGGTGGCCACGGCGGCCTCGATCGAGTCGGCGGCGATCCGCAGCAGCTGGCGCAGCTCGTCCTCGGAAATCGAGAGCGGCGGCATGACGACGATCGTGTTGCCGAGGGGGCGGATGAAGGCGCCGCGCTGGCGCGCCTCGCGGGTCACCCGGTGGCCCATCGCCAGGGCCGGGTCGTGGTCGCCGAGGTCGATGCCGACCATGAAGCCCTTCCAGCGCACCTCGGCGACCTCGGGCATCGCCTCGATCTCGGCCAGCAACTCGCCGAGCAACTCGATCTTCGGCGCCAGTCGCTCGATCACCCGCTCGGACTCGAAGATCTCGAGATTGGCGAGGGCGGCGGCGCAGGCCAGCGGGTTGCCGGTGTAGGTGTGGCCGTGGAAGAAGGTCTTGAACTCCTCCGGGGCGCCGAGGAAGCCCCGGTAGATCTCCTCGCTGGTCAGGGTCGCCGCCAGCGGCAGGTAGCCGCCGGTGATCCCCTTCGCCAGGCACATCAGGTCGGGCGCCACGTCCTCCTGTTCGCAGGCGAACATCGTCCCGGTTTTGCCGAAGCCGGTCGCCACCTCGTCGCAGATCAGCAGCACCCCGTGCTCGTCGCAGAGCCGGCGCACCTCGCGCAGGTAGCCGGGGGGCTGGAGGAGGATGCCGGCGGCCCCCTGGACCAGCGGCTCGACGATCACCGCCGCGATCTCCTCGCCGTGGGCGGCGAGGATCCGCGCCAGGTCCTCGGCGTCGCCCGGCTCGGCGGCGTGGGTCGGGAAGAGCAGCGGCCGGTAGGTGGCGTGGAAGAGGTCGATACCGCCGACCGAGACCGAGCCGATGGTGTCGCCGTGGTAGGCCTCGCGGAGGTGGACGAAGCCGGTGCGGCGGACGTGCTCGCCGCCGCGCTGCCGCTGGTACTGGAAGGCGATCTTGACCGCGATCTCGGCCGCCGTGGAGCCGGCGTCCGAGTAGAAGACGCGGTTCAGGCTCTCGGGGGCGATCGCGACCAGGCGGGCGGCCAGCTCAGCCGCGCCGGGATGGGTGAGGCCGAGCATCGTCGAGTGGGCGACGCGGTCGAGCTGCTCGCGGATCGCCCGGTCGATCGCCGGGTGGCGATGGCCGTGGACGTTGCACCACAGGGCCGCGGTGCCGTCGAGGTAGCGGTTGCCGTCGACGTCGTAGAGGTAGGAGCCCTGGCCGGACTCGATCACCAGCGGCTCCTCGCTGTCCCAGATCGAGTGCTGGGTGAAGGGGTGCCAGACGTGTTCCTGGTCGAGCTGCGCGGGGTCCACCGCCATCGGGCCTGACCTTAGCCCGCCTCGCGGCCGGAAGCCGCCGCCGCCGGACGGGGGTTGTGGAATGCCCTAAGGGATACCGCGCAATCGCGCAACCATTGCGGTTGAGAAATGGTTGCGATAGTGCAACAATTAGGACCATGCAAGCAAGCCACGCGAAGGTCATCGCCGAAAATAGGCCGCAGATCGACGAGGCGGCGCGCGAGACGGCCGCCCGCATCAGCGCCCTGATCCACCACGTCTTCCTCTACGACCGCGGCAGTCAGCTGCGGGTGATCGAGGCCAGCGGCCTCAACATGTCCCAGGTCAAGGTCCTGCTGGAGATCGGCGGGCTCGGCGGCTCGGCGGAGACATGGCAGGTCAGCGACCTGGCCGAGCTGTTCGGCGTCTCGGTCCCCTCGATGAGCCGCGCCGTCGACTGCCTGGTCAAGACCGAGCTGGTGACCCGGGTCGAGGACCCCGAGGACCGTCGCGTGCGCCTGGTGAAGATCACCCCCAAGGGCAAGGACCTGGTCGCCGAGCTGGTGACCGTCCGCCAGGCCGGGGTCGGAGCCTTCGCCGCCACCCTGTCCGCGGCTCAGCGCCGCAAGCTCGACGCCGCCGTCGACGCGCTGATGGACCGCGAGGACATCGCCAAGACCTATGAGCACCTGAAGGGAAGTGATGACGCTTGACCCGATACCGCCATCTGATCACCGAGGACAACCGCAAGTGGTGGACGCTCGGAGCCATGTGCTTCGCGCTGTTCATGATCATGCTCGACAACACCGTCGTGAACGTCGCGCTGCCGTCGATCCAGAACGACCTCGGCGCCTCGATCTCCGGCCTCGAGTGGACGATCAACGGCTACACGCTGTCCTTCGCGGTGCTCCTGGCGACCGGCGGGCGGCTCGGCGACATCTTCGGCCGGCGGCGGATGTTCCTCTCCGGCGTCGTCATCTTCGCCCTCTCCTCGGCGACCGCGGGGCTGGCACCCGATGAGACCTCGCTGGTGGTCAGCCGGGTCGTCCAGGGGGTCGGCGCGGCGCTGATGATGCCGGGCACGCTCTCGATCATCACCGACGCCTTCCCGGCTCACGAGCGCGGCAAGGCGATGGGGACCTGGGCCGGCGTCTCGGCGCTGGCGCTGGCGATCGGGCCGGTGCTGGGCGGCTTCCTGACCGAAAACGTCAGCTGGCGGGCGATCTTCTACCTCAACATCCCGGTGGCGATCGGCGCCGTCGCCGCGACCCTGTTCGCGGTCCGCGAGTCGCGTGACCGCACCGTCGGCAGCGAGGTCGACTACCCCGGCGTTGCCGTCCTCACGCTCGGCCTGACCGCCCTGGTCCTGGCCCTGGTCGAGGGCAACAACTGGGGCTGGGGATCGACCGAGATCATCGGCTTGCTGGTCGCCGCGGCGGTGGCGCTGCCCGCCTTCGTGATGGTCGAGAACCGGGTCAGGGCGCCGATGGTGCGGTTCGACCTGCTGCGCGACCGCAACTTCCTCGGCGCCGTGGTCGTCGCCCTGATCATCACCTTCGCGATGATGGGCGTCTTCTTCTTCCTCGCCCTCTACATGCAGGACATCCTCCGCTACACGCCGCTGGAAGCGGGGGTGCGGTTCCTGCCCTCGACCCTGATGATCGTCGGCGTGGCGCCGGTCGCCGGCCGGCTGGCCGACCGCTACGGGCCGCGCTGGCTGATCGCCGGGGGGCTGACCCTGGTCGCGGCCTCGCTGTTCATCTTCAGCGGCATCGCCGTCCACTCCAGCTACCTGGATCTGCTGCCGGGCTTCATGGTCCTCGGGATCGGCATCGCGATGACGATGTCGCCGATGACCAGCGCGGCGATGAACGCGGTGCCGGTCGACAAAGCCGGCCTCGCCTCCGGCGTGCTCTCGATGTTCCGGATGGTCGGCGGCAGCCTCGGGGTCGCGGTGACCGGGGCGATCTTCCAGGGCCTGGTCAGCTCCAGGCTGGACAGCCTGCTGGCCGGCTCGGGCGTTACCTCGGCCCAGCGCGGCGCCGTCGCCGAACAGCTGGGGGGCGGGTCCAGCGGCCACGTCCCCGGCCTCAGCGCGGCCCAGGCGCAGGAGGTGACGGGCGCCGGAGAACAGGCCTTCGTCTACGCGCTCGGGCACGCGATGACCGTCTCGGCCTTCGTCGCCCTGTTTGGGGCGGCGGTCGGGGCGACCGCGATCCGGGCGAAGAAACGCGCCGCGCCGAGCACGGTCGAGGCGGCCGAGGCGAACGTCAACCCGGGCGGCTCCGCGCTCGCCGCCGAGGAGGCGGAAGCAGCGGCGCAGGAGGCGGTGGTTTGATGTCCCGCGCCGATGCTTGTCCTGCTGCCGCCCTCGGAAGGAAAGAGCGCCCCCTCGCGGGGCCGGCCGGTGGAGCTCGCGGAGCTCGCCTTCGTCGCCGAGCTAACGGAGCCGAGGCGGAAATTGCTCGCAGCGCTCGCCGGGCTCGCCGAGCTGCCGGTCCCGCGGGCGCTCGCCGCGCTCGGGATCTCTGAGTCGCAGGCCGGCGAGGTCGCGGTCGACGCCGCCCTCGCCGGCGCCCCGGCGGCGCCCGCCGGCGAGCTCTACACCGGGGTCCTCTACGACCATCTGGAGCTGCCGGCGCTGCCCGCCGCGGCGCGCCGCCGGGTGCTGATCGCCAGCGCCCTGTGGGGGGTCGTGCGCCCGGCGGACCGGATCCCCTACTACCGCCTGGCGGCGAAGGCGAAGCTGCCCGGGATTGGCGGCCTGGCCGCCTTCTGGCGACCGGCGCTGGCGGCGGCGCTGCCCGACGAGCCGGGCGAGCTGATCGTCGACATGCGCTCCGGCGCCTACGCGGCGGCCTGGAAGCCGCGGCGGGCGACGCTGCTGGGGGTGCGGGCGTTCAGCGAGCGCGGCGGGGTGCGCAAGCCGATCTCCCACATGGCGAAGGCGGTGCGCGGCGACGTCGCCCGGGCGCTGCTGACGGCGCAGCAGGCGCCCGCGGACCCGGAGGGAGCGGCAGCGATCGCCGAGGCCGCCGGCTTCGCGGTCGAGCTCGGCGAGTCGACCCTCGACGTGATCGTCGCGGGCGGGTAGCCGCGCGCCGACTCAGCTTTTTGGGGGGCTATGGACCCCCGAATGGCTGAGTCGCGGGACCTGGAGAGGGGGCCAGGTGGCGGGGTCGGCGAGGTCGAGTTCGGGGAGCGTCTTCACCTCGACGGCCCCGAGCGCGGCGATCGTCTCGCGGTTGTTGCGCTCGATCTCGCTCGGAGCCTCGGGCCAGGGCGTGAGGACCACGGCGGCCACCTCGAGCCCGGCGGCGCGGGCCGCCTCGATGGTGAGAAGGGTGTGGTTGATCGTCCCCAGGCCGGGCGAGGCGGCGATCGCCAGGGGATAGCCGAGGTCGGCCGCGAGGTCGCGGACCAGGTAGTCGGGGGCGAGCGGGACGAGCAGCCCGCCGACCCCCTCGCAGACCAGGACCTCGGCGCCGGCGGCGGCCGCCCGCGCCGCCTCGCGCAGCCGCGCCGGGTCGATCCGCTCGCCGGCCAGCGCCGCGGCGAGGTGCGGGGAGGCGGGGGGGTCGTAGCGGTAGGGGGCGATCTCGGCGTCGCTCTGCCGCGAGCCGCTGGCCCGTCGCAGCAGCTCGTGGTCGGTCTCGCCCTCCTCTTCGATCCCGGTCACCGCGGGCTTGAAGACGGCGACCCGGCGGCCGGCGGCGGCCAGGGTGCGGGCGATCGCCGCGGCGACCACGGTCTTGCCGACCTCGGTGCCCGTGCCGGTGACGAAGATCCCCGAGCCGGACTCTCCAGGCCGAGCGCTCACGGTTCAGGCGGCGAGCGGCCGGGCCTCGAGCAGGCCGATCTCGCGGGCGGCGGCGCCGATCTCGCGGGCGGCGCGGCGCAGCTCGGCCGGGTCGTGCGTCGCCATCACCGTGAGCCGCAGGCGGCACGATCCCTCGGGGACGGTCGGCGGCCGGATGCCCTGGGCGAAGACGGCGCGCTCCAGCGCCCGCTCGCAGAGCGCCATCGTCGGCTCCGCCTCGCCGATCTGCACCGGGACGATCTGGGTGGCGGAGCGCCCGCTCGCGAGCCCCTCGGCGGCCAGCGCCTCGCGCAGGACGGCGGCGCTGCCCTGCAGGCGCTCGATCAGCGAGGGGTCGCCTTCCAGCACCTCGAGGGCGGCGGCCGCGGCGCCGACCGCGGGCGGCGGCGGGGCGGTCGAGAAGATAAACGGCCGCGCCGTGTTGACCAGGAGGTCGACGGTCTCGGCGTCGGCGCAGACGTAGGCGCCGTAGGCGCCGAGCGCCTTGCCGAGCGTGCCGACGACGACGTCGACCTCGCCGCTGAGGCCGGCAGCGGCGACCGAGCCGCGGCCTCCGGGCCCGACCGCCCCGGTGGCGTGCGCCTCGTCGACCAGCAGGCGGCAGCGGTTGCGGCGGGCCAGCTCCAGGAGCTCGGCCAGCGGCGCCACGTCGCCATCCATCGAGAAGACGCCGTCGGTGACGATCAGCGAGCCGCGGCCGGCGGCCTGGCGCAGCCCCCAGGCGAGGTGGTCGAGGTCGGCGTGGCGGTAGACGAAGGTCTCGGCCCGCGAGAGGCGGCAGCCGTCGACGATGCTGGCGTGGTTGAGCTCGTCGGAGAAGACGACCTCGCCGCGACCGGCGAGGGAGGCGATCGTGCCCGTGTTCGCCAGGTAGCCGGAGCCGAAGAGGAGGGCGGCCTCATACCCCTTGAAGGCGGCGAGCCGCGACTCCAGCCGCCGGTGGGGTTCCATGGTGCCCGAGATCAGGCGCGAGGCGCCGGCGCCGGCGCCCCAGCGCATCGCCGCCTCGGCGGCCGCCTCGCGCACCCGGGAGTCGTCGGCGAGGCCGAGGTAGTTGTTGGAGCAGAGCAGCAGGACCTCGCGGCCGTCGAGGGTCACCCGCGGCCCCTGCGCGCTCTCCACCAGCCGCAGGCGCCGGTAGAGCCCGCGGTCGCGCAGCTCGGCCAGCCGCTCCGCGACGTCGGTCACGCCGCGCTCGGGTAGGAGGGCGCCCTCTTCGCCTTCTTGACGACCCGCAGCTGGGTCGAGGGATCCCAGAAGTTGGCCTCGTCCTGGCTGTCGACCAGCTCGTCCATCGGCGTCGCCGGCGTCTCGCCCTCCAGCCAGCCGGAGCGGTTGTCCGGGCGCGGGTTGGCCCCGTTGTCGGGCTGGCGGGCGACGTTGAGCCCGAGCTCCTCGAACATCGCCCGGTCCTCGGCCGGCTCGGCGCCCAGCGTGGTCAGGAAGTTGCCCATCATCACCCCGTTGAGGCCGGCCTTGACCGCCAGCTGGTGCAGCTCGCCGAGGTTCTCGACCCGGCCGCCGCAGAGCCGGAAGAG
>DASVWP010000214.1:0-3408 GCA_036393155.1 Solirubrobacterales bacterium | reverse complement strand
AGTTGATCGTCGCCGCGAAGGTCACCGCGGCGGCGCCGAGCAGGGCCAGGGCGGGGATCTCGAAGGCCAGGCTCGGCATCGCCGCCGAGAGCAGGGCGAGCAGGCCGAAGGCGAGCGCGCCGCCGGCGATCAGGCCGGGGCCGGTGCGGCCGCGATGGCCGTTGATCAGGGCGCCGACGATCGAGCCGACGCCCATCGCCGAGACCAGGAAGGCGTAGGTGGTGGCGCCGCCGCCGAAGCTGAACCTGGCGAGCAGCGGCAGCACCACCTGGAAGTTGAAGCCGAGAGTGCCGACCAGCGCCATCAGGGCCAGCGGCACCGCCAGCTCCGGGGTGCGGAAGACGTAGCGCAGGCCGGCCCGGATCGCGCCCGGCTCGCGCGGGGCCACCGGCCCGGCGTGCAGGCGCCGCTGGTCCATCCCCCACAGGGCGACGATCATCGCCACGAAGGTGAGGGCGTTGATCCCGAAGCAGGGGACGACGCCGAAGACCGCGATCAGCACCCCGGCCACGGCCGGGCCGACGATCCGCGCCGACTGCACGATCACGCTGTTGAGGCTGACCGCGTTGACGACCCGGTCGGGGCCGACCATCTCGATCACGAAGCTCTGTCGGGTCGGGTTGTCGACGGCGTTGACCGTGCCCATCGCCAGCACCGCGAGGAAGACCATCCACGGCGCGACGACCCCGGCTGCGGTGACGACGAACAGCCCGATGGCGGGGATCGCCATCAGGATCTGGGTGGTGATCAGGAGCCGGCGCTTCGGCACCCGGTCGGCGAGCAGCCCACCCCAGGCGCCGATCAGCAGCATCGGCAGGAACTGCAGGGCGGTGGTCAGGCCGACGGCGACGCCGCTGCCGGTCAGGCTGAGGATCAGCCACAGCGCGGCGACCGTCTGCATCCAGGTCCCCGAGAGGGAGATCAGCTGGCCGATGAAGTAACGGCGGTAGTTCGGAACCTCGAGGGAGTTGAAGGAGCGGCGCAGGGCGGTGCTCAACCCTGCTCCCCCTCCCGCATCCGGTCGAGGATCTCCGCGGCGCGCTCCAGCGTCTCCACCTCGCCCGCCGAGAGGTCGCGCATGCGCCGCGCCAGGTAGGCGTTCTTGCGGCTGCGCAGCCGTCGCAGCCGCTCGCGGCCGGCGCCGTTGAGGCTGACCAGGGAGCTGCGGCCGTCGGCGGGATCGGGCGTGCGCTCGATCAGCCCCTCCCGTTCCAGGCAGCCGAGGGTGCGGGTCACGGTCGGCCGCTTCACCCGCTCGATCTCCGCCAGCTCGCTCGGGGTGAGCGGGCCGTGCCGCTCGATCGTCGACAGCGCGGCGGTCGAGGTCGGGGTCAGGCCGGTGGCCTCGGAGGCCGCCTCCTGGCGCAGCCGACGCGCGGTGCGGACGATCGCCAGGCGCAGCTTCGCGGCGGAGTCGGTGAGTGGGGTGTCCTTGGCCTCTGGCGTCATTGATTAGCTCTGATAATTAGTTTAGCAAACTACCCTCGACGCCGCGGTTCGCCGCCTGGCGAAATCGGCTAGCGTGGCGATCGTGGGAGAGATCGCGATAAGCGTCGAAGGGCTGCGCAAAGCCTACGGCGAGACCGAGGCGGTGCGCGGGATCGACTTCGAGGTCGCTGCCGGCGAGGTCTTCGGCTTCCTCGGCCCCAACGGCGCCGGCAAGACGACGACGATCGAGATCCTCGAGGGCTACCGCGAGCGCAGCGGCGGCGAGGTCTCGGTGCTCGGGGTCGACCCGGCGTCGCCGAGTCGCGCCTGGCGCAACCGGGTCGGCCTGGTCCTGCAGGAGTGCGAGCTCGACCCGCTGTGGACGGTGCAGGAGGCGGTCTCCCTGTTCGCCGGCTTCTACGAGGCGCCCCGGCCGGTCGCCGAGACGATCGACCTGGTCGGCCTGGGCGAGAAGCGCGACGCGCGGGTCGGCACCCTCTCGGGCGGCCAGAAACGACGCGCCGACGTGGCGATCGGGATCGTCGGCGACCCCGACCTGATCTTCCTCGACGAGCCGACCACCGGCTTCGACCCGACCGCCCGGCGCGAGAGCTGGAACATGATCGAGGGGCTGAAGGAACTCGGCAAGACGGTCTTCCTCACCACCCACTACATGGACGAGGCCCAGCACCTGGCCGACCGGGTGGCGATCCTGCGCGAAGGGCGGATCGTCGCCCAGGGGCGGACGGAGGAGCTGGGGCAGAGCATCGGCCGGCGGACGGTGATCGGCTTCGAGCTCGGCGACGGCCTCGGCGCCGAGGACGTCCGCTCGCGCCTCGGCGGCGAGCTGACGATCGCCGGCAACCAGGTCGAGATCGAGACCGAGGACCCGCAGGCCGACCTCTACCGCCTGCTCTCGCTGGCCGAGGAGCGCGGCGCGAAGCTGGCGGAGCTCGAGGTGCGCCGGCCCAGCCTGGAGGAGATCTTCCTCGACCTGACCCGCGGGGAGGGCGCGTGAGCGACCGCGCGATCGTCCTCGAGCAGGCGAAGCTGGCGATCAGGGTCGCCCTGCGGACGCCGCGGACGCTGATCTTCACGATCGCCTTCCCGCTGATCCTGCTCGTCCTCTTCAACTCGATCTTCAACCACGGCGGCAACCAGACGGCGAAGCTGCCCGACAACCTCAAGGTCAGCGCCGAGGCCTACTTCACCGCCGGGATCGTCGCCTACGCCGTCGCCCTCTCGACCTTCACCACCCTCGCCGTCTCCCTCACCACCCAGCGCGAGAACGGGCAGCTGAAGCGCTACCGCGGCACCCCGATGCCCCCCTGGACCTTCATCGCCGCCCAGATCATCCGCTCGGTAGCCCAGGCGGTGGCGATGGCGGCGCTGCTGCTCGGGCTCGGCGCGATCGCCTACGGGGTGCCGATCCCCGGCTCGACCTTCCCGGCCTTCGTCGTCTACCTGCTGCTCGGCACGGCGACGATGTGCGCGCTGGGGATCGCCCTCAGCGGCTTCGTGCCCAACGCCGACGCGGCCTCGACGATCGCCCCCTTCAGCGTCGTCATGCTCTCCTTCATCTCCGGCGTCTGGATCCCGGTCGAAAACCTCTCCAGCGCCCTGGAAACGATCGGCAAGATCTTCCCGCTGTACCACATCGCCCTCGGCCTGCAGACCAGCCTGGCCCCCGGCACGAGCGGCAGCGGGCTGCGCGGCTCCGACCTCCTGGTGCTGGCGATCTGGCTGGTGGCCGGGATCCGGATCGCCGGCAAGCGGTTCCGCTGGGAGCCTCAGGCCGCGCGCGCCTGAGCCAGCAGCTCCAGCATCTCGAGCATCTTCTCGTGGTAGGCGATGCCGGCCAGCAGGGTGCGTTCTGAGCGCTGGTAGCCCTCCGCCCCGCGCGCTTCGGCCAGGTAGCCGCGCAGCTCGGCCAGCTTCTCCCGGTGCCACGCCACGCGTGCCGCGCCCAGGGGGCCCGGG
>DASVWP010000213.1:0-5386 GCA_036393155.1 Solirubrobacterales bacterium | reverse complement strand
CGAAGCGATCGCCGTCGCGGTCGGCGCCCAGCCCGAGTCCAAGCCCTTCGAGCCGGTCCTGCGCGGCGTCCTGTGGACCGGCGCCAAGCCTCGATACGTCTACGGCAAGCTCGGCGGAGGACACGGGGACACCTCGGTGTTGAGCGAGGAGGCCCCCTGGGCGACGACGCAGGACGACAAGATCATCGCCCGCTTCCTGACGCCCTTCCTGGAGGAGTTCCGCGGCCCGAACGTGAGTTCGATCACAGTGTGAGCGCGCTCACAAACGCCTGTTCGCATCTCAGACATCCTTGTATACAAGTCAATGAGGCAAGGAGCCGAGATGCATTCCAGCTGGACCATCACCGAGATTGAGGACGGCAACGCCGTCGCCACCGTCAAGGGCGTTTCCCGCCAGGACGCAGTTTCCGCGATCCATCGCGCGATGTACGGCGAAGAGGCCCTGCCGAGCGCCGCCAAGCACGAGCCGGTCGCCGTCGCCGAGCAGCGCGAGCAGGTCGCAGCCGCCGCTTAGGGTCGCCGCCTAGGTGCCCGCGAAGGGCTCGACCCGGAAGGACGAGCGGGTCGGGTGCTGCGGCTTGTAGAAGGTGGCGGTCTGGTTCAGCAGCCGCCACGGGAAGGGCAGGGTGCCCCCCGGCTGTGAGAGGAAGCGGGTGAACAGCACCGCGGCGCGGTTGCAGCTGATCCCCGAGCCGGTCGGGATGTAGAGCAGGTACTGGCCCTTGCGGAAGAACAGCGGGCCGACCTTGGCGCCCGCGTTGACCGTGAAGGCGTTCGGGCAGAGGCTGCCGATCAGGCGGTTGCCGCCTTCGCCTTCGCCGCCGCCGGTCAGGGCGACGGAGAAGCCGGGCCGGCTGCCCTGCGGGAAGGAGGCCTGTCCCTGGCCTTCGGCGACCACGCGCCAGGGCTTTGGGAGCACGCCGTCCCAGTCCTCGAGGAAGCGGGTGAAGAGCTTGGAGGCCGCGGAGCAGGTGAGCCCGGAGCCGGCTTCCGGGGTGACGGTGTAGGAGCCGGCGGGCAGGCTGGCAGGCCCGATGCGGTCGTCGTGCAGGACCCGGAAGCTGGGACAGGCGGCTGCCTGGGCGCTCGCCGCGCCGCCGCCGAGGATCGCCGCCGCCAGCGCGAGCAGGCCCAGGGCGAGGCCGAGGGCGAGGCGCTGCCTGGGGATCGCGAGGCGGGCTTCCACGGGCGCGGAAACCTATCAGCGCCGGCGGCGCCCGAAGCGTCCCGGCACCCCGGCCCTGGTGGGTCTCGCCAAACGGTCGCTCAGCCGCGGGGGCCGGGGGCGATCCGGTCGAGCTCGGCCAGGTCCTCCGGCGCGGGCTGCCAGCGCAGCGCCCGCACGTTGGCCTGGATCTGTTCGGGACGCGTCGCCCCGGCGATCACCGAGGCGATCTGGGACTGGGCCGCCAGGCCGCCGATCGCCACGTCGACCATCTCCAGCCCCCGGGCCTCCGCGTAGCCGCCGATCGCCTCGACCGCGTCGAACTCCGCCTCGCTCGCAACCTGCTCGGCGGCGGCCAAGCGGGTCCCCTCGGGTGCCCGCTCGCCGCGGCGGTACTTGCCGGTCAGCAGGCCCTTGGCGAGCGGGAAGTAGGGGAGGATCGAGACGCGGAGCCGCTCGCAGGCCGGCACCACCTCGGCCTCGATGTCGCGCCGCAGGAGGCTGTATTCGTTCTGCACGGTGACGAAGCGGGAGAGCCCGCGCTCGCGCGAGGCCCAGTCGGCCTCCTCCAGCTCGGCGGCGCTGAAGTTCGAGCAGCCGATCGCCCGCACCAGGCCCTCGCGGACCAGCTCGTCGAGAGCTTCCAGCGTCTCGGCGATCGGCGTCACCCCGTCGGGCTGGTGGTACTGGTAGAGGTCGATCGTCTCCACCCGCAGCCGCCGCAGCGAGCCCTCGATCGCCCAGCGGATGTACTCGCGGGAGCCGCGCGGGGCGCTCGGCACGCCCTCGGCGCCGCTCATCTGCATCCCGAACTTGGTCGCGATCAGGAACCGCTCGCGGGCCCCCTCGAGGACCTCGCCCATGAACTCCTCGCTGGTGCCGGGCCCGCCGTAGATGTCGGCGGTGTCGAAGAAGGTGATGCCGGCCCCCAGCGCCGCCTCCAGGACCGAGGTCGTGCCGTCCTTGTCGAGGCGCCGGCCGAAGTTGTTGCAGCCCAGCCCGACGACCGAGACCTCGAGCTCGGAGTCGCCGAGGCGGCGGGTCGGGAGGGAGGTCGTGGGAGTCCCAATGCTCATGCGTTCTCCTTCGTCGTGGGGGCGTCTCCACGACTACCCGAATCCCTACCATGCCAGCGACAAATGCCGGAACCCGTCAAGCGCGACCAGCGCTACATGCCCGGCCTCGACGGCCTGCGCGCCATCGCGGTCCTCTCGGTCATCGCCTTTCACCTCGGCTTCGGATGGGCCCCCGGCGGCCTCCTCGGCGTCGCCATCTTCTTCACGCTCTCCGGCTACCTGATCACCGACATCCTGCTCTCGCAGCTCTCGGCGCGAGGGCGGATCAAGCTCGGCGCCTTCTGGCTCGGCCGCGCCCGGCGCCTGCTGCCGGCGCTGTTCGTGATGCTGGCGATCGTCATCGCCTGGGTGACGGTGTTCGGGCCGGCCCAGCCGGACCAGTTCCGCAAGGCGGTGCTCTCGGCCGTCTTCTACGTCAACAACTGGGAGCAGATCTTCGCCAACGTCTCCTACTTCGCCCGCTTCGCGCCGGAAGGGCCGCTCAACCACCTCTGGTCGCTCTCGGTCGAGGAGCAGTTCTACATCCTCTGGCCGTTCCTGCTCCTGCTCGGAGTGAAGCTGGTGCACGAGCGGCCGCTGCCCTCCGGGCTGCGGCCGCGGCTGGCCCTGGCGGCGATCGTCCTCGCCGTCGTCTCCTCGATCGAGATGGCGGTCCTCTACCACCCGACCCTCGACCCCTCGCGGATCTACTACGGCACCGACACGCGGGCCGGCGGCCTGCTGTTCGGCGCCGCCCTGGCGATGGTCTGGCCGAGCCGCCGGCTCAGCCACCGGATCAGCGCCGAGGCCCGCAACGTCCTCGACGGGCTCGGGCTGCTCGGGCTCCTGATCATCGCGATCATGATCTGGCAGGTCGGCGAGTTCGACTCCTTCCTCTACCAGGGCGGCTTCATCGTCCTCTCGCTGGCCACGGTGATGGTGCTGATGCCGCTCGCCCACCCGGCCTGCCGGCTGGGCCGCTGGCTCGGCGTGCGGCCGCTGCGCTGGGTCGGCGTGCGCTCCTACGCGATCTACCTCTGGCAGACGCCGATCATCGTCCTCACGCTGTCGGCGAAATCCGCCCAGGGGGAGAGCCTGGCGACGAAAGTGGTGCAGGTGGCGGCGATCCTGGCGATCGCCGCGCTCTCCTGGAAATTCATCGAGGAGCCGATCCGCCACGGGGCGATCGGCCGCTTCTTCGCCCGCCGGCGGGCGGTCGGCTGGGGCTGGGAAACCTTCGCGCCGGCGATGCGGGGGGCGATCGTCGTCACCGGCCTCGTCCTGGTGCTGGCGGTGGCGGGGATGGCCGGAGTCAACTCGGCCACCGTGGAAGGCGAAGCGACGCGGGTCGCCGAAGCCCGCGCCGCGGGCACCAGGAAGCCGCCGCCGCTGACCCCGGCGCAGGCCGGCAACTCCACCAAATCCTCCTGCAAAGCGGTCGTCCACATCGGCGACTCGACCTCCGAGGGGCTCGACTCCCCCGAATACCTGCCGCTGGAAAACCAGCGGATCCCCCACCGCTACGAAGAAGTCGGGGTGAAGGAAACGCACATGGACGTCTCCGGGGCGCGCTCGATCGAAGAGCGTTTCGAAGGCGAACCGAACGCCGCCGAAGCGGCCGAAGCCTGGAAGGCGGAAGGGTTCAAAGGCTGCTGGGTGCTGGCGCTGGGGACCAACGAGGCGGCCGACGTCGCCGCCGGCTCCAACGTCGGCTACCGCGAACGGATCGACAAGATGATGGCGATCGTCGCCGGCGAACCGGTGCTCTGGGTGAACGTCCGCTCGCTGGTCGAAGCCGGCGACCCCTACTCGGAGGAAAACATGAAGGCCTGGGACGAAGAACTCGTCAAAGCCTGCGACGCCTATCCCAACATGCGCGTCTACAACTGGGCCGCCGACGTCAAAGACTCCTGGTTCATCGAAGACGGCATCCACTTCACCTCGCCCGGCTACGCCGCCCGCGCCGAGCTGATCGCCCAGGCACTCGCCCACGCCTTCCCCGCCAAGGGGAAGAGCGAGGGCGGCTCCGCGCACTGCCTGGTCAGCTGAACGGCGCCGCTCGCGGCGGGTTCAGTCGAGGCCGGCGATCTCGACCGGCTCCAGCGGGCCGGCGGGCTGGAAGCCGAAGATGCGGCCGTAGAAGTAGAGCTCGGCTTCCAGGCAGCGGATCTCGGTCTCGGCCCTGCGGAAGCCGTGCTGCTCGCCCTCGAAGGCGAGGTAGGCGTGGGGGACGCCGTTGCGCGCCAGCGCCGCGACCATCGTCTCCGCCTGGTTGGGCGGGACGATCTCGTCCTCGAGGCCCTGGAAGAGGATCACCGGCGCGCGCAGCCGCTCGACGTGGTTGATCGGCGAGCGCTCGCGGTAGAGGTCGGCGCGCTCGGGATAGGGCCCGATCAGGCCGTCGAGGTAGCGCGACTCGAACTTGTGGGTGTCGCGGGCCAGCGCCTCGGCGTCGGCGACGCCGTAGTAGCTGGCGCCGGCCGCGAAGGTGTCGTGGAAGACCAGCGCGCAGAGGGTCGCGTAGCCGCCGGCCGAACCGCCGCGGATCGCCAGGCGGCCGCCGTCGGCCTCGCCGGTCTGCGCCAGGTGGACCGCGGCGGCGACGCAGTCCTCGGTGTCGACCACGCCCCAGTTGCCGCGCAGGCGGTCGCGGTAGGCGCGGCCGTAGCCGCTGGAGCCGCGGTAGTTGACGTCGACGACGCCGAAGCCGCGACTCGTCCAGTAGGCGAATTCGCGGTTCAGGGCCGGCGGGTCGTGCGAGGTGGGGCCGCCGTGACTCTCGACGATCAGCGGCGGGCGTTCGTCCGGCGGCCCCTCGAAGTCCGGGTTGGCCGGCGGGTAGTAGAAGCCGTGGGCGACCTCGCCGTCGCCGGTCGCGAACTCGAGCGGCCGCGGGGTCGACGCGTAGGCGGGGTCCAGCGGCTCCTCGGCGGCGCTGCGCAGGACCTCGGTCTCGCCGCTGTCGAGGTCGTGGACGACGACCGCGTTCTCGCGGTCCGGCGCCGCGGCGGCGAAGACGACCCGCGAGCCGCGGCCGGAGATCGCCGGGAAGCCGAAGGCGGTGAAGGGGAGGCGGAGGTCGCGCGGGTCCCAGGAGCCGGGGGAGAGGGCGAAGAGGCGTTCGCTGCCGTTCTCGGTCCGCACGCAGGCGATCGTCCCGTCCTCC
>DASVWP010000212.1:0-10586 GCA_036393155.1 Solirubrobacterales bacterium | reverse complement strand
CCGAGCGGCTCGCCCAGCGCCGCCGCGAGTTGCCCGATGCCCCCGGCGTCTATCTCTTCTATGATCGCGCGGACGAGCTGCTCTACGTTGGCAAGGCCCGCTCGATCCGCAAACGGGTCGCCTCGCACTTCTCAGGCGGCGAGCCGCGCCTCACCTCGAGGATCGACCGCATCGACTTCCTGGCCACCGCCACAGAGGCCGAGGCGCTGCTCGCCGAGCAGAGCTTCATCAAGCGCCACCGGCCGCGCTTCAACATCCGCCTGCGCGACGACAAGTCCTACCCCTACATCGCGGTCAGCCTCGACGAGGACTACCCGCGCGTCTACTTCACCCGCGAGAAGCACCGCTCCGGCCGCGCCTACTTCGGTCCCTTCTCCAGTGCCAAGCGGGTCCGCGAGACGCTCGACCTGCTCGGCAAGCTGTTCCAGTTCCGGACCTGCGAGGGCGCCGAGCCCGGGCGCCGCTCCGGCAGCCCCTGCCTCGACTACTACATCAAGCGCTGCGGGGCGCCCTGCGTCGGCAATATCAGCCAGGAGGAGTACCGCCGCAACATCGAGGCGATCGTCGACTTCCTCTCCGGCCGCTACCGCCAGATCGAGGACGAGGAGCAGGCGAAGATGGAGGGCGCGGCCGCGGCGCAGGAATTCGAGCGGGCGGCGATCCACCGCGACCGCCTGAAGGCGATCCGCTCGCTGTTCGAGCGCCAGCGCATTGCCGGGGCCGCGGTCGGGACCGCCGACCTGATCGGCGTCGCCGTCGAGGGGACCGACGCCAACGCCCAGGTCTTCCAGGTCCGCGACGGGATCCTCGCCGAGCGCCAGAGCTTCTACCTGGAGAACGAGGCCGAGCGCGGCCTGGCCGAGGTCGCCGAGGAGTTCATCGGCCAGTACTACTCGGCCTCGCCGTCGATGCCGCGGACGGTGATCGTCGGGCCCTACCTGCGCGAGCGGGTGGGGGTGATCGCCGAGGCGCTGAGCGAGCGGCGGGGATCGCCGGTCGAGGTGCGGGCCGCCGAGCGCGGCGACAAACGCCGCCTGCGCGAGCTCGCCGAGCGCAACGCCCAGTTCGCCCTCGACCAGGACAAGCTGCGCCGCGAGCACCGCCGCACCCGGCGGGTCGAGTCGCTCTCGGCGCTCGGCGAGGCCCTGGGGATGGAGGAGCTGCCGGTGCGGATCGAGGGCTTCGACATCTCGACGATCGGCGGCGAGCACACGGTCGCCTCGATGGTCGTCTTCGAGGGCGGGGCGCCGAAGAAGTCCGACTACCGGCGCTTCAAAGTGCGCGGCGACCTGCGCGACCCCGGTGGCAACGGCGGCCCCGACGACTTCGCCTCGATGGAGGAGGTGCTGTCGCGGCGGATGAACCGCTACCTGGAACAGGCCGACCTCTCGCCCCACGACGGCAAGCGCGACGACAGCTTCGCCTCGCTGCCGTCGCTGATCATGATCGACGGCGGCAAGGGCCAGCTGGCGGCGGGGATGCGGGCGCTGCGGCCGTTCGCCGAGCGCGGCGTCACCGTGATCAGCCTCGCCAAGCGCCTGGAGGAGGTCTACGTGCCGGGTCGCTCCGAGCCGCTCGACCTGGCCGCCGAGTCGGAGGGCTCGCGGCTCCTGCAGCGGGTCCGCGACGAGGCCCACCGCTTCGCGATCGAACACCATCGCGGTCGCCGCGACCGGGCGATGACGGGCTCGGTGTTCGACGAGCTGCCGGGGATCGGCCCGGCGCGCAAGCGGGCGCTGCTGCGTCACTTCGGTACGCCGGAGCGCTTCCTCGCCGCCACCCGCGAGGAGCTCGAGGCAGTGCCCGGCGTGCCTGGCAAAGTAGGGCGTGAAATCCATGAGCAGCTCAACCGAACCAACTGAGGCGGGGACGGCAGGGGAGGGGGTGGCGGTTCACCCCGTCACCCTGGTCGTCATCACCGGCCACTCGGGCGCCGGCAAGTCAGAAGCGATCGCCGCCTTCGAGGACGGCGGTTACTTCTGCGTCGACAACCTGCCGCCGCGGATGATCGAGAGCCTCGGCGAGCTGTTCCGCCACGAGGGCAGCGGCGTCGAGCGGGCGGCGATCGTCTCCGACGTGCGCGGCGGCGAGTACTTCGAGGACCTGGTGCAGGTGCTCGACGACCTCGAGGCGCACGGCCTGAGCCCGAAACTGCTCTTCCTCGAGGCCGACGAGGAGACGCTGCTCGACCGCTACAAGGAGACCCGCCGCCGCCACCCCCTGGCCCCGGAAGGCCGGATCGTCGACGGGATCCGGGCCGAGCGGGAGCTGCTGGCGCCGCTGCGCGAGCGCGCCGCTCTGGTCATGGACACCAGCGATCTCACGGGAGCCGAGCTGCGGCGGCGGATCACCGAGGACATGCTGGGCCGCGAGGACACCGGCAAACTCGCCCTCACCCTGCTCACCTTCGGCTTCAAGAACGGGCCGCCCCGCGACGCCGACCTGACCCTCGACGTCCGCTTCCTGCCCAACCCCCACTACGTCCCCGAGCTGCGGCCGCTGACCGGCCAGGACGCCGAGGTCCGCGCCTACGTCGAGTCGGGAACCCAGGCCGGCGAGTTCTACGGCCGCCTCCTGCCCCTGCTCGAGTTCCTCGTCCCCGCCTACGTCGCCGAGGGCAAGAGCCACCTGACGATCGCGATCGGCTGCACCGGCGGCCGCCACCGCTCGATCACCGTCGCCGACCGGATCCGCCGCGACCTGGCCAGCCGCGACGACGTGGTCGTCCGCGTCAAGAACCGCGACGTGGAACTGGGCTGACGCCGCCGAGAGCGCGATGCGACGGATGCGAAGTTGACCCCACCAGGGCGTGGTCAATGTCGCGAGCGCTGTTTCGCGACGCCCGTGGTGTCGGCCAGGGACCCGACCCGCGAGGGGGCCGCGGAGGCCCTCCACCTAGAATCGCCGGGCTTTGCCTGAACCTGTGATCTCCATCCGGGGCCTGCGAATGGCCTACGGCGACAACGAGGCGGTTCGCGGCATCGACCTCGAGGTCGAGCGCGGCGAGGTCTTCGCCTTCCTCGGCCCCAACGGGGCCGGCAAGACGACCACGGTCGAGATCCTCGAGGGCTACCGCAAGCGGACCGGGGGAGAGGTCAGCGTGCTGGGCGAGGACCCCGAGCGGGCGGGGCGCGAGTGGCGCGAGCGGATCGGCATCGTCCTGCAGAGCAGCCGGCTCGACCCCTATCTGACCGTGCGCGAGTCCCTCGCCCTCTACGCCGGCTACTTCCGCGCGCCGCGGCCGATCGACGAGGTGATCGAGCTGGTCGGGCTGGGGGGCAAGGCCGAGGAGCGGGCGCGCCGCCTCTCTGGCGGCCAGCAGCGCCGCCTCGACGTCGGCGTGGCGCTGGTCGGCGACCCCGAGCTGCTGTTCCTCGACGAGCCGACGACCGGCTTCGACCCCTCGGCGCGGCGCCAGTTCTGGGAGGTGATCGCCGGCCTGCGCGACCTCGGCAAGACGGTCTTCCTGACCACCCACTACATGGACGAGGCGCAGCGGCTCGCCGACCGGGTGACGATCATCGCCGCCGGGCGCATCGCCGCTCGCGGCACCCCCGCGGACCTCGGCGAACGCGAGCGTGCGGCGACGACCATCCGCTACCGCGCCGAGGGCCGCGAGGTCGTGCTGGAGACGGCGACGCCGGTGCGGACGCTGCACGAGCTGACCGGCGAGGCGCTGGCCCGCGGCGAGGAGCTGGAGGGCCTGGAAGTGACCCGGCCCTCGCTCGAGGACATCTACCTGGAGCTGACCGCGGAGGCCGCGGAAGAGCTGCCGGAGAGCCCGGCGGCCGAGCCGAGCGAAGCGCCCGAGCCCAGCGAGGCGGCCAAATGAGGGGGCTCGCCCTGGTCGGCCACCAGTTCCGCTACGACCAGAAGGCCTTCTGGCGCAACCCGGCCTCGGTCTTCTTCACCGTGATGTTCCCGGTGATCGTCTTCCTGATCCTGGCGGTCGTCTTCAACGGGCACACCGTCCACGTGCGCGGCGGGGTCGAAGCGACCACCTACTACGTGCCGGCGATCATGACCCTCTCGATCATCTCGGCGACGATGCAGACGCTGGCGATGACGCTGGTGATCGCCCGCGAAGACGGCCGGCTCAAGCGCACCCGCGGCACGCCGCTGCCCCCCTGGGTCTTCATCGCCGGCCGGGTCGGCAACTCGATCGTCGTCGCGGTGATGATGATGGTCCTGCTGGCGGCGATCGGCGCCGCCCTCTACGGCGTCGCCGTGCCCTGGGGCCAGCTGCCGGCGATCCTGCTGACCCTGGTGGTCGGCGCCGCCTCCTTCTGCTGCCTGGGGATCGCGATCACCGCCGCGATCCCCTCCCAGGACGCCGCCGCGGCGATCGTCAACGCGCTGCTGCTGCCGCTCTACTTCCTCTCCGGCATCTTCATCCCCGAAGACGAACTGCCGAGCGGCGTCATCTCCTTCGCCGACGTCTTCCCGATCCGCCATTTCTTCGACGCCTTCTTCGACGCCTACGTCCCCGCCGGCGGCTCCTCCGTCTCCTGGGACAACCTCGCGGTGGTCGCGATCTGGGGCGTCGCCGGGCTGCTGATCGCCGTCCGCTACTTCCGCTGGACGCCGCGCGCCAGCTGAGAACGCGGTTCCTCCCGGTGGGCGGGCGGAAGTGCGTTTTCGACAAGGCCTTCAGGAACCCGCGAGGATTCTGAGCGCCCGCTCATATAGCCTCCGTCACTCAATGCTTCACCACGTCCTCCTGGAGGTCGGCGATCTCGACCGCAGCGCCGCCTTCTACGACTCGATGCTCGCCCCGCTGGGATGGCGACGGCATTTCGAGGAGGATCAGACGATCGGCTGGGGAATCGCCAAACCGGTCTTCTTCATCTCCGCCCACCATCCGCCGCAGGCCGGGTTCGGCCTGCTGAGCTTCTCGGCCCTCGGCATCGTCGCCGTCAAGGCGGCCTACGAAGGGGGCATGCGGGCGGGCGGCGTCAGCGTCAGCGAGCCGGGCGAACGGCGGTCCTACGGCTCCGGCTCTTACTCGGCTTTTCTCAAGGACCCGGACGGGTACGAGATCGAGATCACGATCGGGTCCGACTAGCTGTTCGATGTGGATAAACCGCAGTTTCTGAGCCCGGCGACTTCCTAACATCGGGCTCCAAACGAATCAGGAGGAAATGACTTCATGGCTGTGAAGGTCGGGATCAACGGTTTCGGGCGGATCGGGCGCAACGTCTTCCGCGCCGCGCACGCATCCGGGGCGGATCTGGAGTTCGTCGCCGTCAACGACCTGGTCGACACGGCCACGATGGGCCACCTGCTCAAGTACGACTCGATCCTCGGCCGCTTCCCGGAGGAGGTCGAGGTCGGCGAGAGCTCGCTGACCGTCGGCGGCAAGGAGCTGAAGGTCCTCTCCGAGCGCGACCCCGCCGCCCTGCCCTGGGGCGACCTCGGCGTCGACGTGGTGATCGAGTCGACCGGCTTCTTCACCAAGGGCGAGGACGCCGCCAAGCACCTGGAGGCGGGGGCCAAGAAGGTGATCATCTCCGCCCCGGCCACCGAACCGGACGTCACCGTCGCCCTCGGCGTCAACTTCGACACCGCCTATGACCGCGACAGCCACCACGTCATCTCCAACGCCTCCTGCACGACCAACTGCCTGGCGCCGCTGGCCAAGGTGCTGCACGAGGCCTTCGGAATCGAGCAGGGCCTGATGACGACGATCCACGCCTACACCGCCGACCAGCGCCTGCAGGACATGCCGCACAAGGACCCGCGCCGCTCGCGCGCCGCGGCGCTCAACCTGATCCCCACCACGACCGGCGCCGCCAAGGCCGTCGGCCTGGTGCTGCCGGAGCTGAACGGGAAGCTGAACGGGTTCTCGATGCGCGCCCCGGTCCCGACCGGGTCGGCCGTCGACCTCGTCTTCACCACCGGCGACCCGCTCGAGGTGAACCAGATCAACGCGGCGCTGAAGGCCGCCGCCGAGGGCCCGCTGAAGGGCATCCTCGCCTACACCGAGGACCCGATCGTCTCCACCGACATCGTCGGCGACCCGCACTCCTCGATCGTCGACGCGCTCTCGACGATGGTGATCGGCGACGGCCGGATGGCGAAGGTGATCAGCTGGTACGACAACGAGTGGGGCTACTCGAACCGCTGCGTCGAGCTGGCCGGCAAGGTCCTCTAGGACCGGCGCCGGGGGCGCCATGGCTTTCTCCAAGGCAAGCGTGCGCGACGCGGAGGTGGCGGGCCGCCGGGTCCTCGTCCGGGTCGACTTCAACGTGCCGCTGGCCGACGGCCCGGGCGGCGAGCGGGTGGTCGCCGACGACATGCGGATCCGCGCCGCGCTGCCGACCATCGAACTGCTGCGCGAGCGGGGCGCGGCGCTGGTGCTCGCCTCGCACCTCGGGCGGCCGGGCGGCGAGGTCGACCCGGCCTACTCGATGGCGCCGGTCGCCAAGCGGCTGGGCGAGCTGCTGGGGACCGAGGTGACGCTGGCCCCGGGCGTGATCGAGGGCGACGTCGACCTGCGCTGCGGCGCCCTCGGCCCCGGCGACGTCCTGCTGCTCGAGAACACGCGCTTCGAGCCCGGGGAGACGAAGAACGACCCCAGGCTGGCCGAAGCGATGGCCCAGCTGGCCGACCTCTACGTCAACGACGCCTTCGGCGCCGCCCACCGCGCCCACGCCAGCACCGAGGGCGTCGCCCATCACCTGCCCGGCTACGCCGGCCTGCTCCTGGAGCGCGAGGTGAGCGAGTTGAGCGCCGTCGTCGAGTCGCCGCGGCGGCCGCTGGTCGTCGTGCTGGGCGGCGCCAAGGTCTCCGACAAGATCGGGGTGATCGACCGCTTCCTCGAGGTCGCCGACAGGATCCTGATCGGCGGTGCCATGTGCTTCAGCTTCTTCCGCGCCCAGGGCATCGCCACCGGCGACTCGCTGGTCGAGGAGAAGGGGATCGAGCTGGCCGCCGAGGCGCTGGAGCGGGCCAAGGGGTCCGACTGCGAGCTGATGCTGCCGACCGACCTGATCCTGGGCCGCGGCTTCGACGCCGACACCGAGCGCCGCGATAGCGACTGCGTCGAGGTGCCCGACGGCTGGATGGGCCTCGACGTCGCCCCTCGCACCGCCGCCCGCTACGGCGAGGCGATCGCCGCCGCCGGCACGGTGCTGTGGAACGGGCCGATGGGCGCCTTCGAGCTGGAGCCGTTTGCCGCCGGGACCCGCGCCGTCGCCGAGGCGGTGGCCAAGGCGCCGGGCACGACCGTGGTCGGCGGCGGCGACTCGGTCGCCGCGCTGCGCAAGTTCGGCCTCGACGGCGACGTCGACTGGCTATCGACCGGAGGAGGAGCATCCTTGGAGCTGCTGGAGGGCAGGAAGCTGCCCGGAGTGGAGGCCCTGATCGACGCCGACAAGGTGAGGGGGCACGGAGATGCCTGAGCGCACCCCCTACATCGCCGCCAACTGGAAGATGAACAAGACCGTCGCCGAGGCCGCGACCTTCGTCGACGCGCTGCTGCCGCGGATCGCCGCGACCCAGAACGACGTCGTCGTCTGCCCGCCCTTCACCGCGCTCACCGCGGTGGTCGAGCGGCGCTACGGCACCGCGGTCAAGGTCGCGGCGCAGAACATGCACGAGGAGGGTTCCGGGGCGTTCACCGGCGAGGTCTCGGCGCCGATGCTGGTCGAGCTCGACGTCGAGGCGGTGATCCTCGGGCACTCCGAGCGCCGCCAGCACTTCGGCGAGACCGACGAGGCGCTGTCGCGCAAGGTCCCGGCGGCGCTGGCCGCCGACCTGGAGCCGATCCTCTGCGTCGGCGAGAGCGAGGCCGCCCGCGACGCCGGCGGGACCGAGGAAGTGCTGGAGCGCCAGCTGCAGGCCGACCTGGCGAACGTCGACTCGTTGGGCCTGGCGAAGGTGGTGATCGCCTACGAGCCGATCTGGGCGATCGGCACCGGCCGCACCGCGACGCCCGAGCAGGCCCAGGAGGCCTGCGCCTACATCCGCGACGTGCTGCGGATGCGCGGCGCCCCCGCCGCCGAGGTGCGGATCCTCTACGGCGGCTCGGTGAAGCCCGACAACGCCGCCGAGCTGCTCGCCCTGCCGGACGTCGACGGCGCCCTGGTCGGCGGCGCCAGCCTCGACGCCGAGGAATTCGCCGCCATCGTCGAGGCGGCCTGAGGGCCGGGACGCCGATCGTGGCTGAGCACGTCCCCTCCCTGGCCCTGATCATCCTCGACGGCTGGGGGCTCGCCCCGGCCGGTCCGGGCAACGCGATCTCGCTCGCTCAGACGCCGGTCTTCGACCGTCTCTGGGACGCCTGCCCGCACACCCAGCTCTCCGCTCAGGGGCGCGACGTCGGGCTCCCCGACGGGCAGATGGGCAACTCCGAGGTCGGCCACCTCAACCTCGGCGCCGGGGCGATCGTCAAGCAGGACCTGGCGCGGATCGACGACGCGGTCGCCGACGGCAGCTTCTTCGAGAACGAGGTCCTGCTGGCGGCCTGCGAGCGCGCCCGCAACAGCCCGCGCGGCCGCCTGCACCTGCTGGGGCTGGTCTCCGACGGCGGCGTGCACTCTGGCTGGGAGCACATCGAGGCGACGATCGAGCTGGCCGCCCAGGAGGGCGTTCCCGACGTCGTCTTCCACGCCTTCACCGACGGGCGCGACACGCTGCCCCACGGCGGCCGCGAGTACGTGGCGGAGCTGGAGCGCTGGCTGCGGGCGGCGGGGCGCGTCGGCACGGTCAGCGGCCGCTACTACGCGATGGACCGCGACACCCGCTGGGAGCGCGTGAAGCTCGCCTACGACGCGATCGTCCACGCCGAGGGCCTGCGCGCCGGCAGCGCCGGGGAGGCGATTGACGCCTCCTATGCGCGCGAGGAGACCGACGAGTTCGTCAAGCCCACGGTGATCGGCGACTACGACGGCGCCGCCGCCGGCGACGTCGCGATCTTCGTCAACTTCCGCCCCGACCGCGCCCGCGAGCTGACCCGCGCCCTCGCCGAGCCCGGCTTCGATGAGTTCTCGCGCGCCGGCGGGCCGACCCTGGACCTGACGACGATGACCGAGTACCGGAAGGGCTGGCCCTACCCGGTCGCCTTCCCCGAGCAGCGGCCGCAGACGACGCTGGCGGAAACGATCGCCGAGACCGGCGCCCGCCAACTGCACGTCGCCGAGACCGAGAAGTACGCCCACGTCACCTACTTCTTCAACGGCGGCCGCGAGCAGGAGTGGGAGGGGGAAGAGCGCTGCCTGGCCGAATCCCCGCGCGACGTCCCGACCTACGACCACAAGCCGGAGATGAGCGCCCGCGCCGCCGCCGAGGCCTTCGTCAGCCGCTGGCGCGAGGGCGACTACCGCTTCGGGATCATCAACTTCGCCAACCCGGACATGGTCGGCCACACCGGGGTCATCCCCGCCGCGGTCGCCGCCGTGGAGACCGTCGACGGCTGCCTCGGCGACGTCGTCGCCGCGGTGACCGAGAAGGGCGGCGCCTGCATCGTCACCGCCGACCACGGCAACTGCGACAACATGCTCGAGCCCGATGGCTCGCCCAACACCGCCCACTCGCTCAACCCGGTGCCGCTGATCGTCACCGCCGAGGGCCTCGCCCTGCGCGACGGCGGCATCCTCGCCGACGTCGCCCCGACCGCCCTCGACCTCCTCGGCATCCCCCAGCCCGCGCCGATGACCGGCCGCTCGCTCCTCGACGCTCGATGAGTTGAGCGTGCCATGGGCCGCAAAATGCATCGAGCGCTCCGATGAGGATTGACCCGCGGCGACTGCGCTTCGAGATCGAGGCGCGCGACGGGGCCGCCCGGGCGGGGGTCATCCACACCGCCCACGGGCCGATCGAGACGCCGGCCTTCATCCCGCTGGCGACCAAGGGGACGGTGCGGGGGCTGGAATCGACCGAGGTCGCCGAGCTGGGCTACCAGCTGATCCTCGGCAACACCTACCACCTGTTCGTCTCGCCCGGGCCGGAGCGGATCGCCGGCGCGGGCGGGCTGCACGGCTTCATGGGCTGGGAGCGGGCGCTGATCACCGACTCCGGCGGCTTCCAGGTCTTCTCGCTCGCCCACGGCGGCGTCGCCAACGAGGTCAAGGGCAGCGGGCGCTCCGGCGAGGGCTCGGGCTCGGAGGTCGAGATCACCGAGGAGGGGGCGCGCTTCCGCTCCTATCGCGATGGCAGCGAGCTGTTCATCTCCCCGGAGGTCTCGATGAGCGTCCAGGCCGCGCTCGGCTCCGACGTCGCCCTGGTCTTCGACGAGTGCACCCCCTTCCACGCCGACCGCGAGTACACCGCCCGCTCGACCGAGCGCACCCACCGCTGGCTGGAGCGCTGCCTGCGCTGGCACGCCGAGCACGGCCCAGAGGGCCAGATCGTGTACGGGATCGTCCAGGGCGGAACCGAGCCGGACCTGCGCGGCGAGTACGCCCAGACCGTGGCGGCGAGCGCCAGCGACGGGATCGCGATCGGCGGCACGCTCGGCCGCGACAAGGCGCAGATGCACGAGGTCGTCTCCTGGGCCACGGCCGGAGTCGACCGTCTGGCACCTGACCGCCCGCGTCATCTGCTCGGCATCGGCGAGATCGACGATCTGATCGCCGGCGTCGAGC
>DASVWP010000211.1:0-4533 GCA_036393155.1 Solirubrobacterales bacterium | reverse complement strand
CGAACCGTGCAGCGATCGAGCGCTCTAAGGTCACGACATGACCGATCGTGCATACGACATCGTCTTGTTCGGTGCGACCGGGTTCGCCGGCGAGCTGACCGCGCAGTACCTCGCGCGCTACGCGCCGCCGGAATGTCGCTGGGCCCTCGCCGGACGCAACCGGGCAAAGCTCGAGACCGTGCGCGCGAAACTCGCGACGATCGACGCCGCGCTCGCCGACCTGCCGCTGCTCGAGGCCGACTCCGGAGATGCTGCCTCGCTGCGCGCGGTTGCCGAGCAAACGCGTGTGCTCGCCACAACCGTCGGCCCCTACGTCGCGCACGGCGAGCCGTTGGTCGCAGCGTGTGCGGAGGCAGGCACCGACTATCTCGACCTGACCGGTGAGCCCGAGTTCGTCGACCGGATGTACCTCGACCACCACGACCGCGCGGTGGCGACCGGTGCCCGGATCGTGCACGCCTGCGGCTTCGACTCGATCCCGCACGACCTCGGCGCCTACTTCACGGTCAAGCAGCTGCCCGAGGGCGTGCCGCTGCGGGTCGAAGGCTTCGTCCGCTCCAACGCCCGCTTCTCCGGCGGCACCTACCACTCGGCGATCAACGCCTTCGCCCGGGGCCGCCAGACGATGGCGGCGGGCCGGGAGCGCAAGCGGCGCGAGGGGCGGCCGGCGGGGCGGAAGGTCCATTCCGCGCCCGCCCGGGTCCGCCGCGACGCCGAGCGGGGCGGCTGGGTGGTGCCGCTGCCGACGATCGACGGGCCGGTCGTCCGCCGCTCCGCCGCGGCGCTGGACCGCTACGGCCCGGACTTCACCTACGGCCACAACCTCCTCGCCAAGCACCTGACCAGCGTCGCCGCACTCAGCGCCGGGGTGGGGGCGGTGGCCCTGCTGGCGCCGCTGCCGCCGACCCGCAAGCTGCTGCTGAAGCTGAAAGCGCCCGGCGAGGGGCCGAGCGCGGCCGAGCGCGAGCGCAGCTGGTTCAAGGTCACCTTCGTCGGCGAGGGCGGTGGGCGCCGCGTCGTCACCGAGGTCAGCGGCGGGGACCCCGGCTACACCGAGACCTCGAAGATGCTCGCCGAGTCGGGCCTCTGCCTGGCCTTCGACGAGCTGCCGCAGACCGCCGGCCAGGTGACGACCGCGACGGCGATGGGCGATGCCCTGCTGGAGCGGCTGCAGAAGGCCGGCATCGCCTTCCGGGTCCTGGAGCCGGCGGGGGCCTAGCTTGCGCCGGCTCGGCCTGGTGGCCCTGGCCGTCCTGGCTCTCTGGGCGGCGCCGGCAAGCACCGCGCCGTGGATCGGCGTTCGTGGCAACCACCTCGTCGACGGCGCCGGGCATCCGGTCCGCCTGCTCGGGGTCAACCGCTCGGGGACCGAGTACGCCTGCCAGCAGGGCTACGGCTTCTTCGACGGGCCCAGCAACCGGACCTCGATCCGGGCGATGAAGCGCTGGCACATCAACGCGGTGCGGGTGCCGCTGAATGAGACCTGCTGGCTGGGGGTCAACGGGCTCGACCCGCGGTTCGGCGGCGCCGCCTACCAGCAGACGATCCGTGCCTGGGTGGAACGGCTGGAGCGGGCCGGCCTCTACGTCATCCTCGACCTTCACGTCGCCGCGCCGGGCGCCATGCAGGCGACGGGAATCATCCCGATGCCCGACGCCGACCACGCGCCGGAATTCTGGAGCTCGGTCGCCACCGCCTTCCGCGAAGACCGCTCCGTGCTCTTCGACCTCTACAACGAGCCCCACCGCGTCGGCTGGCGCTGCTGGGAGTGGGGCTGCACGATCCACGACCCCCGCGTCGGCACCTACCGGGCGGCCGGGATGCGCCAGCTGGTCGCTGCCGTCCGGGCGACCGGGGCGCCGCAGCCGCTGCTGCTCGGCGGCATCGGCTGGGCGCGCAACGACGATCGCTGGCTCGCCCACCTGCCGCCCGACCCGCTCGGCGCCGAGGTCGCCTCCAACCACACCTACAACTTCGCCGCCTGCTACCGCTCCTGCCGCCGCGACCTCGCCCGGGTCGCCCGGCGCCACCCGGTGGTGACCGGTGAGCTGGGGGAGGGCGACTGCCGCCACCGCTACATCGACCCCTACATGCGCTGGGCCGACCGGCACGGCATCTCCTACCTCGGTTGGGCCTGGGACACCCACGGCGGCTGGACCTGCCGCTCCGGCCCGTCCCTGATCCGCTCCTACAGCGGCGCCCCGACCGGCTTCGGCATCGGCTTCCGCGAACACCTGCGCTTGCTCGCGGCGGCCTCCGGGTAGAGTCAATTCCCGTGGACGACCAACAGGTACTGGAGCGCATCGACCAGCTGGTCCAGGAAGAGGAGTCCCTGCTCCATCGCCACGAGGGCGAGGGCCTCGACGACGACGAGCACGCCCGCCTCGAAGAGCTGAAACTCCAGCTCGACAAGGCCTGGGACTACCTCCGCCAACGCCGCGCCCTGCGCCAGTACGGCGAAAACCCCGACGACGCCAGCATGCGCGACGGCGGCACCGTCGAGGACTACGAGGCCTGAGCCCCCAGGCTCCCGCACCGGCCCGCCCGACCACCCCCTCCGCCGCTACGCTTCCATGGGTCCTCGGCGCCTTGGCGGAGTGGCTACGCAGCGGCCTGCAAAGCCGTTTACACCGGTTCGATTCCGGTAGGCGCCTTTCGTTCTAGCGGAAGGTGTTCCGCTTGATAGAGCCCTTTGCGGAGCGTTTCTAGCTTCGTTCAAATCCGGCTGAATCCGGTTGTAACCGGCTAATTTGTGGCGCGACTGGCCCGTTTGTGGGCGACATGAAGGCGATGGAGTTGCTCGTTCCAAATACGGGGATCAGCGACGAGATCGTCGGCTTTGACACTCAGCAGGCCGTCGAGAAGTTTTCAAGGCGGTGATGGCCCTGCACGGCCGCGAAGAGGCCGCCTGCCAAGGGAAGCTGGTCTCCTGACATACATTGTCTGTACAATCGCCCTCATGGCGTCCCCCAAAAGCCAAAGGCTCAATCTGCGGATCGGCCAAGAGGACGAGGCTCTGTTCAAAAGGGCTGCGATGGTCCATCGGGAGTCCCTCACGCAGTTCCTGGTCGAGAGTGGCCGGGAGCGGGCCGAGCGGCTGCTCGCCGATCGGACCAGCTTCCGGGTCGATACGGAGGCCTGGCAGGAAATCGTCGCTGCGATGGACCGGCCGGCAAAGGCTCGCCCGCAGCTGGCGAAGCTCTTTGCTCGCCCTCGCCCTGAATAGGCCGCGTGCCTCGCTTCCTAGATCCTCAACCGCTCGAGAACGAGCATCGGATCAACGGGTTCGAGTGTGGGGTGGGTTCCCTCGATACCTGGCTGGTGAGGCACGCTCGTGCGGCGGTTGGGGCGGAGTCGGCCCGGACCTACGTTGTCGTCGATTCTGAGCAGGAGGGGGTCGTCGGCTACCACGCGCTCGCGGTTGCCTCGATCGAGCACGGCGAAGCAACCGCACGAGCGCGCAAGGGGATGCCGAAGAATCCGATACCGGCCATGTTGCTCGCGAGGCTGGCCATCGACAGGACGGTCCAGGGGAAGGGCGTCGGAGCCTTCCTGCTCAGGGACGCGATGAGTCGGTCGGTCTCGGTCGCCGAGCAGGCGGGGATCCGCCTCCTGCTCGTCCATGCCGTCAACGACGAGGCCCGCGCCTTCTATGGACACTTCGGCTTCGAAGCATCGCCGAGCGACCCGATGAACCTGCAGCTCCTGATCGAGGACATTCGGCTCGCTCTGGATGGGGTCCACCGATGCGTCTCGACGGTGGCTCGGACTGGGGCACGAGAGTGACGGCACGCCAACTCGACTGGGAGGGCTGCTTCAGCGTGCGGGACCTCGGCGGGCTACCGACGGTCGACGGGCGCACGACGCGGTGGTGCGCGCCGACTCGCTCGGGTGCCTCACCGCGCGGGGTTGGGAGCAGCTTCGCGCCCACGGCGTCCGCACCGTGATCGACCTTCGCAACGAGGACGAGCGCGGGGAGGACGCGGCGCCGCGGCCGGCCTCGGTCGAGACGATCCGGATTCCGCTCGACGAAACCGCCGATCGGGAGTTCTGGGACGACTGGGAAAGCGGGCCTCAGTTCGCGACGCCGCTTTACTACGGGCCGCACCTGCGTCGCTTCCCGCGGAAGAGCGCTGAGGTGCTGGCGGCGATCGTCTCGGCACGGCCGGGCGGCGTCGCCTTCCACTGCGCCGGGGGCAGGGACCGCTCGGGGCAGATCGCGATCCTGGTCCTCGCGCTCGCCCGGGTGCTCCAGGAGGAGATCGTCGCCGACTACCTGCTCAGTCACGAGCGCCTGCCGGCGATGTACGCGGCGCGCGGCGAGGAGGACCAGACTCCGCTCGTGGAGTCCTCCAGCGAGAGGCGGCACCAGCGCCGCCGCCGAGATCGGGCGGCTGCTCGCCGAGGACCTGGAGGCGATCCTCGAAGGCGGCGGGCTGACCTCGCGAGAGGTTGCCGCGCTTCGCGGCCGCGTTCTCTAGTCCCGGCGCCCGCGGCGGCGACGCCGCCGCCCCCCTGTCGCCGGGCTTCCGG
>DASVWP010000210.1:0-21094 GCA_036393155.1 Solirubrobacterales bacterium | reverse complement strand
AAGCCCGGCCTCGGCTACCCGCGACGCTGGGAGGACCAGGAACAGTGGAAGGGCGGCTGGGAGCTCGACAAGAAGGGACGCCTCCGGCTCAAGGCAGGCGGCCGCGTGAAGAAGCTGCTGTCGATCTTCTCAAACCCCGATCTGCCGCAGATCGATGACTACTACGAGCCCTGGACCTACGACTACGAGAAGCTCATCACCGCCCCGCTCTCCGAGCACGACCCTGTCGCGCGGGCGCAGTCGCAACTCACGGGCAAAGCGCTGGGGGAGATTCGGTGGGGCCCCAACTGGGACGACAACCTCGCCGGCGCCCCCGAGCGCATCCACCAGGACCCGCTGACCGAGGGGATCCAGGAGCAGGTCAAGGCGACCTACGAGCAGGCGTTCATGTTCTACCTGCCGCGGATCTGCGAGCACTGCCTGAATCCCTCCTGCGTGGCCTCCTGCCCCTCCGGGGCGATGTACAAGCGCGAGGAGGACGGGATCGTCCTCGTCGACCAGGCCAAGTGCCGCGGCTGGCGCTTCTGCGTCTCGGGCTGCCCCTACAAGAAGGTCTACTTCAACCACCGCACCGGCAAGGCCGAGAAGTGCACCCTCTGCTACCCGCGGATCGAGGCCGGGCTGCCGACCATCTGCTCTGAGACCTGCGTCGGGCGCATCCGCTACATCGGCCTCGTCCTCTACGACGTCGACCGCGTGGAGGCCGCCGCCTCGGTCCCCGACGAGCAGGAACTGCTCGACGCCCAGCGCCAGGTCTTCCTCGACCCCGAGGACCCCGCGGTCCGCGAGCAGGCCGCCCGCGACGGGATCCCCGAGGATTGGATCGAGGCGGCGCGGCGCTCGCCGGTCTACGCGCTCGCCCACCGCTACGAGGTCGCCCTGCCGCTTCACCCCGAGTACCGCACGCTGCCGATGGTCTGGTACGTGCCCCCGCTCTCGCCGATCGTCAGCGCCCTGGAAGAGGACGGCTATGAGGCCGACCCCGACCATGTCTTCGGCGCGATCGAGGAGATGCGGATCCCCGTCGACTACCTCGCCAACCTGCTCGCCGCCGGCGACGGCGAGCGGATCCGGGGGGTGCTGCGCCGGCTGGCGGCGATGCGTGGCCACATGCGAAAGCGCGAGGTCCTGGGTGTGCACGACGAGGCGATGCCCGCGCAGGTGGGGATGAGCGTCTCCGACGTCGAGGACATGTACCGGCTGCTGGCAATCGCCAAGTACGACGATCGCTACGTGATCCCGCAGGCCCACTCCGAGATGGCGGAGCGGCTGATGGAGCAGCAGGGGACCTGCGGCCTGGACTTCGAGGGTGGCCCGGGCAACTGCGGCATGGTGGTTCCCGAAGCCGAAGCCGAGGCGGAGGGGTTCATGCTCACCGAGGACGGCCCGGCCGACCTCGACATAGTCCGCATGGCGGGCGGCCGCCGTCAGGGGGAGGCGGGGTGATCGGCCGTCGCGACAGGCGGGCCCGCGCGGCGCTGACCTACCGGCTCTGCTCGCTTCTCCTGCAGTACCCCGACGAGGAGCTCGCGGGCGCGGAGCCGGAGCTGCGCGCCGCCCTCGCCGAGATCCCGGGCGCCGCCCCGCGGGCGGCGCTCGAGCGCTTCCTGGAGTGGTGGGAGGCGACGCCGCCCCTGGCGCGAGCCGAGCACTACGTGGAGGCCGTCGACCTCAACAAGCGCTCGGGCCTCTACCTGACCTTCTACTCCGACGGGGACAAGCGCGAGCGCGGCGGCGCCCTGGTGCGCCTGAAGCAGCTCTACCGGGCAGCCGGGCTGCCCCTGGAGGGGACCGAGCTGCCCGATTACCTGCCGGTCATGCTCGAGTTCGCCGCCGCGGCGCCCGACGGGCGCGGGGAGATCGTCCTGCGCGAGCACCGGGCCGCGCTGGAGCTGGTGCGGGCGAGCCTGCGAGACCTGGGCAGTCCCTACGCGCATCTCCTCGACGCCGTCTGCGCGACCCTGGGCGAGCCCTCCGCGGCCGAGCGGGCGCTGGCCGGGCGGATCGCCGCCGCCGGGCCACCGCGCGAGCTCGTCGGCCTGGAGCCCTTCGCGCCGCCCGAGGTCATGCCGAGCGCGGAGGCGCGCCGTTGAGCGCCGGGCAGGTCCTCCTCTGGGTGATCCTGCCCTACGTCGCGATCACCTCCTTCGTGGTCGGGCACTGGTGGCGCTACCGGCGCGACCAGTTCGCCTGGACGAGCCGCTCGACCCAGCTCCTCGACCGCAGCGTCCTGGGGTGGGCCAGCCCCGCCTTCCACTACGGGGCCCTCGCGGCGGTCGGCGGCCACGTCGTCGGCCTCTGCATCCCCCAGTCGCTCACCGAAACCCTGGGGATCTCCGAGAGCACCTACCGCTGGTTCTCGGCGATCGCCGGCGGCATCGCCGGCGCGGTGACGCTGATCGGCTTCCTCGGCCTGCTGTATCGCCGGATCACGAGCCCCCGGGTGCGCCGAGCGACGACCCGCCTCGACATCGCCACCTACTTCCTGCTCACCGTGCTGATCGTGATGGGCTGCTGGATGACCTTCGGCTACAACCTCGCGTCCCACAGCCCCTACAACTACCGCGAGTCGATCGGCGAGTGGTGGCGCTCGATCTTCTACCTGAACCCCGACGTCGGCGCGGTCGAAGGCGCTCCGCTGATCTACCAGCTGCACGCGATAGTCGCCTGGGCCTTCTGGGCGCTCTTCCCCTTCAGCCGCCTGGTCCACGCCTGGAGCATCCCCCTGCAGTACATCGGCCGCCCCTACATCCTCTACCGACGGCGCTACGGGACCGCCGCGGGGGCCCTGAGGGGCATCCGGGAGGACTGACGGTCCCGCGAATTTCACAGCCTCGATGTGCAAAAATCGAGGTTCTTGGACCTGCCATCGAACACTGACGGGGTCCTCGCCCAGCGCACGCGAGCGCAGATCTTCTCCTGGCTCGTCGAGCAGCGGGCGGCGACGAGCACCGAGGCGCTCGCGGATGCGCTCGACCTGCATCCGAACGGGGTCAGGCGACACCTGGAGCGGCTGTGCGAGGCCGGTCTCGTCGAGCGCACCCGCAGCACGGGCCGGCGCGGGCGCCCGAGCGACCTGTGGATGGTCGCCCCGGGGGCGGACCCCGGCGGGGAGCGTCCGACCGGCTACGCGGATCTCGCCCGCTGGCTGGCGCGCGCCATCCCAGCCGGTCGCAACCGGCTGCGCGAGGTCGAGAAGGCCGGGCAGGAGATCGGTCGGGAGCTCGCTCCCGAAGGGTCGGCGGAGGATCCGGTGGAAGGCTTCCGCCGGGCCGTGACCGCACTCGGCTTTCGACCCGAGCTCGAGATGAGCAAGGAGGGCGGCTTCGTCTGCAGGCTCGAAAACTGCCCCTACCGGGATTCGGTCAGGGAGAACCAGGATGTCGTCTGCGCCCTGCACAAGGGGATCACCAGCGGCCTTCTGGAGGAGATGCTTCCCGGCACCAGGCTGACCCGCTTCGAGCCTCACGATCCGGAGCGCGCCGGCTGCCTCGTCGTGGTCTCGGGATCGACCGAGGGCGAGGGCTGATAAATTTACACATTGCTGGTGTGTAAACAGGATCCAGGAGGACTTCGCAGATGACTTACGTGATCACCGAGCCGTGCATCGGCACCAAGGACAATTCGTGCGTCGAGGTCTGCCCGGTGGACTGCATCCACCCGACGCCCGAGGAGGCCGACTACGACAAGCAGGAGATGCTCTACATCGACCCCGACGAGTGCATCGACTGCGACGCGTGCGTGGAGGCCTGCCCGGTCGACGCGATCTACCCGGAGGACATGGTGCCCCCGGAATGGCAGGGCTACATCGAGCGCAACGCCGCCTACTACCGCGAGCCGAAGTGACGCCAGGCGCCGCCGAGCCGACGCTCAGCCGGGCGAGCTGGGGCGGCGGGCTCTGAGGGCGGAGCCGGCGGCAAGCGCCAGGAAGGCGAGGATCGCGGTCTCGTCGAGCGCACCGCCCCAGCGCCACGCCGTGACGTTTTCGCCCAGGTCGCCGAGCACCCGCAGGAGGAGGCCGGCGTGCAGGAGCACGAGCGGCCCGTACATCGCCCGGCGATAGGGCAGGGCCACACCGAGCACCGCCGGGACGATCACCGGCGCGTGGGCGAAGACCATCGAGAAGACGAAGCCGAGGAAGACGGTGTGCACCATCGCGTCATAGGTGAACCCGCCCCCGAGGAGCTCGCCGGAGGAAAGCCAGAAGGCGCCGGCCACGGCCAGCCACCAATAGGCGGCCAGCAGGGCCACGGCCATGTAGCGCGTGACGCCCGACATGCGGACCGTGCGTCGGGCGACGTCATAGCGCGCCAGCCAGGCGGCCTGCGCCAGCAGGCCGGCCCCCGCCAGGCGGATTCCGAGCTCGGGATCCGGGAGGGTCAGGATCACGCCAGAGCCGAACAGGGCGATGGCCAGCAGCAGGGCCGCCCGCGCGGTTCGGGTCGGCCGGCGCATGCGCGACAGCTCGAGTCGCTCGCCGACGATGGTGAGAACCAGGAAGGCCGCCAGGAAAGGCACGGCTCGCGCGACCTCATCGTCGTTCAGCCAGACGATCGCGCCCGCCGTCCAGGCCACGGCTCCGAGGCCCATCACGGCGTTGTGCCAGGTCGGGTCGATGCGATGGACGGCGACGAAGACGGCGCAGAGAACGCCGCCGCCGAGGGCGAGCAGCAGCTGGCCGACGGTGGTCGGCAGGCCGACCAGGAGCCAGACCGCGCCCGCGGCCGCACCGACCGGCGCGAGGTAGGGCCAGGGGGGCCGGCGGCGCAGCGCGACGGCTCGCTCGAGGCCGATCTGCGTGCCGAGGAACCCGAGCACCAGGAGCGGGCCGTGCAGCTCGGCCAGGTTCGAGCGCAGCGGCGGCAGGTCGAACCCGAGCCGCAGCAGTCCGGCCCAGAGGCCGGCGAGCAGGGCGACCAGCGCCGCAGCGAGAAGCGGTGCGCGCCGCAGCAGCCGCGAGGAGCCTTGAGGGCCGACCCGGCTCAGTCCCTCCATCCGAGTGCCCTTCGGGCGGACTCGCTCATCTCCTCAGGCGACCAGGGCGGCTCGAGCTCGCTCTGGACGAGGACGTGGCGCAGCCCCGGGGCCTGGGCGAGGCAGGCGTGGATCTCGTCTTCTATGTAGGTGGAGAGCGGGCAGGCGGGGGTGGTGACGATGAAGCGGATGCGCGCCACGCCTGCCTCCACGGTGGCCTCCCGCAGCAGGCCAAGCTCGACGATGTCGATCCCCAGCTCGGGGTCGATCACGCCGTGCAGCAGCTCGCGGACCAGCTCCGGGGAGGGCTCCTCGGTCAGCGCGGCGAGGCCCGGAGCCCCGTTGGCCATCTAGGCGGCCGCCGTCGCCGGCTTGCCGATCCGCACCCGCCACACCTCCGGGCCCTTCTCCAGGTAGTCCCAGGTGTACTGCGCGGGCCGCTCGGCGGCGAACTGGTATTCGAGCGGCTTGGGGTCGTGGTCGTTGACCAGGACGAAGCCCTCGCCGTCGGCGAGTGCTTCATAGGTTTCGAAGATCAGCTCATGGCGACGAGCGGGGGGCTCGCTTCGCACGTCGAGCTCGGGGTCGGTCCTCGGCATGGATTTCTCCTTCTTGTCTCTCTTGGCCGCGGGATGCTCGGGCCGCCGGATCCCGGCGAAGAGCATGGGCGCTCTCCGCGACCCACGCCTGGCAGCAGAGCGGGATCGGCGGCAGGGGCCCTCGGGGGCTCGGGGGGTGGAGATCAGGCGCGGTCATCGGTCTGAGGGGAGGGGCCCGTTGGGGTCGGGAGGGAGTCGATCAGCGCGCTGACCCCTGGGATCAGGACGTTGTTCTCCTCGTGAACATGCCGGTGCAGGTCGGCCTCGAAGCGCTCCAGCGCCTCCAGCAGGGAGCCGTGGGTGGAGCAGAGCGCCTGGGAGAGGTCGTACTCGCCGGCCAGCGCGCGCAGCGCTGCCAGTTTTCGTCCCACGTCCTCGTGCTCGGCCCTGTGCCGCTCGATGATCGCGCGGTCGAGCTCAACGGCTCCGCCGCGCTCGAGGGACGACGCGAGCGGGAACAGGGTCTGCTCCTCGTCCTCGATGTGCTCCTCGAGCTCGGCTCGAAGGGCGGCGAACGTCCGCTCCAGAATCGCGAAGTCCGGATGACCTGCGCCGTGCACGCGGACAACGGTCGCGAGCAATTCGGAGATCCGCGGCATCTCCCGGCGCAGGTAGCCGTGGTGGGCTGAGACGATGTGCGCGCAGAGCTCCTCGATCCCGGCCTCTCTCCAGTCCCGCTCGGGCGCCGGGCCGAGCGAGGGGCCCTCCCGATCGATTGCTTCGAGCTGTCCGCGGATCGCCTCGACCTCGAGCCCGCTCTCTCGGCAGGCCTCCCCCAGACTGGTCGAGCCCCCGCAGCAGTAGTCGAGGTGCAGCCGCTCGAAGAGCTCGATCCGCGCGGGGTGCTCGAGGGCAAGCTCGCCGAGGGTCGTGCGGTCGTCGATCTCGGTCTGCGCTCTCATACCTCTAAGTTTACACATCTAACGTGGATAAAAGGGAGAAGCAGCGACGGCGAGCACAGCCAGCGGCGGTTTCAATCACCGGGCGCGGGGCCAGCCCACCGGTTGGATTCGGGTACGCTGTCGTTCTCTCGCCGCTCGGAGGCGCAACACCGTTGACGCCCGACGATCGGGGGTGCGGCTGGAGACCTGGGAGGCCATCAAATCGTCGTGAAGCAGGGAGCATTGCTGGACCGAGAGGACGCACCTCGGCCGGCGCCGGTTGAGCTGGTCCGCGCGCCCTGGCTGCCGCTCGCGATCCTCGGCGTCGCCGCCATCGCCTCGTTCGTCTGGATCCTCTCGCTCGACTCTCACCTCACCTTCATCGCCGATGACTGGATGCTGCTCGTCAAGCGCCAGGGCTGGGGAACGTCCTACTTCCTGCTGCCCTTCCACGGCAACATCGTCACCGGGCCCGCGCTCGTCTACAAGCTGATGCGCGAGGTCTTCGGGATGGGCTCGGCAACGCCCTACTACGCCCTCTCCGTCGCCACCTTCGTTGCGAGCGGCGTGTTGCTGTTCTTCCATCTGCGCCGGCGCGTCGGAGACTGGCTCGCGCTCTGTGGGGCAGTCCTGACCCTCTTCCTCGGCGCTGCCTTCGAGGACCTTCTGTTCGCTTTCCAGATCGGCTACTACGCCTCGGTCGCGGCCGGGCTGGGGATGCTCATCGCCCTGGACCGCGAAGACGACGCCGGCGATCGGATCGCCTGCGCCCTGCTCGTGGTCTCGCTCGCCTTCTCGAGTATCGGCCTCGCTTTCGCTTTAGGCGCCCTCGTCGACCTGGTCCTCGGACGCCGGCCGCGGGGGCGCCGCGCCTACGTCGCCCTCGCGCCGATCGTCCTCTATGCCCTGTGGTGGCTGGGATGGGGCCACGCGGCCGTCAACCACCTCAGCGCCCACAACGTCATCACCAGCCCCGAGTACGTCTTCAAGGCCGCGGCTGCCGGCATCACCTCGCTGCTCGGGTTGGCCAGCAACGACGGCAGCGAGCCAAGCCAACCGCATCTGATCTGGGGGAAGCTCATCCTGATCGCGGGCCTGCTCCTACTCGGCTGGAAGCTCGTTCGCGAGCGGGGGATCTCGCGCGGCCTGGCGATGGCGCTGGCGATCGGCTTGGCCTTCTGGCTGGCGGCCGCCTTCAACCGCGACGTCAGCCGCCTTCCGACCTCGAGTCGCTTCCAGTACCCCTCGGCCGTCTTCCTGCTTTTGGTCGCCGCCGAGATGATCCGCGGCCTGCGCATACCCAGGCCGGCGATCGTGGCCGCCGTCGTCATCAGCGGGCTGGCGATCAGCGGCGGCATCTCTCTGATGCACCGCGAACAGCACGAACGGTGGGTTCCATACGCCGACGCGCTGCGCTCGCGACTCGCCGCCCTGCAGATCGCCGGCACCCGCGCCGATCCTCACTTTCAGGTGGCCTTCCCCCCCGACATCGAAGCCTCGGCGCGCGCCTACCTCCTAGCCGCTGACCGCTACGGCTCCCCCGCATTCAGCGAAGGGCAGCTCGAAAGTCGCCCCCAGGGTGAGCGCGAAGCAGCCGACGTGACGCTTGCCCAGGCCCTCGGTCTCGCGCTTCGTTCGCCGGCAAAGGGGGAAAGGTCAACCGCCTGCCAAACGTTGCAGGCGTCGAGCGCCGGCTACACCGGCGTCACGCTGTTGCACGGGGGGTTCACTCTGGCGAATCGGTCGGGGGCCGGCGTCGAAGTCAAGCTGGGCCGGTTCGCCGAAGGGTTCCCGGTGAGCTTCGGAGAACTGCCCGCCGGCGTGAAGACCGCACTTGCCGTCCCGGTCGATAGCTCGCGCCGGCCCTGGAACCTCGGGCTGATAGGCATCGGACCGGTTCGACTGTGCACCACCGAAAGCGGCTGACACAAGCGTCTCGGCCCGTTCGGCTGCTCCGCCGTTCGGAGGGCGGCCACTCGAATCACAATTCCGGCGGCGGCCCCCGATTGTCCCCCCGCTGGCAACGCCGATCCGCTGGGCGAGTACACAAATCGAGAGCAAGTGCCCCCAACTCGGGGCAACCGCGACCCCCTTCACAGGCACGAAACAAGCCCGTCCAAGCGGCCGAAACGATCTCATAACCCGAAGGTCGGTTGGGAAGTTGGGCATGCGAAGCGATCCCCCCCGCGGTCTGGACCTGGGAAGTGGAGACGGGCAGAGAGAGATCGACCTCGGAATGTCGTAGTGCTGGGCCAATCCACATGTCGTCTGTAAGACTTTGGACTCCCCAAATCAAGAACGAGGGGGGAGGTTCCCCTATGAGCAGGGGCGCGATGGAGATTCGCCTGAAGCGCGCGTATGAACCAGCCGAGCCGGCCGACGGCTATCGAGTCCTGGTCGACCGGCTCTGGCCACGCGGCCTCTCCCGGGGGCGGGCAGGGATCGACGAGTGGGAGAGGGAGCTGGCACCGAGCACCAAGCTGCGGCAGTGGTTCGGCCACGAGCCCAGCCGCTTTCCGGAGTTCCGGCGACGCTACCTCGAGGAGCTTCGGGCGCATCGTCCGCTGCTGGCGGAGTTGCGGCGGCGGGCACGCGACGGCACGCTCACTCTCGTCTACGCCGCCAAGGACAGCGATCACAACGACGCCGTCGTCCTTGCGGAGGTCTTGAGGCGGGGATTGCCACGCGGGGCACGGAGCTGACCGGCGAGCCAACTCCGGCGCTCCCGCAAGAGCGTCACTTTCCGATCGAGCCGCCGGCGCCGTTTCGACTCGACCTGACGGTCTGGGCGCTGCGACGACGCCCGCACAACGAGGTCGACCGCTGGGACGGGCGTGTCTACGAGCGCGCGCTGCCATTCGGCGACAGTGCGGCGGCCGTCGCGGTGGCACAGGACGGGCCGGCGGATGTCCCGCGCCTGCAGGTGACGCTCAGGGGCGAGGGGATCGATCGCGGCGCCGAAGCCCAGGTACGGCAGACCCTGGCGAGGCTCCTCGGAGTCGAGGCCGACCTCTCTGGCTTCGCCAGGATGGCCGCGTCGGACCCTTCTCTCGCTGGACTCGTCATCCGCATGCGCGGGCTGAAGCCGCCACGGTTCTCGACCCTCCTCGAGGGGCTGGTCAACGGCATCGCGTGCCAGCAGCTCTCGCTCGACGTCGGAGTGCACCTGCTCAACCGGCTCAGCGCGGCGCACGGGCGCCCGGTGGACGCCGGGCGGGATGCGATCCACGCCTTCCCCGGCCCGGCGGAGCTTGCGAGCGTGGATCCGGCCGAGCTCAAGCGCCTCGGGTTCAGCATGGCGAAGGCTCGGACCGTCGTGACCTGCGCGAGGGAGATCCTCGACGGCGATCTGGCCCTCCGGGGGTTGGAAGGCGCCGAGGATGACGAGGTTCTCGAGCGGCTGACGAGTCTGCGCGGAATCGGTCGCTGGACCGCGCAATACGTGATGCTGCGCGGGCTCGGCCGATTTCACGTATTCCCCGGCGACGACGTCGGCGCCCGCAACAAACTGAAGGCCTTTCTCGGGCTCGAGGGGCAGCTCGACTACGAGAGGGTCGAGAGAGTCGTTTCGCGGTGGGCTCCCTATGGTGGTCTCGTCTACTTCCACCTCCTGCTGGACTCGCTGACCCGGGCCGGTCTGGTGGTCTAGGAGGGTTTCGCCAAACCCTCCTAGCTGGACATCCTCCTGGTGAGGGCCAGGAACTCCTGGCGGGTACGGGGGTCGTCACGGACCTGGCCCAGAAGGGTCGACGTCACGGTGCTGGTGCCGAACTTCTGGACGCCGCGGAGCGACATGCAGAGGTGCTCGGCTTCGAGCACGACGCCGACGCCTTTCGGCACCAGTCGCTCCTGGATCCAGTCAGCGATCTGGGTCGTGAGCCGCTCCTGAACCTGCAGATCGCGCGCGAAGTGCTCGACCACGCGGGCCAGCTTGGAGAGGCCGACTATCCGCTCGGCGGGTAGGTACCCGATGTGGGCGATGCCGTGGAAGGGCAGCATGTGGTGCATGCAAAGTGAGTGGAATGGGATCGACCGGACCAGCACCAGCTCGTCGTAGCCCTCCTCGTTAGGGAAGGTCGTGGCGCGAAAGGGCTGCGGCGTCAGCAGCTCGATGTAGGCGTCGACCATTCGCTTTGGCGTCTCCCGCAGGCCGTCCGAGGAGAGGTCCGCGCCCAGGGCGGCGAGGAGATCGGCCGCGGCGCGCACTGCGCCGGGACGGTCCATCTTTCGGCCGCCGTTGGAAACGGTCCCGGCCCCATTGTTTTGCGAAACCTCTTCGAGCGTCATACGGGCTTCGCGTCGTGCAAGCCCGACTTCTTACCTTCCGGCGACGAGAGCGCCGAGCGAAGGCGGGCCCAGGCCTCAGAGGCTGGGACGTGCCCGGATCAGGATGCGGGCGGCCAACAGCAGGACACGGGCTCCGAGGAGCAGATAGGTCGCCAGCAGCAGGGCTTCGGCTGGGCCGTGCAGCGAGCCGAGGCCGGCTCTCTGCGCCAGCGCCAGAGCCGCGACCGCCGCCGCGGCGAGCAGGGCCAGGGCGGCGTCCGGGAGCGGCCGGGGCGTCGGCATCTTCGTCTGGAAGCCGCCGCGGACGCGGAGGACGACGGCGAGCAGGTGCAGCAGCGAGCCGAGCACCGTGAGGCCGACCCAACCGGCGACCAGGAGCGTGCCCACGGCCTCTTTGGTGTCGCCGGCGAGCGCGTAGCCGGCGCCGCGGTCGATCGCCGTCGCCGTGGCGAGGATCAGGGCGGCCAGCAGGAAGGGCTGGGCGGCGCCGACGATCCTCGCGGCCAGGGAAAGCGGTGCGCCCTCGCGGTGCAGGCAGGCGGCGACGTTGACGAGGAGCGCCAGGGCGCCCAGGCAGAGGCCCAGCCAACCGGCGATCGCCACTCCTTCAAGCGCCCAGCCGTAGCCGACGGCGAGGGCGGTGACGCCAGCGCTCCAGGCGCCGAAGGCGAGAGCCTGCAGGCGGGGGAAGCGCAGCTGGGTCTGGGTCAGGGACGGATAGAAGGTGTGCAGGGTGCCGACGATCGCGGCCCCGAACCAGCCCGCGAGGTTGAGCGCCATGTGGGCGCCCAGAAGGTCGCCGTGCACCCAGATCGTGCCGTGGGCGAGCAGCGAGCCGGCAATCACGCCGAAGCCGAGGAAGGCGGCGCTGCTCACATACCAGCGGGTCGCCCAGGGCGCGCGGCTGAGCGAGCGCCGGCGCATCAGCGCGATCGCGGCGGCCCATAGCCCGAGGCCGGAGAGGAGAAGGCCGACGGCCGCCCAGGTCAGGGCGCCGTCGCCTTCGGGGACCGCGACGGCGAGCGCGATTGCGCCGGCGTTCCAGGCCGCCAGCTGGCCACGAACCAGCGCTCGCGGCGGCGGATCGGTCGCGAGGAAGGCGCCGGCGAAGAACTGGCTGGCTCCGAGGACGAGCTGGGAGACCCCGCCGACGAAGGCCAGGTGCAGCGCCAGCCAGCGCCCCCACGGCCAGGGGGACTCGGCCTGCACGGCGCCGGCGACCGCCGCCGCGAGCAGAAAGGCGATGCCGCAGACGAAGAAGGCGCCGACGACGTCGGTGGGGCGCAGGTCACCATCTCGCCTGGGCTGCGGCCGTGGCCGGCAGCGGCGAGTCGAGGCCGCGGCGGGGGAGGGCACGCTCACCTTGGCACGCTCACTCAATGCTCGTGCCCGTGCCCCATCTCCTCGAAGAGCGCCGCCACCTCCTGCGCGGGGCGCGCCTCGAGCAGCGGGAGGTAGTCGTCCTCCTCCTTGTGGAAGTGGACGATCAACAGGGCGTGGAGGCCGTAGAGGAGCTCCTGCAGCCGCTCGACGTCGTCCGGCGCGCTCGCGGCCAGGGCCTCGATGCGGGCGACTATCGCATGGTGGTCGCTGATCATCGTCGCCGTCGACCGTGGGTCTCCCAGCAGCTCGGCGACGGCCGGATAGAGGACGCGCTCCTCGGCCTCGGCGTGAGGGATCAGGGTCCCCCGCAGGAAGTCGAGGATGTGCTTCAGCTCCTCGGTGCGCTCGGCATCGCCCATCGTCGGGAGCCCGGCGGCGACGGCCCGCAGGTGCTCGACGTGCTCGAGCAGCGCCGCGTGCTCCTCGCGAAAGGCCGCGGTGGGCGAGGGACGCCTGCCGGAGCGACCTTCCTCGGCGGCCCAGGCCTGGCAGCAGAGGGGAAGGAAGAGGCTCATGCGCAGATTTTACCCATTCTGACTATGTAAAAGACCGCGGCGGGCGAGATGGCGCAGCATGCCGAGGAACGTGGCGAGCCAGGCGGCGAGCGCGAGGCCGAGGAAGACCTTCGGGATCGCGTCCAGGAAGTCGAGCTTCAGCGCTTCGGCCATCCGATAGGTCGCCACCGCGTACATCCCCAGCGGGAAGACCGCGCCCCAGTAGAGCGGGTCGTACTCGAAGGGCAGTCGCCGGTAGCCGTAGCGCCAGACCGCGAGGATCGCGATGATCGGAATCCACCAGGTGCCGGTCGCCCAGTAGAAGACGGTGAAGCCCTCCAGGAAGGGCCGCAGCGAGTGCAGGAAGGGCGCGTCGGAGCTGTTCTCCACCAGCAGCGAGCCGGCCAGCACCGAGATCGCCATCGCGCCCATGTTGATCCAGTAGGGCGGGGCGAGGTCGTCGGGCTCGAAGCGGAAGAAGGTGTAGCGGTAGAAGATCAGCGAGATGATCCAGATGTAGAGCATGCCGCCCCACAGCCACATCGAGAGGGCGGCGAAGTTGGCGTGCAGCCGCAGCGGCTGCCCCCAGTGGGCGGCGAGCAGCGCGGTGAGCACGGCGATCGACTGGGTCGCCACCACGGCGAGCAGCCAGGTGCCGCTGATGCCCTTGGCCAGCGAGGGCTTCTCGTGGCGGATCGTCAACGCGGTGAAGACCGTGTAGGTGAGGGCCACCCAGAGGAACGCGGCCACCGCGAGCAGGACCTCGGCGATCGTGAACTCGTGCCAGAGCACGATCATCTGCGCGCCGAGAACTCCCGTCGCCGCCACCGCGGTGAGGAAGCCGAGGCCCCGCTGGTGGCTGATCAGGTCCGCGGCGACGCGGCGCGGGAAACGGAGCGCCCGCAGGATGGTGAGACCCCAGAGCGCCAGGTAGGCGATCGCGTTGACGGCGAAGAGGGCCACGGCCAGGGGGCGCAGCGCCAGCAGCTGACAGCCGATCGAGACGATGCCCGTGGCCATCGCCAGGGCGAAGTAGGAGGGCGAGAGGTCCTCTAGCCAGGCCACGGCATCTCAGCCCCCGATCGCGCTCATCGTGCGCGGCGGCTGCTGGAAGCCTGGTTCGTTGACGCGGGGCTTCAGCTCCTTGCGCCAGACCGCCGCGCGGATCAGGCTCTGGAGCTCCGCGTCGCCTGCCCCTTCGCGCAGGGGCCCGCGCAGATCGGTCTCCCCGAGCGAGAAGAGACAGGTGCGGAGCTTGCCCTCGGCGGTCAGGCGAACCCGGTTGCACTGCGCGCAGAACGGTTCGGAGACCGGGTTGACGAAGCCGATCTCGCCCCGGCCGTCGGCGAAGCCGAAGACCCGCGCCGTGGCGGAGGGCTCCCTGGGCAGCTCCTCGAGCGGGTGGACGACTTCGATCAGCGCCCGCAGCTCCTCGCCGGCGAGGACCGCCCCCCGCCTCCACGCGCGGTCGGCGTCCAGCGGCATGAACTCGATGAAGCGGACCTGGAACGAGCTGGAGCGCGCGAGGTCGCAGAAGCCCTCGACCTCAGCCTCGGTGAAGCCCTTCATGGCGACCGCGTTGACCTTGATCGGCGCCACCTGGGGGAGCGCGTCGCCGCCGCTATGGCTTGAACACCATCAGCGCCAGGATGACCAGGATCAGCCCCGCGGAGGCGTAGTTGGCGGCGCGGGAGACGGGATCGTCGAGGAGGGCCCGCAGCTCCGCCGTGACCCCCTCGCCGCGCTCGGCGAGCTGACTGGCAAGCATTCTCGCCTGCTTCGGGCGCTGCCCGCCATATCCACCGAGGCCCATCGCGACGACGAAGACGGCGATCGCGGCGCTGACCCAGCCGGTCCCATAGTCGAGCCCCTCCTCGAGGCCGACCAGCCAGAGCCCGCAGGCCAACAGCAGCAGGGCGCCCAGGCCGACCAGCGGCACCGCCGCCCGGCCCAGACCGAGGAGGAGCGCCACCTCCTCCGCCCGCTGGCGCCGCCGCGCGGCCTCGAAGGCGATCCCGGCGACCACGATCCCCGAGATGAAGAGCATCACCCCGAAGATGTGGAAGAAGAGGACGGTGTTCTCCATCCCCGAAGCATATTGCCCGATCCGCGCTCGATCCGGTTCTCGGAACCCCCTCCCGAAACAGCACGAAACACCTGGATGGTCGTCAGGGCTTGGCCGGCGTACTCGCGACGAGGAATTCGGCCAGGGTGTGAATTTCTCCGGCGGAGAGGGTTTGCCCGTATTCCTGGGGCATGACGTTGGCGGGATAGCCTTCGACGACCTCGGCGTTCGGGTGGATGATCATTTCTTCGATGCCGGCGGTGTTGTCATCGGTCGCCAGCGATTCTTCGAGGTCGGGTCCCACTTCTCCCGTCGCGCCCGCGGCGGCCAGGGTGTGGCAGGAGGCGCAGCCGATGCTGGTGAAGAGCTGCGCGCCGCTCGTGCCCCCGCCTTCGCCAGGTTCCGCTGCGCCTTCGCCGGGTTCCGCGCCCGCGGGTTCGGACGGTTCCGCGCCTTCGGCTTCGCCCTGTTCGGACGAGCCGACGTAGACGATTTCGGTCTTCGTCGAGTTGCCGAGCTCGCCGATCACGAGGCCGCCGACAAAGGCGATCACGGCGATCACGACGAACACCCATCCTTCGATCGCCAGGTGCTTCCAGCTGTCATTACGCATCGGCAGGCCTCCTTGTCTCGACTGGCTCACGTGAACCTAGGCCGGGGAAGAGGGCGAGGCATCAGTAGAAGCACCACCCTGTCGAGCGATTCGCTGCGGAGTCAGGCATGGCCGGGCAGTCTCTCGGCGACCCGAGCCCGAGTAGGAGCACGATCCTGGCTGAGCAGCCAGGATCGGCCGTGGCCATATAGGCTGCCCCCGTGGACTTCGCCCTCAGCAACGAGCAGCGGGATTTCGTCGTCGCGATCCGCAGCTTCTGCGACCGCGAGTGCGGCACCCGCGACCAGCGCGAGCGCCTGACCGACGGCTACCGCGAGCACCACAACTTCGAGATCTACCGCCAGATGGCGGAGCTCGGCTGGCTCGGGGTGACGATCCCCGAGGAGTACGGCGGCTCGGGCGGCACGATGCTCGACGCCTGCCTGTTCATGGAAGAGACCTCGCGCGGCCTGGCGCCGATCGGCGGCTACGCGACGACCCTGATCGTCGCCGGCGCCACCCAGCGCTTCGGCACCGAGGAGCAGAAGGCGGAGATCCTGGGCGGGATCGCCGGGGGAGCGGTGGAGGCGATCGCGATGACCGAGCCGGAGGCCGGCTCCGACGTCGGCGCCCTCTCCTGCGCCGCCGAGGCGGTCGACGGCGGCTTCGTGCTCAACGGCCAGAAGGTCTTCTGCTCCAACGCCCACATCTCCGACCACGTCCTCGTCGTCTGCCGCACGACCCGCGGCGAGAACAAGCACGAGGGGCTGACGATGATCTGGGTCCCCCGCGACGTCGCCGGCATGGAGGTCGTCCCGATCGAGACGATGGGCGGCCGCGAGACCAACCACCTCTACTTCACCGACTGCGAGGCGCCGGCCAGCGCCGTGCTCGGCGAGGTCGACCAGGCCTGGACCCAGCTGATGGCCGGCCTCAACGTCGAGCGGCTGATCCTTGCCGCGACGATGCTGGGGATCGCCCAGCGCGCCTTCGACGACGTCCTCTCCTACGTCAAGGAGCGGCGCCAGTTCGGGCGCCCGATCGGCTCCTTCCAGGCTCTGCAGCACCGGATCGCCGATCTCGCCACCGACCTCGAGGCGGCCCGCCTGATGACCCGCTGGGTCGCCACGCTGACCGACGAGGACCCCGGACGGATGCTGCCGCGGGAGGCCTCGATGGTGAAGCTCTTCGTCACCGAGGTCGCCAAGCGCACGACGCTCGAGGGCATGCAGTTGATGGGTGGCTACGGCTACTCCTCCGAGTACGACATGGAGCGGCTCGTGCGCACCTCGCTGGTCTCCACGATCTACGGCGGCACCTCGGAGATCCAGCGCAACATCGTTGCCAAAACGCTCGGCCTCTAAGCACTCCTCTCGCTTCTCCCTCAACGTTCGTCCAGTCAGGCTCGTGAAGCCTGGCTCGCCGCCCGGATTCGTCCGATGCGGCGCCTGTGCATGGGCATAGGTGGTGGAAGTGGAGAGGAACTGCCGCAGCGCTCGCTTTCGCGGCGTGCCTGGCGTTCGCGCCGGTGGCCAGCGCGGCCACCCGCGAGCCGCTGAGCCTGGCCTACGCCGCCCTGCACGGCGAAACGCCGAGCGCCGAAAGCTCGAGCATCGCCGCCGAAGCGCTGGACGCCCGGCGCCAAAGCGCCGCCGCGAGGCTGGGCTCGCCCTCCTTTGCCCCCCAGGTCTCCTCCACCCACTACGGGCCGGCCGAAATCGGCTCCGTGCAGGCCGCTCTGCAGCAGCTCGATCACGGCTCGGAGATGGCCTCGCTTTCGGTCGACGTCGCGACCCCCGAAGAAATCGCCCAGATCTGCGGCGAAATGGTCGTGGCCTGCTACATGCCGGAAGCCAAGGAAATGGTCGTCTCCGGCAGCGACCAGGCGGTGGCCGGCGTCCCGCGCGACTTCGCGATCGCCCACGAGTACGGCCACCACCTCGCCAACTCGGAGCGGAGCGAAATCATCTCGGCCTTCGAAGGGGGGACGATTCGCTGGGCGACCTACGAGCGCGTCTGCCAGTTCACCCGCGCCCACCTGCTCTTCCCCGGCGACCAGGGCGCCCACTACTGGCAGAACCCGCAGGAGGCGTTCGCCGAGTCCTACGCCCATCTCAGCGATCCCACCGCCAAGGTCCCCTGGCAGTTCACGCCGCTGCTGCGGCCCACCACCGCCGCCCTGGCGAAGATCCAGGCGGATCTGGAACGGCCCTGGCAGGGCCCGACGACGAGCACCCTCACCGGCTCGGTCTCCGAAGCCGCCCCCCCGGCCGCCGGACGTGAGGTGAGGGGACCGCAGGGCACCGGGCTCGGCTCGGCAGTTGCTCTCGGGGTCCCGGCCGGCGCCTACTCCGGTCTCGTCCAGACGCCGCTCGACGGCCAGGTCACCGTCTCCGTACAGGCTCCCCCCGGCGTCTCTCTCGCTGTCTCCCTGCAGGATCCTCGGAGCGGTCGGACCCTCGCTCGAGCGAGCACCGGCGAAGGCGGAGCCACCAGCGTCGGCTACGCCAACTGCGGCAGGGATGCCCTGCGGCTCCTGGTCGCCAGTCAGCACGGCAGCGGCACCTTCCAGGCGACGATCACCAAGCCCTGAGCCTCCGAGCGGCGCTCCGAACTGCGTCTTCCGCGAGCGGAAAGCAGGCGCGCTCGCGCTGGGCCGGCCTACTCGGCTCTAGGCCATCCCGACTTTAGGGTCAAGCGGGCAATTGGACATATCTATGAGCGCAGTGCTAGAACAGCTGTGCTGCCATGTCCTCGATGCTCGATCCCAAGCGCAGCCTCTCCGCCGCCCTCGTCCTCGCCGCCCTGGCCCTCGTCTCTCTGGGCGCCCTGGCCGCCACCTCGGCGCTGGCCGACGAAGCGCCGGTGGCCCCGACGGGCGCCGAAAGCCCGACCGCTCCGACGGCTGTCGAATTCACCCGCGAAACGGTCAGCCTGGTCGGTCCCCGCGCCCTCGTCTCCGTCAAGTGCGCCGGCGCCGCCCACGAACCGTGCATCGGCACCCTCGCCCTTCGCGGGTCGGCGGGCGCTCACAAGGTCGCCTACTCGATCGACTGCGAAGCGGAGCAGATCCTGGTCGTCCCGCTGGGCTCCAACGAGCGGGCAATCGGGCACCTGAAGAGCGTTCGCGCCGTGGCCAAGACCCTGCAGGCCGACGGCGGCTCGGTCAATACGGCGAAGCGCCTGCGTATCAGATAGCCCGGCCGCCAGCGGCTCGCTATCCTTGCCTCAGCCTCGTGCCCCGGGCCCGAGGTTTTGTTTTGTTCAGCAACGACGGCCGAGTAGGGAAGGAAACATGGCTCGCGGAGATGTCCGCATCGCGGTGACGTTGGCTTGCGAAGACTGCAAGCGCCGCAACTACCAGACCAACAAGTCCCGGCGCAACTCGCCGGACCGGATCGAGCTGCGCAAGTTCTGCCGCTGGTGCGGTCACCACACGGCCCATAAGGAGACCCGGTAGTCGCTCATGGCCAAGACGCGCGCACAGCGCAAGGCCGAGCGCCGGGCTCGGGAAGCTGAGGAGCGGAAACGCTCTGAAGACGGGCCCGATCGCGTCTCCCGAGCCCAGCACGACACGCAGGTCCCCAAGTCCGGGGACGAGGCGATCATCGAGGCCGAGGAGCGCGGCATGGCCGCCGGCGTCTCGGAGGCGGCCCTGGAGCTGCCCGAGCAGACCAGGCCCTCGCGCGCCGAGCGCCGGGCCGAAGCGAAAGCGCTGAAGGAATCCGAAAAGCGCAAACGCGACGAGCAGCGTCGCCGCGAGCGCGAGCAGCTGGCCAAGAAACAGAAACAGGCAAGCGCCGAACGCCAGCGTGGCGGGGTGATCGGCTTTCTCCTGTCATGCTGGGCCGAGCTGAAGAAAGTGCAGTGGCCGGATCGCGAGACGCTGATCCAGGCCACCGCCGTCACCATCCTCTTCGTGGCTGTCGCGGCCGTCTACCTCGGCGTCCTCGACCTCGCCTTCAAGGAACTCATCAAGCTGATCCTGTAGCAACGGGATCCCCGACAAGCAAAGGCTTTCCATAGATGTATCGCTGGTACGTGATCAACACCTACTCCGGGCACGAGAACAAGGTCAAGCACAATCTCGAGCACCGGGTGCAGACGATGAGCCAGAACCGCAACGTGCGGCAGGTGGTCGTCCCGACCGAGATGGTCTCGGAGATGAAGGACGGGCAGAAAGTCCAGAGCGAGAAACGGACGATGCCCGGCTACGTGCTGGTCAACATGGAGATGACCGACGACGCGTGGGGCCTGGTCAAGAACACCCCCGGCGTCACCGGCTTCGTCGGCTCCCGCAATAAGCCCGTCCCGCTCTCCAAACCGGAGGTCGACCGGCTGCTGCATCGCGAGACCGCCGAGCGTCCCCGCACGCAGGCGCAGTTCGCGATCGGCGAATCGGTCAAAGTCATCTCCGGCCCGCTCTCCGACTTCTCCGGCGAGATCGCCGAGATCAACGAGGACGCGGCGAAACTCAAGGTCCTGGTCTCGATCTTCGGCCGTGAGACGCCGGTCGAGGTGGGCTACGACCAGGTCAAGAAGATCTAGACGGCCCCGGACCGCTACTCTCACCGACCCCGATGGCGAAAAAAGTTCTCACGATCATCAAGCTGCAGATCCAGGCCGGCAACGCGAACCCGGCCCCGCCGGTCGGCCCCGCGCTGGGCCAGCACGGCGTCAACATCATGGACTTCTGCAAAGCGTTCAACGCCCAGACGCAGGGCGAGGGCGGGACGATCATCCCGGTGGAAATCACCGTCTACGAGGATCGCTCCTTCACCTTCGTCACCAAGACGCCGCCGGCCGCGGTCCTGATCAAGGAGGCGATCCGCATTCCCAAGGGCTCCGGCGAGCCGCACGTCAACAAAGTCGGGACGATCACCCAGGACCAGATCCGGGAGATCGCCGAACGGAAGATGCCCGACCTCAACGCCAACGACATCGACGCCGCCTCGAAGATCATCGCCGGCACCGCCCGCTCGATGGGCGTCGACGTCAAATAGGAGATTTCCCGTGGCCCACGGCAAGCGATACCGCCAGCAGTACGACAAGGTCGACCGCGATCGCGCCTACCCGGCCGCCGAGGCCGTGGCGCTGATCAAGGAGACCGCCAGCGCCAAGTTCGACGAGACCGTCGAGGTGCACGTCCTGCTCGGGGTCAACGTCCGCCACGCCGACGAGCAGCTGCGCGGCACCCTGGCGCTCCCGCACGGGCTGGGCAAAGACGTCAGCGTTGCCGTCTTCGCGCAGGGCCAGCAGGCCCGGGACGCCGAGGCGGCCGGGGCGGACTTCGTCGGCGGCCAGGACCTGGTCGAGAAAGTGCAGGAGGGCTGGACCGACTTCGACGTCGCGATCTCGACCCCGGAGATGATGAAAGCGGTCGGCCAGCTCGGCCGCATCCTCGGTCCCCAGGGCAAGATGCCGAACCCCAAAGTCGGCACGGTCACCGAAGACGTCGAGAAGGCCGTCACCGACTCCAAGTCGGGCAAAGTCGAATACCGCACCGACCGCCAGGCGATCGTCCACATGGCGATTGGCAAGGCTTCCTTCGACCAGCAGAAGCTGCTCGACAACTACAACGCCGTGCTCGACGAGATCATCCGCGCCAAGCCGTCGGCAGCCAAGGGCCGCTACATCCGCACGATCACGCTGACGACCACGATGGGCCCCGGCGTCCATGTCGATCCGACGCGAACGCGGGACATCGTCGAGGAGCTCCAGGAGGAAGCGGCTACAGTTACCGCCTAACCGACTAGCTCTCGCCGAAGACAGCTGGCAGCGCGGTGCCGTAGAAGGCAGCGGGCAGAAGACCAGCCGAG
>DASVWP010000209.1:0-5523 GCA_036393155.1 Solirubrobacterales bacterium | reverse complement strand
TCGAAGTTGATCTCGTAGCCGGCGAAGTAGAAGAGCATCCCGAGGCCGAGGTTGGCGAAGAAGAGGCTGAATTCGTCGGTCGAGGCGAGTTCGAAGCCGTGCGGCCCGATCAGGATCCCCAGCGCCAGCTCCAGCACGACGACCGGCGGCGCGACCCGTTTCGGCAGCAGGACCACGGTGGTCGCGGCGACCGCGGCGCTGAGCACGATGAGGAAGAAGGAGGTGGTGTCGACGTGCAGCACGGCGCCGGGATCGTACGGCGGCCAGAGGCGAAGGCGCGTGCCTGCCCGGCCTCGCGGGTACCGGAACGGGAAATGGACGGCCCCTTCTCCACTCCTCCCGAGCTGGTGGTCTTCGACGTCAACGGGACGCTCTCGGACCCCGCGCCGCTGGGCGAGGCCTTCGCGGAGCTCGGAGCGCCGCCGGCGGCGGCGGACCTGTGGCTGACCGAGACGCTGCGGGACGGCTTCGCGCTCACCGTCACCGGCTCCTTCGTCAGCTTCAGCGCCCTGCAGGAAGCGACGCTGCGGCGGCTGCTCAGCGGGGTCGAGGTCCTGCGGCGGCCGGTCTCCGAGGCGAGCGCCGAGGTGATGCGGGTCTTCGCCACCCTCGACGTCCACCCCGACGTCGCCGACGGGATGCGCCGGCTGGCCGAGGCGGGGGTGCGGATGGCGACGCTGAGCAACGGCCGCTCGGCCCACGCGGCGGCGCTACTGCGGCGCGCCGGCCTCGAGGACCTGGTCGAGGGCAACTTCTCCGTAAAGCAGGTCGGGCGCTGGAAGCCGGCGCCCGAGCCCTACCTCTACGCCGCCGCCTCCTGCGGGGTGCCGCCCTGGCGCGCGGTCCTGGTCGCCGTCCATCCCTGGGACGTGGACGGCGCCAAGCGCGCCGGGCTGCTCGGCGCCCTGCTCGACCGCGGCGAGGCCCCCTACCCGGACCCGCTGTTACCCCCCGACCTGCGCGCGAGCAGCCTGCCCGCCCTCGCCGAGCGGCTGATCGAGGCCGGCGCCGGCCGCACCCGGTCGCTCCCCCAGCGCGCCGGATCGCGCGGTCAGCAAGCGGACATCGGCGCCGGGGAGGGGTTCCGCCGCTCCCCCGCCGGGTAGCTGCGCGACAAGCGCGGTGTGCGGGGCGTCGGCGAGGGCTTCTCGCCTGCGGGCCCCGCCCCAGGAAGGAGCTGAGCATGTCCGAAACCGTCGGGGCATTCGTCCTCAAACGCCTCCACGAGCATGGGATCGACCGGATCTACGGATATCCCGGGGACGGGATCAACGGGATCCTCGGCGGCTTCCACGAGCACGGCGAGGAGGTCGAGTTCGTGCAGACCAGGCACGAGGAGATCGCCGCCTTCGCGGCCTGCGCGCACGCGAAGCTGACCGGCGAGGTGGGGGTTTGCATGGCGACCTCCGGCCCGGGGGCGATCCACCTGCTGAACGGCCTCTACGACGCCAAGCTCGACCACCAGCCGGTGGTGGCGATCATCGGCCAGCAGAAAACGATCTCCCTCGGCTCCAACTACCAGCAGGAGGTCGACCTCAACACCCTCTTCAAGGACGTCGCCTCGGAGTTCGTGCAGACCTGCATGTCGCCGCCCCAGGCGCGGCACCTGATCGACCGCGCGGTCCAGGTCGCGAAAGCCTCGCGCTCGGTGACCGCGGTGATCATCCCCGAGGACGTCCAGGAGTCCGAATACGAAGACCCGCCGCGGGTCCACGGGGCCGTCTACTCCTCGCCGCTGCGCGAGGTCAGCTCGCGGGTGATCCCGCCCGACGAGGAGATCCGCCGTGCCGCCGAGGTGCTGAACTCCGGCGAGAAGGTGGCGATCCTGATCGGCCAGGGGGCGCGCCAGGCTGCAGAGGAGGTGATCGAGGTCGCCGACCGGCTCGGGGCCGGGGTCGCCAAGGCGCTGAACGGGCGCGACGTGCTGCCCGACGACCTGCCCTTCGTCACCGGCCCGATCGGCCTGCTCGGCTCCAAGCCGAGCTACGAGATGGTCGACGGCTGCGACACCTTCCTGATGATCGGCTCCAGCTTCCCCTACGCCGAGTGGCTGCCCGAGCCGGGCCAGGCGCGGGGCGTGCAGATCGACATCGACGGCCGCCTGGTCGGCATCCGCTACCCGATGGAGGTCGGGCTGGTGGGCGACGCCCGCGACACGCTGCGCGAGCTGATCCCCCAGCTGGAGCGCAAGGAGGACCGCTCCTGGCAGCAGGAGATCGAAGCCGAAGTCGAGCGCTGGTGGGAGATCCTCGCCGACCGGGCGATGGTCGAAGCCGAGCCGCTGAGCCCGCTGCGCGTCTTCCACGAGCTGAGCCCGCGCCTGCCGGACAACTGCATCCTCACCGCCGACTCCGGCTCGGCGACCAACTGGTGGGCGCGTCACCTGAAACTGCGCAAAGGGATGCGGGCGGCGCTGTCGGGCACCCTGGCGACGATGTGCCCGGGGGTCCCCTACGCCTTCGCGGCGAAGATGGCCCACCCGGACCGGCCGGTGATCGCCGCGCTGGGCGACGGGGCGATGCAGATGCTCGGGATCAACGCGCTGATCGACGTCGCCGACCGCTACGAGCGCTGGAGCAACAGGCAGCTGGTCGTCCTCGTCCTGCACAACGACGACCTCAACCAGGTGACCTGGGAGCAGCGGGTGCTCTCCGGGGACCCCAAACTGCAGGCCTCCCAAGCGATCCCCGACTTCGACTACGCCGGCTACGCGAAGCTGATCGGCCTCGAGGGGATCAGGGTCGACTCCCCCGACCAGGTCGCGGCGGCCTGGGATGAGGCGCTCGCCGCCGACCGACCGGTCCTCGTCGAGGCGATCACCGACCCCGAGGTGCCGCCGCTGCCGCCGCACATCAAAATGGAACAGGCGACGCACATGGCGAAAGCGCTGCTGGGGGACCCGCACCGCGGCCGCATCGCCAACCAGTCGCTGCGGGGCAAGATCCAGGAGTTCGTGAACCGCTGATGAGCGTCGCCCAGCGCACCCGCGCCCAAGCCGGGGAAGCGACCGTCGAGGACCTGCGGGTCGCCGCCTACACGATCCCGACCAGCGCCCCGGAGTCCGACGGCACCCTGGAATGGGACTCGACCACGATCGTCGTCGTGCAGGCCCTGGCGGGCGGCGAGGTCGGGCTCGGCTACACCTACGGCGACTCGAGCGTCGCCGCCTTCGTCGACTCGAAGCTGCGCGAGGCGGTCGCCGGGACCGACGCGCTCTCGCCCCCCGCCGCCTGGGCGCGGATGCAGCGGGAGATCCGCAACGCCGGCCGTCCCGGCGTCGGAGCGATGGCGCTCTCCGCGGTCGACGTCGCCCTCTGGGACCTGAAGGCGCGGCTGCTCGGCGTCTGCCTGGCCGACGCGCTGCCGCGGGTGCACGAGGCAGTGCCGGTCTACGGCAGCGGCGGCTTCACCTCCTACTCGCCCGGGCAGCTGCGCGAGCAGCTCGAGGGCTGGATGGAGGCCGAGCTGCCGCGGGTGAAGATCAAGGTCGGCCGGGAACCGCGCCGCGACCCCGAACGGCTGGCGCTGTGCCGCGAGGCGATCGGCGAGGAGGTCGAGCTGATGGTCGACGCCAACGGCGCCTTCACGCCCAAGGAAGCGCTCGCCCGCGCCGGCGACTACGCCGCCTTCGGCGTCTCCTACCTGGAGGAGCCAGTCAGCTCGGAGGACCGCGAGGGCCTGCGCTTCCTCCGCCAGCGCGGCCCGGCCGGGATGGCGATCGCCGCCGGCGAGTACGAGTGGGACCTGCCGCGCTTCGCCGAGCTCGCCGGCTGCGTCGACGTCCTGCAGGCCGACGTGACGCGGATCGGCGGGATCACCAACCTGCTGCGCGCCGACGGGGTCTGCAGGGCGCTGCAGCGCCCCTTCTCCGCCCACTGCGCGCCGGCGATCTCGGCCCACGCCTGCTGCGCGATGGAGACCCTCCTGCACCTCGAGTACTTCCACGACCACGTGCGGATCGAGCGGATGCTGTTCGACGGCACCCTCGACCCCGAGGGCGGGGCGCTGGAACCGGACCGCTCCCGTCCCGGGTTGGGCCTGGAGCTGAAGGCGGGCGAGGCAGAGAGGTGGGCGGCATGAGCGGCGGCGAGCTCGGCCACGCGACGCTGGCCCCCGAGGGCGTCGAGCGGGTCGATCGCCGGGCGCTGAAGCGGGCGCTGAAGGAGAGCGTCGAGGGCGAGGTCCGCTTCGACCTCGGGACCCGCGCGATCTACTCCCACGACAGCTCCAACTACCGCCAGCCGCCGCTCGGGGTGGTGATCCCGCGCCACGCCGAGGACGTGGTCGCCGCGGTCGCCGCCTGCCACGAGCACGGCGCCCCGGTGCTGATGCGCGGCTGCGCCACCAGCCTCTCGGGCGAGACCACCAACGTCGCCGTGGTCATCGACACCTCGAAGTACATGCGGGAGATCGTCGCGGTCGACCCGGAGGCGCGGACCGCCCGCGTGCAGCCGGGGGTGATCCGCGACCAGCTGGCCGAAAAGACCGAGGCCGAGCACAACCTGACCTTCGCCCCCGACACCTCGACCCACGAATACGCCACCTTCGGCGGGATGATCGGCAACAACTCCTGCGGCGTGCACTCGGTGATGGCCGGCCGCACCGCCGACAACGTCGAAGAGCTGGAGATCGTCACCTACGACGGCCTGCGGATGCGGGTCGGCCGGACCTCCGAGGAGGAGCTGGAGCGGATCGTCGCCGAGGGCGGGCGCCGGGGCGAGATCTACGCCGGGCTGAAGCGGCTGCGCGACCGCTACGCGGAGCTGGTGCGCGAGCGCTACCCCGAGATCCCGCGCCGCGTCTCCGGCTACAACCTCGACGAGCTGCTGCCGGAGAAGGAATTCAACGTCGCCCGCGCCCTGGTCGGCTCGGAGGGCACCCTGGCGACGGTGCTGGAGGCGACGGTCCGCCTCGTCCCCTCCCCCCCGGCCCGCTCGCTGCTGGTCCTCGGCTACCCGAGCGTCTTCGAGGCCGCCGACCACGTGCCGGAGATCCTCGAGTACGGGCCGACCGGCCTGGAGGGGATCGACCAGCGGCTGATCGACGACCTCGTCCGCAAGGGGAAACACACCTCCGAGGTGCCGATGCTGCCCGACGGCGAAGGCTGGCTGCTGGTCGAGTTCGGCGGCGAGAGCACCGAGGAGAGCGACGCCAAGGCCGAGGCCTGCATGAAGCGGCTGCGCAAGGACTCCAACATGCCCTCGATGCGCCTCTTCGACGACAAGAGCGAAGAGAGACAGCTCTGGGAAGTGCGCGAGTCGGGCCTCGGGGCCACCGCGTATGTGCCGATGGAGCGCGACCACTGGCCCGGCTGGGAGGACGCCGCGGTGCCGCCCGAGCGCCTGGGCGAATATCTGCGCCGCTTCCGCGACCTGCTCGACCGCCACGAATACCGCGCCGCCCTCTACGGCCACTTCGGCGACGGCTGCGTCCACTGCCGGATCAACTTCGACCTGCGCAGCGCCGGCGGCCTGCGCCGGTGGCGCCGCTTCCTCGACGAGGCCGCCGACCTGGTGGTCGAGT
>DASVWP010000208.1:0-5078 GCA_036393155.1 Solirubrobacterales bacterium | reverse complement strand
AGCTCCCTGACCGCCTCCGGGTAGAGTTCGAGGTTGGCGCCGGTCCCGGCCCCGAGCTCGAGCACCCGCCCGCTGGCACCGGCCAGCAGCGCCCGCCGCTTCTCCCGCAGCCCGGCGTCCTCCGTGCCCGCCATCGCACGGTCGTACATGGCGCTGAACAGGCGCCCCCAGGTCGCGTCGTAGAAGCGGCCCATCTTCGCTCGATGCCTTTAGGGGCTATAGCCCGCTCAATGCATCAGGCGGCGTCGCGGTGCGCCGGCTCGGGCTGCTGCGTCTCGCCGCCCTCGGCTGGCTTGCTATGGGCGGCTCGCTCCTCGTAGGCGCGGCGGGCGGCGTGGTCGACCTCGAACATCAGCTTGTCGACGCCCATCGCCCGGCCCATCGCCTCGCGCCAGGAGCGCGGCAGCAGGCCCATGAACCGATAGAGACCGCCGTTGGCCTTCGGCACGAAGACGTCGAAGCGCGGCACCTCCATCGCGTCGACGATCTCGTTGGCAACGTCCGCCGCCTCCACCGGTTTGATCCATTTCTGCCCGACGCCGCTGGTCAGCTCGGTGTTGACCACGGTCGGCATCACGCAGAGGACCTCGATGCCGCTGCCGCGCAGCTCCGCCCGCACCGCCTCGCTGAGCCCGACCACGCCGTGCTTGGTCGCCGAGTAGGTGGCGATCCCCGGGATCCCGGCCTTGCCGGCCTGGGAGGCGATGTTGACGACGTAGCCGCTGCCGCGCGGGCGCAGCCGCTCGACCGCCAGCTGGGTGCCGGTGATCACGCCGTGCAGGTTGATGTCCACCTGGCGGATGATCGAGTCCTCGCTCTCCTCGGAGAACGGCGTCACCGGCATGATCCCGGCGTTGTTGATCACCGCGTCGAGCGGGCCGAGCTGGCGCTCGGTCTCGTCGAGGAAGGCCGCGAAGGAGGAGCGGTTGGTGACGTCGAGCCGCAGGGCGATCGTGCCGCCGCCGAGCCCGGCCGCCGTCTGTTCGGCCAACTCGAGGTCGATGTCGCCGATCGCGACCCGGCAGCCCTTACGGACCAGCGCCGTCGCGGTGGCCTTGCCGATCCCCCGGGCACCGCCGGTGATCGCGACCACCTTGCCGCTGAGTGAACGCCGCTCCTTCGCCATCTGCTCCTCCTTTGCGGCGGCTCCTCAGCTCGCCGGCTTGTAGACGGTGACCACGGCCGCTCCGCCGAGGCCGATGTTGTGCTGCAGGGCGACCTTCGCGCCCTCGACCTGGCGCTTGTCCGCTTCCCCGCGAAGCTGCCAGGTCAGTTCCGAGCACTGTGCCAGCCCGGTGGCCCCCAGCGGGTGCCCCTTGGAGATCAGGCCCCCGGAGGGGTTGACCACGACCTTGCCCCCGTAGGTCGTCGCTTCCTCGTCGACCAGCTTGTGCCCCTCGCCCTCAGCGGCGAAGCCGAGCGCTTCGTAGGTGATCAGCTCGTTGGCGCTGAAGCAGTCGTGCAGCTCGCAGACGTCGACTTCCTCGGCCGCGACGCCGGCTTCCTCGTAGGCGCGTCGGGCCGCGGTCCGCGACATGTCGGAGCCGACGATCGTCATGCAGTCGGCCGCCTCGTCGAAGGTCGAGCTGAGGTCGGTGACCATCGACTGGCCGACGATCTCGATCGCCCCGTCCCAGAGGCCGTGCTCTTCGACGTAGCACTCGGAGGCGACGATCGCGCAGGCCGAGCCGTCGGAGGTCGGCGAGCACTGCAACTTGGTCAGCGGGTCGTGGATCATCTTCGCCGCCTTGATGTCCTCCAGGGAGTACTCGTCCTGGAACTGGGCATAGGGGTTGTTGACCGAGTGCTTGTGGTTCTTCCACCCGATCCAGGCGTAATGGTCGGGGGTCGAGCCGTACTTCTGCATGTGGTCGCGGCCGGCGTTGCCGAACATCTGAGGCGCCGGCGGCGAGGCCTCGGGGTCGCGGATCTCGAACATCCGCATCGCGTGCTTGTCGAGCGCGTTGGTGCGGTCGGTGTACTTGACGCCCAGGCTGCCCGGCTCCATTTTCTCGAAGCCCAGCGCCATCGCGCATTCGGCGACGCCGCCCTTGACCGCCTGGCGGGCGAGGAAGAGCGCCGAGGAGCCGGTCGAGCAGTTGTTGTTGACGTTGACCACCGGGATCCCGGTCAGGCCGAGCTGGTAAAGCGCCCGCTGGCCGTAGGTCGAGTCGCCGTAGCAGTACCCGGCGAAGGCCTGCTCGACGTCCTCGTAGGGCACGCCCGCGTCCGCCAGGGCCTTCTCACCGGCCTCCTTGGCCCAGTCGGGGTAGTCGCCCTCCTTCGTCCCGGGCTTCTCGAATTTGGTCATCCCGACCCCGATCACGAACGTGCGGTTGCTCAAGTCTCGCTCCCCTGTTGGGACCGCGCCCCTGCGCGGCCGGTTTGGCTGGCTGGCCAAATGTAGCGGTCCGGCGGCTTCGGCGCGCGGAATCCGCCGGATTCGTCGCGGTTGGGCCAGAGCAGGAAGGCGACCCCGGCGATGACGATGCCGATCGCCGTCGCCGCGCCGCGCTGCCAGGCCGCGGTCAGGGCCGGCTCGCCGAGCGTGTCGGCGAGCAGCACCGCGTAGGTGGTGATCCCGAAGGTGAAGACCGCGTACTGGACGGTGAGCGTCCCGTAGGCGAGCGCGGTGGCGACGCCGAGGGCGAGCGCCAGGGCGACTCCCTGGTCGCTGAGCAGGTAGGAGAGCCCGGTCGCGGCGAGGAGCCCGAAGGCGGTGCCGACCGCCCGCAGCGACAGCCGGTGGAAGGTCTCGCCCTCCTCGGGCCGCAGGACGAAGAGGATCGTCAGCGGCACCCAGAAGCCGTGGTCCTGCCAGCCCAGCGCCCAGTAGGCGCCGACCCCGACCGCCAGCGCGGCGCCGAAGCGGAGCGCGTGGCGGGCGCTGTGCGAGCGCGGGGTCAGGTTGGCGCGCAGCGCCCGCAGGGCGCCGGCGGTGTCCCAGCCTCCCGGCCCCCGATCCGCGACGCGGTCGTAGGTCAGCCAGACGGCGAGGGAGAAGAGCGCCTGCAGGCCGGCGCCGAGGGTGCCGAAGGCGAGGGCGACCGGCGCGTCGCCGGCGTCCAGCGGCAGGCCCTGGGCGATGATCAGCGAGAGCGCGACGGTGAGGCCGACGACCGCGAGGCGCAGCGAGACCGCGAAGGAGTAGCCGGCCAGCGCGCCGACCAGGCCCATGGTGGCGACCGCCAGCGCCGCCGATTCCCCGGTCACCGTCCCGAGCGCCGCGGCAAGGCCGATCAGCGGCGCGACGGCCGCCTGCCAGGCGGCGCGGGCGCCCGCCGGCGCGTCCATCGCCACGAAGCCGCCGAGCAGCGCGCCGGTGCCGATCCCGCCCTTGCTCGACATCCCGAGCCCGAGCTCGAGCATCAGCACCGCCCCGACCGGGATCGCCAGCAGGATGCCGCGCCGCAGCGCCGGTCCGGCGGGGCTGGGCCCGAAGGCGAAGAGCGGCGAGGCCCGCAGCCGGCGCGCCGCGCCGCCGGCGTTGAACAGGCCGCGCGTGCTTTCCCCGGACGACACCCCGGTGAGGGTAACCTGAGGGGTCGTGGTAAGCGCTGTCGTCAGCACCGATCCCGCCGCGGGAGTCGGCATCCTCGCGGCCCTGGCGGCAGGGATCGTCTCCTTCCTCTCCCCCTGCGTGCTGCCGCTGGTCCCCGGTTACCTCTCGGCGGTGACCGGCGTCTCCGCCGCCGAGCTCGACCAGGCCGGCTGGCGCAAGGTACTCGGGCCGAGCCTGCTCTTCGTCGCCAGCTTCTCGACCATCTTCATCCTCCTCGGGCTGACCGCGACCGGCATCGGCTCCTTCATGACCGAGCACAAGCAGCTGCTGACCGACATCTCCGGCTGGCTGATCGTCGGCATGGGCGTCCTCTTCGTCGCCTCGCTGTTCGTCACCCGGCTGAACCGCGAGTGGCACGTCGACGCGCTGCTCGAACGGGCGGGCAGGGGAGGGCCGATCGTCGCCGGCGCCGCCTTCGCGGTCGCCTGGACGCCCTGCATCGGCCCCACCCTGGGCGCGATCCTCTCCGCCGCCGCGCTGACCGAATCGGTCGGCCGCGGCGCCTTCCTGCTGGCGGTCTACTCGGCCGGCCTGGCGATCCCCTTCATCCTCACCGCCCTCGCCTTCTCCCGCATGACCACTGCCTTCGCCGTGATCAAGCGGCACTACCAGGCAATCGTCGCCTTCGGCGGCGTGATCCTGATCGTCATGGGCGTCCTAATCCTCAGCGGTGAACTCTCGCGCCTCAACGGCGAAGCCCAGAGCTGGCTCTCGGGCCTCGGCCTGAACTTCCTCAACGGCGTCTGAGAGGGCTGCGGACCGGCGCGCCGCCCTCTCAGGGGTCAGTTGTTGGTGACCGGGACGGTGGTCTCGACGACCTGGCCGATCGCCTCGACCTCCTCCAGGCCCTCCCCCTCGAGGTCGCGCGAGCAGACGATGCGGAAGCGGCCGGTGCCGATGTTCTCGTCCGGGACCACGGGGAGGCCGCGGATCTGGTCCCAGCCGAGCCGTTCGACCTCGAACGGGTTCATTCGCACCTCCGCTGCCGGGAAGGGGCAGTTGGCGTTGTGCTGGTCGATCGCCTTGGAGATCGCCTCCAGGTTCTTCGCCTCGGGGGAAGCCATACCCCAAGTCTAGGAGGGATTGGCGAAACCCCCACGCCCGCCTGGCGGTGGCGGACGACGACGCGGCGCCGCGTCCTCGGTCGGCCGAATAGCGCTGCTATTCGGCCTCCCTGCGTCCTTGCCCCGCTTGGTCCGGCGCTCACCAGTCGCCCACGCGGGTTTCGTCAGTCCCTCCTGGGCGTCTACAGGGTGCCGCCGGTCTCGTAGGCCGCGCCCGGGGTGCCGCCGATCGCCAGCAGGCGCAGGCCCTCGGAACCCGGCAGGACCTTACGGGCGACGTCGGGGCCGACCCGCACGGCGTAGTCGGCGTCGAGCGGGTGGCTCTCTCCCCCGGCCTCAACCGTGCCCGAGCCGCGCAGGGCGAAGTAGACCTCCTCCTGGCCCAGCTGCTGCGGCCGTTCGGCGAACATCCTGCCGCCGATCCCCTCGGCGGAGTGGTCGTGCTCGGGGTA
>DASVWP010000207.1:0-7230 GCA_036393155.1 Solirubrobacterales bacterium | reverse complement strand
CCGGCCGCAGCTGCGGATCTCCGCGATCCGGCTCTCCACCGTCGGCGGCCATGTCCTGCGCGCCGCGCCCGGCGCCACCGTCCAGTCCTGCGCCTCGGACCCCGTCTACAGCGTCACCTTCACCTACCGGTGGGCGCGCATGGGGATTCCCGGGAAGGAGCTCCTGCGCCTCGACGCGCCCGGGACCCAGGGCGACGTGCGGTCCCGCACCAGCCTCTTCGAGGCCCGGGGCACCAACGAGCTGGTCGAGGCGGCCGAAGGATTCGGCGTCGGCACCCGTGCCCTGCCCGCCGGCGCCTACCGCTTCGAGGCGAAGCTGGACGGCGTCGCCCGCACCGCCGCGGTCACGGTGACCGCGGCGGGGTGCTGAGGGGCCGGCGGGGCTGGGACGGGCTACCGGCTCAGCGGTAGTACGGGCCTCCGCCGTGGCCGGCCTCACCGCCGTTGCAGCGACCGCTGCCGGTGTCGCTGTAGGTGGCGGGGGTGCCCTGCGGCGCTTCGGGGCTCCGCATCGCGGACTCGTAGTCCCAGCTGTACCCGTCCTGCTTCAGGGTCAGCTTCATGGTCCCGTAGTACTGGTCGGCCCAGGCCTGCAGGTTCGGGGTGCCGGGCACCACTTCGTCGAGCGACTCGCCACCGGTGCCGACGACGAACTCGCGGATCCCGTGCGGGTCCGCTTCGCCGTTCGGGTTCATCGGCGCGAAGCGGGAGTAGGCGTGGTCGTGGCCGTTGAGGACCAGCGTCGCCCGGTGGGCGTAGAGCAGCTTCCACCAGGCGTCGGCCACTTCGCCCTCTTCGCTGCCGGCGGTGAACGGTTCGCTGGTCGGGCTGAACGTCGGCTGGTGCCAGTAGGCGAGCGTGCACTGGGCGTGGTCGCCGGCCAGGTCCCTGGCGAGCCAGGCGGTCTCGCTGGAGAACCAGGCGCCGTTGGGGTTGCAGCCGCCCGGCTGCACTTCGCACTCCGCGTTCAGCGAGATGATGTGCCAGCCGCCGAGGTCGTAGGAGTACCAGCCGTCGCCGCTTTCGCCGAAGTCGCCGGCCTGGCCGTCCTGGCGCGGGCGCGGCTGGGTGAACGGGGCGCCGCCGTTTTCGGATGCGACCGTTTCCTGCACCGGCGTCCCGTTGGCGTTCAGTTCGGTGCCGTTGTAGTAGTCGAAGTAGCCGCGCCCGTGGACCCCGGTCTCGCCGTGCTCGGAGTAGAACTCGTGGTTGCCGGGCGCCGGGCGCTGCAGGAACTTGAAGGCGCCGTAGGTCTTGTCGAAGGAGCCGAGGAAGTCTTCGTAGCGACCCACCTCGTACTGCTCGTCGCCGAGGATCGCCACCAGGTTCGGCTTCATTTCCTCGATCTGGTTCGCGGTCGCCGCCTGCGCTTCCATGCGGGTCGTGTAGCCGGCCCCGGTCTTGTCGCAGACGTCCTTCTGCTTCTCCTTTTCGACCGGCGCGCCGGGCTGGCAGGAGATGTCGCCCACCGCGGCGAGCACCGGCGCCGGGCCGGCTTCCGCGTAGGGCCAGGAGTTGTCGCCACCGCCTGACCACGGGTGCGTCTCGGCCAGGACCGTGCCGCTCAGCGCCGCCAGCGCGACCAGCCCGGCGAGCGCTCCGAGCCCCACCCTTCCGGTCCGCCTCAGCCTCCTCAAAACGTTCCTCATCGCATCCCTTTCGGTTGTTGACCGCAAACACGGCGACGCTAGGACGAGGCCGGGGGCGACTCGTTAACAGCGCGCAACGGTCAGGTGAAAAGGCGGTGAAGACAGAAACTCGACAAGGTCGGCCGGGATGGTCGGTCGCGTTGACGGGTCGCGGCCCCGGCCCGTACGATCCGCCGATCAGGGGCTTTCAGGGACATCGGGGTGGAGCTTCCCCGGCGCGGGCGATCCTCGCGGCCACCCTTGCCCTTGCCGCGCTCCTCGTCCTGCCCGCCGCCTCGCGTGCCGCCGAAGGCTCGATCTCGATCACCGGGACGACGACCGTCACCCGCGGCCTGCACGGATCCTTCCGCGTCACCGGCACCGCGCCGGGCCCCAACCAGTACGGCTACACCAACGACGAAGTCCAGGTGGTGACGGTGCCGGCCTCCGAACCGTGCGCAACCACCGGGACCCAGAGCGCGATCGATTCCAAACTCGGGTTCGGCGCCCCGGTCGAAGGGTCGGCCCCGTTCGACCTACCGTGGGAACCGCCGGTCGAAAACTACGTGGAAACGGGCACCTACGCGCTCTGCGCCTCGCTGTTTCGCAACTTCGACTACGTCGCCGGCGCCCGGATGACCTTCACGGTGATCAAGCCCGAATTCCGCATGAAGGAGTCGGTGCCGCACCAGGTGCGGGTCGGCCAGCGGGCGCCCTTCTCGGTGCACGGCTGGCTGCAGGCGCCCGCCTACCTCGAAACCCAGATCCTGCCGCCGCGGATCCTCGTCTGCGGGGACGAATTTTGCCACTTCAAGAAGGTCCACAAGTGCGCTTCGACCCCGCAGGCCGAGGAACGGATGCTCCAGGAAACCGACTCTGTCCTCTATCCCTTCTACGCGGGCGGGGACACCCGGCGACCCGTCCCCGCCGGCAACTTCCACTTCTCGCGCCGCCTCCTCGCCAAGTCCACGGGCGTCTTCCGCATGTGCACCTGGCTGACCGAGCAGGGGGAAAACCGGGATCCCGCGCGGCTGTTCGTCAGCGCCCAGTGGCGCGTCACGAAGTAGCCCCCGCGCCGGTCACCTCGATGGCCCGGCGGCTCGCGAGGGCCCGCCTGCAACGCTGGGCCGGAACCGGACACCTATGGAGGTAGATGGTGCCGAGTCAGATCGAGAGGCAGGGGGCGCTCGGGCGCGAGCTCGCCCAGATCCGCTTCGGGCAGCTCTACCGCGAACAGGGGCGGGCGGTGCTCGCCTACGCGCTGCGGCGGGTCGACGGTCGCGAGGACGCGGCCGACGTCGTCGCCGAGACCTTCCTGGTCGCCTGGCGGCGGCTGGGCGAGGTGCCGCTCGGCGACGGTGCGCGGCTGTGGCTCTACGCGGTCGCGCGGCGGGTGATCGCCAACCTGCACCGCGCCGAGCGGCGGCGGACGCGGCTCGGCGAGCGCCTGGCTGAGTCCCTGCGGGCCGAGCTGGCGACCCGGCCGGCGCCGGCCGGCGAGGCGGCGGAGGTGCTGCGGGCGATGGCCGGGCTGGGCGAGGAGGACCGCGAGCTGCTCCTGCTCGTGTCCTGGGAGGAGCTGACCCCGAGCCAGGCGGCGAGGGTCCTCGACATCTCCGCGCTGGCCGCGCGCAGCCGCCTGCACCGCGCGCGGCGCCGGCTGCGGGCGCTGATGGAGAAGCGGGAAGCGGCGGCGGGCAAGGCGGAACTCGACATGGAGGAAGCGACGTGACCACCCGGCAGCTGAAGGCGGCCCTCGGCGCCGCCGACCCGATCGAGGAGGCGCGGCTCGAGGGCCTCGACTTCGCGGCGATGGAAGCCGACCTGCTGGCCGACGTGGGTGGCCTGCTCACCGGCCTCACGGCGCCCGCCGCGAGGCCCCGCCGGCCGCGCCCGCGGCGCCTCGCGCTGACCCTCGCCGCCGCCTCGCTGGCCGCCGCGGCGCTCCTCGTCCTGCTGCTGGTCGGCGGCGGCGACGGCCGCCCCACCCGGGCCTACGGCGCCGAGCTCGTCCGCTTCGCCGAATCGACGCCGCTGCTGCTGCTCGAAGGCCCCGGCTGGCGGGTCCAGAACGTCACCGAGTACCGCGAGCCCGAAGGGCTCGAAGGCTCGATGGAATTCGTCACCGGCAGGCCGGTCCCCTTCGAAACGATCCACGTCCACGCGAACGGCACCGAGTCGGGGGGGCTGCCGCCGTCGGTGCGCCAGCGCAAAGTCGAACTCTCCTGGCGCCGCGGCAGCCTCGCCCAGTGGCTCGAATACGCCCGCAAGGCGCCGCATCCGCCCGGCCAGCGCTGGCTCGAGGTGCCGGTCCTGGGGACGACCGCCCATCTCAACACGCGGGCGGAAGGCGTCCCCAGCCAGGGCGGCTCCGGCGACCGCGAGATGTCGGCGCTGTGGTCCGAAGGCGGCTGGGTGCTCGAACTGCGCGCCGCGGTCCCCGACCTAGCGGCCTTCGAGGAACGGCTCGGCTGGCTGGGCAAGGTGGACTCGCAGACCTGGCTCGACGCGATGCCGGCGAAGGTCGTCAAGGCCGCCGAACACGGCGCCGCGGTGCGCGAGATGCTGAAGGGGATCCCGGTGCCGGCGATCTTCGAGCCGTCGCTGGTCCCCGCCGAAGGCCTGACCACCGACCGCTACCAGGTCGGCGCCGCGGTGACCGGCACCGTCTCCTGCCTCTGGTTCCTGCAGTGGGCCGAAGCCCGCCGCGAAGGCGACCCGGCGAAGGCGGCCGAAGCCGAGCGGGCGATGGCGAGCGCCAGGCACTGGCCGATCCTGCGGGAGATGGCGAAGGAAGGCGCCTATCCCAACACGATCTGGGAACTGGCGGCCGAGATGCCCAAGGGCTACTGGGTGTGGGCCGGGCACCGCCGGCCGCTGCTGCCGCGCGCCGAAGGGCTCGGCTGCGCCCGCCGGCACATGCCGCTGCTGCCGTGGAAGCAGCGGCGCCAGGGCGAACGCGGCGAACTGCAACTTCCGCCGGCAAGCGGGTAGCTGGCGGGCATCGCCAACCGCCCCCCGAACTCGCCCACCGTCGTCCTCGACGTCGACGGCACCCTGGTCGACACGAACTACCAGCACGCGCTGGCCTGGCACCGGGCGCTGCGCAGGCACGGCTACGGCGCCCAGCTCTGGGAGATCCACCGCCACATCGGCATGGGCGGCGACCAGATCGTCGCGGCGCTGATCGGCGAGGAGGGCGAGGAGCGGGCGGGCGAGGAGATCCGCGCCAGCGAGGGCGAGATCTACGGCGAGATGATCTCCGAAGTGCAGGCGATGGACGGCGCCCGCGAGCTGCTCGCCGACCTGCACGAGGAGGGTCTGGCGGTGATCCTCGCCAGCTCGGCCAAGCAGGAGGAGGTCGAGCACTACCTCGACCTGCTCGACGCCCGCGAGCTCGTCGACGGCTGGACCACCGCCGCCGACGTCGAGCGGACCAAGCCCCACCCCGACCTCGTCCACGCGGCGCTGGAGAAGTCCGGGAATGACGGTGAGGCGGTGATGATCGGCGACTCGACCTGGGACGTGCGGGCGGCCGAGGCGGCCGGGCTGCCGACCCTGGCGGTGCTGACCGGCGGCTTCTCGGTCGAAGAGCTGCGCGAGGCCGGGGCGGCCAAGGTCGTCGAGTCGATCGGCGAGCTGCGGGTCGACCGCCGCAGCCTCTCGGCGCTGTTCGACTGAGCGCTCGGGAGGCCGGAGGCTGGCCTCGCCCGCCGTAAAAGATAACGAGTCTCACTATCGTGATACCTTGGCCCCATGGCGCTGCGCCTGCGCTTCCTCCTCCTGCTCGCTTCCGGTGCCCTGATCGGCCTCGGCGCCGCCGGCTGCGGGAGCGGCGGGCCCGCCGACACCGGCCGCCTCAACGTGGTCGCCGCCGAGGACTTCTGGGGCAGCATCGCCAGCCAGCTCGGCGGCAGCCAGGTCGAGGTGAGGAGCGTGATCGCCAACCCCGCCGCCGACCCCCACGACTACGAACCGACGCCGGAAGACGCGCGGGCGTTCGCCGAAGCGGGGATGTCGATCGTCAACGGGATCGGCTACGACGAATGGGCCGCGAAGCTGCTCGCCGCCAACCCGGACTCCCGCCGGGTGGAACTCGACGTCGGCGAAGCGCTCGGGCTCGCCGACGGCGACAACCCCCACCAGTGGTACTCGCCGGCCGCCGTGCACGCGGTGGTCGACCGGATCACCGCCGACTACGAACGAGCCGACCCCGGCCACCGCGCCTACTTCCAGGCGCGCCGCCGTCACTTCCTCAGCGCCGGCCTCGGCCGCTACGAGCGGCTGATCCGGCGGATCCGCGGCCGCTTCGCCGGCACCCCGGTCGGCGCCTCCGAGAGCGTCTTCGAACCGCTCGCCGCCGCGCTCGGCCTGCGGCTCCTCACCCCGCACGGCTTCCTCGACGCGGTCGCCGAGGGGACCGAACCGACGCCCGCCGACAAGGCCGCCGCCGACCGCCAGATCGCCGACCGCCAGATCCGCCTCTGGGTCTTCAACAGCCAGAACGCCACCCCCGACGTGCAGCGGCTGAACGACGCCGCCGGCGCGGCCGGCATCCCGGTCGCCTCGGTGACCGAGACGACCAGCCCCGAAGGCGCCAGCTTCCAGGCCTGGATGGACCGCGAGCTGGAAGCGCTCCTCGCCGCGCTGGAAAAGGGGGGTGGGAGGTGAGGCCGCGGGCCGCCGCCGGGCTGGCGCAAGGCGCGCGGGCCGAGCCGGCGATCCGCCTCGAGGGCGCGGCCGCCACACGCGGCGGGCGCCGGGTCTGGAGCGGCCTCGACCTGGAGATCGGCCAGGGCGAGTTCGTCGCCGTGCTCGGCCCCAACGGCTCGGGCAAGTCGACCCTGCTCGCCGTCCTGCTCGGTCTGCTGCGCCTCAGCGAGGGCACCGCGACGGTCCTCGGCCGCTCGCCGGGCGCCGCCAACTCGCTGATCGGATACCTGCCGCAGCGCCGCAGCTTCGACGCCGCCACCCGCGTCCGCGGCCTCGACCTCGTCCGCCTCGGGCTCGACGGCACCCGCTGGGGGCTGCCGCTGCCCGCGCGCTTCAGCGCCGCCGGGCGCGAGGCGGCGCGGCGGGTCGGCGAGGCGGTGGAGCTGGTCGGCGCCGGCGCCTACGCGGAGCGGCCGATCGGCGAGCTCTCCGGCGGCGAGCAGCAGCGGCTGCTGATCGCCCAGGCGCTGGTCCGCCGGCCGCGCATCCTCCTGCTCGACGAGCCGCTCGACAGCCTCGACCTGCCCAACCAGGCCGCGGTCGCCGCCCTTGTCCAGCGGATCTGCAAAGCCGAGGGAGTCACCGTGCTGCTGGTCGCCCACGACGTCAACCCGATCCTGCCCTACGTCGACCGGGTCGTCTACTTCGCCGCCGGCCAGGGCGTGCAGGGGGCGCCGCGCGAGGTGATCACCGGCCCGACGCTGAGCCGCCTCTACGGCGTCACGGTCGAGGTGCTGGAGACCTCCGACGGCCGCCTGGTCGTCGTCGGGACCCCCGAGCCGCCCGCTCATCACCACTCGCGCCACGACCATGCCCACTGAGCTCGCCGCCCTCGGCTGGGACCCGGTCAGCGACTTCCGGCAGCTGACCGAGTTCCCCTTCATGGTCC
>DASVWP010000206.1:0-20901 GCA_036393155.1 Solirubrobacterales bacterium | reverse complement strand
GGCGCCTTCCGCGGGCTCGGCCTCGAGCCGCTGGCGCGCGCCGACACCGCCGAGCTGCTGCGCGACGTCGCTGGCCGGGACCCCTCGCTCGACGGGCTGGAGGAGCCGATCCACGAGCGCACCCAGGGCAACCCGTTCTTCATCGAGGAGATCGTCCGCGAGCTTGCCGAGTCCGGTCACCTGGAGGGCGAGCGCGGCGCCTACCGGCTCGCCCGCCCGATCGAGGGGGCCGGCGTGCCGGCGACGGTGCAGGCGATCCTCGCCGCCCGGATCGACCGCCTGGATCCGGAGGCCAAACGGCTGCTCCAGGTCGCCTCGGTCGTCGGCAAGGAGATGAGCGTGCGCGCGCTCGGCCTCACCGCCGGCCTCGACGCCGGCCGGATCGACCCGGCGATCTGCCGGCTGACCGACGCCGGCTTCCTCTACGAAGCGGAGATCTACCCGCAGCGGGTGCTCGCCTTCCGCCACCCGCTGACCCGCGAGGTGGCCTACGGCACCCAGCTCGCCGAACAGCGGGCCGAGACCCACGCCGCGGCGGCACGGGCGATGATCGAGCTGGAGGGCGAGCGGCTCGACGAGCTCGCCGGCCTGGTCGCCCACCACATGGAGGAGGGCCGCGAGCCGCTGGAGGCGGCGCGCTGGTACTCGCGCGCCGCCCGCTGGGCCGGGCACAGCCGGCCGCAGGACGCGCTGCGGCTCTGGCAGCGGGTCACCGACCTGGCGGACGAGCTGCCCGAGGACGAGGAGACCGTCCTCCTCTCCCTGCTCTCGCGGATGCTGCAGCTCGAATACGCCTGGCGGCTGGGGATGGAGCACGAGCGGGCGGAGCGCCTGGCGGCCGAGGCGACGGCGATCGCCGAGCGCCGCGAAGACCTCCGGGCGCTGACGATGCTGAAGGCGCTGACCCTTGCCCGGCCCGGCGCGGTCGAGCACACGGCGGAGTGGGTCGAGGCCAGCGAGCAGGCGATCGAGCTCGCCGACCGCTCCGGTGACCGGCCCCTGCAGGCGGCGATGCGGGGGATCGCGGCCTACGCCTACATGTGCGCCGGCGACCTCGACCGGCTGGACCGCACGACCGACGAGATCCTCGAGCTGATGGGCGAGGACCCCGACCTCGGCGCCGGGATCATGGTCGGCAGCCCGCGCGCCTGGGGGCTGGCGGCGAAGTCCGTGGCGCTGCAGGAGCGGGGGCTGGTGAAGGAGGCCGAGGGCCTGCTCGACGAGGCGGTGCGCGAAGCCCACGAGCGCGGCGACCCGGAGACCGAGAGCTGGAGCCTCGGCATGAAGGCCTCCAACCTGGCCGACCGGGGAGAGATCGAGGCGGCGCTGGCCTTGGGGCGCCGCGCCTGCGAGCTGACCGAGCGGCTGGGCGACGTCTTCTCCCGCAGCATGGCCCTCAACAGCCTCAGCTTCGTCCACCTCGAGGCCGGCGAACACGCCGCGGCGCTGAGCGCGATCGATCGCAGCGAGGCGATCTACCGCGAAGGGATGAGCTCAGGCGGGGAGTCCGAGGGCTGGCGGGCGGCCCTGCGGGCGCGCGCCCTGCTCGGGCTGGGCCGCGCGGCGGAGGCGCTCGCCGAGGCCGAGCGGGCGGTCGAGTGCGCCCGCGGCCGCGGCATGAACTGGCAGCTCCCGCCGGCCCTGCTGGTGCTGGCGGAGGCGCGGGCGCAGAGCGGCGGCGAGGGGGTCGTCGAGGCGCTCGAAGAGGCGCGGGTGGCTGCCGAGCGCCACGACCACCGCCTGGCCGCGGCTCGGATCGAGGCCCGGCGCGAGGCGCTGGTCGCGGCGGCCGCGCCTTAGCCGGCCCTCAGCCGCGGCGCTCGCCGTGGCGCTCGAGCTCGGCGACCAGGAGCTTGGTGTGCAGGGCGGCGATCAGGTCCTGCAGCGGCTCGGCCCCGGCTTCCAGCATCTCCACCACCCGCTCGGCGGAGACCTCGCCCGCCAGCCGGTTCATCACCACGTCGACCTCCTGGCGGACCAGCGATTCGATCGCCGTCTTGTAGCGCAGGGTGTCGTAGACGGTGAAGCCGATCTGCTCGTCGTAACCACCGGCGCGGAAGCGGCTGATCGCCTCGATGATCTTCACGTCGGAGGGCGAGTAGCCGCGGCTGTTGGGGCTCAGGACCTCGATCTCCTCGAGCCGGTCCAGCACCTCCCTGGGGACGCCATAGCGCTCGCGCACCTCGCTGGCGCTGGTCCGGGTGCGCTCGCCGGCCAGCGCCCGGTCGAGGATCCGGTCCTCCAGCTCCAGCATCGCCCCCAGCCGCTCGGGGTCCCCCTCCAAGACCGAGCGGATCGCCTTCAGGGGCATGAACCGCTCCTCCTGCAGCCGCTTGATCAGGCGGATCCGCTCGACGAACTCGGGCGGGTAGTAGGCCATGTTGCGGCTCGTCTTCACCGGTTCGGGCAGCAGGCCCTCCCGCAGGTAGTGCTTGATCGTCGGCACCGATACCCCCGAGGCCTCCGCCAGCTCGCCGATCCGCAGCAGCTTCTCGGTGCGCGCGCTCATGCGCGAAAGGTGCCCGCCGCGTTCGCGCTCGGCCCCGCCGCGGCGCCGGACTCCTTCAGCGAGGCGATCTCCTCCCTCGAGTAGCCGAGCTCGGCGAGGACCTGGTCGGTGTGCTCGCCGAAGCCCGGCGCCGGCCGCGTCGGGTCGGCCGGAGTGCGGCTCAGCTTCACCGGCATGCCCAGCTGGCGCACCGTGCCGAGCCGCGGCTGCCGCAGCTCGACGACCATCTCGCGCGAGCGCACCAGCTCGGAGTCGAGGGCCTCGTCGAGGTCGAGGACCGGCTCTATGCAGCAGTCATGCTGGTCGTTGAAGGCCTTCCACTCGGCCCGGCTGCGCGAACGGAAGACCGCGGCGACCTCGCCCCAGGCACCGGAGCCAGGCGCCTCGAACTGCTTCTCGATCAGGTCCGGGTGCTCAACGCCGTTGCAGAAGGCGGCCCAGAACTTCGGCTCCAGGGCGCCGCAGGTGATCCAGCCGTCGGCGGCTTCGTAGGGCAGGTAACAGACCAAGCCGCCGTTCAGCGAACCGGTGCCGCGGCGCGGCACCTCGCCGTCGGCGAAGTAGGCGCCGGCGACCATCGCCAGCCAGGAGAGGGCGCCGTCGGCCATCGAGACGTCGACCAACTGCCCCTCGCCGGAGCGCCGCCGCTCGTGCAGCGCCGCCATCACCCCGAAGGCCGCCATCAGGGCGCCGCCGCCGAGGTCGGCGATCTGCCCTCCCGCCTGCACCGGCGCGCCGTCCCTGGCTCCGGTCAGGCCGAGCAGGCCGACCAGGCCGAGGTAGTTCATGTCGTGGCCGGCGCGCTGGGCGTAGGGGCCGTCCTGGCCGTAGCCGGTGATCGCGCAGAAGACGATGCCCGGGTTGGCCTCGCGCATCCGCTCGTAGCCGACCCCGAGCCGGTCCAGCACGCCGGGGCGGAAGCCGTCGAGGACGACGTCGTAGCGCTCGACCAGGCGCAGCAGCGCCTCGCGGCCGGCGTCGCTCTTGAGGTCGAGGCGGATCGAGCGCTTGCCGCGGTTGAGCGAGAGGTAGAGCGCCGAGCGGGTGCCCAGCTCCTGGTCCTCCTCGGCGCCGTAGTACGGCGGGGCCCAGCGGATGTAGTCGCCCATCCCGGTGTCCTCCACCTTCAGCACCTCGGCCCCGAGGTCGGCGAGGAGCAGCGAGCAGAAGCCGCCCGGCAGCAGGCGGGTCAGGTCGAGGACGCGGACGTCGGAGAGCGGCAGCTCGGCCACGGGGTCAGACCCCCGCGCGTTTGGGCACGCCGAGCAGCTCGCGCGCCTCGGCGACCGTGGCGGCGCGGCGGCCGACGTCCTCGGCCATCTGACGCGCCTTGGCGATCAGATCGCCGTTGGACCTGCACATCTCGCCGTTCGGCAGGTAGAGGTTGTCCTCGACACCGGCGCGGACGTTGCCTCCCAGGACCAGCGAGGCGGCGAGCAGCTTCCACTGGTCACGGGAGATCCCGATCACCTGCCACTGGTTCTGCCCCTCGGAGCCGCCGGGAATCTGGTCGGACATCAGGTTGACGTTGCGCGGCGTCGGCCGGATGCCGCCGGTCACCCCCATCACCAGCGAGATCTGCAGCGGCGGCTCCAGCAGCCCCATGTCGATCAGCGGGTCGAGGTTGGCGACGTGCCCGGAGTCGAAGCACTCGTGCTCGGGCTTGATGCCCAGCTCCTTCATCGCGGTCAGGAACTCGACGATCGTGTCGAAGCTGTTCTCGAAGACCGCCTTGAAGACGAAGTCCTTGCGCCGCCGCGAGTACTTGGCGTAGTTCATCGAGGACATGTTCAGCGCGGCGACGTCGGGCCGCAGCGCCCGCAGGTACTCGAGCCGCTTCTCGATCGGGATCCCGATCGCGCCGGTCGAGTAGTTGACGATCACGTCGCCGACCTCGGCGAGGATCGCCTCGGTGATCGCCCTGAAGTCCTCGACCTCGTAGGAGGGCGTGCCGTCGGGCTTGCGGGCGTGGATGTGGATCTGCGAGGCGCCCTCGTCGACCGCGCGCCGCGCCTCGGCCGCGTACTCCTCCGGCGTGTAGGGGATCGCCGGGCACTGGTCGCGGTTGGCGATCACGCCGCTGATCGAGCAGCTGATGATCACCGGATCGTCGAACGAGCTCATCTCTTCCTCCTAGACCGGCATCACGCCGTGGCGTTTGCGCGGCTTCTCGACCTGCTTGTGGCGCGCCATTCGCAGCGCCTTGACGATCGTCGGCCGGGTCTCGCGCGGATCGATGATTTCGTCGACGACCGCGTTGCCGGCGGCGATATAGGGGTCGATCCGCTCGCGGACCGCGTTCAGCATCGCCTCGCGGGCGGCCTCGGGGTCCTCGGCCGCCTCGATCGCCGAGCGGCCGATGATTTCCACCGCCCCCTCGGCGCCCATCACCGAGATCTCGGCGTCCGGCCAGGCGACGATCAGGTCCGGCTCGTACGCCTTGCCGCACATCACGTAGTAGCCGGCGCCGTAGGCCTTGCGGACGACCACCGTCACCTTCGGCACCGTCGCCCGGCTGACCGCGTAGAGCAGCTTGGCGCCGTGGCGGATGATCCCCGCGTGCTCGACCTTCGAGCCGACCATGAAGCCGGGGATGTCCTGGAGGAAGACCAGCGGGACGTTGAAGGCGTCGCAGAGGTTGATGAAGCGGGCCGCCTTGTCGGAGGAGTCGTTGTCGAGGACGCCGGCCAGGTGCTTGGGCTGGTTGGCGACGATCCCCACCGGCTGGCCGCCGAAGCGAGCGAAACAGGTGATCACGCTTTTGGCGAATTTCGGCTTCAGGTCGAAGTACTCGCCGTCGTCGACGATCTCGGCGATCAGCTCGTACATGTCGTACGGTTTTCGATTCGAGTCGGGGACGATTTCCATCAGCTTCTCCGACATGCGATCGGCCGGGTCGGCCTCCTCGCGCAGCGGCGGCTTCTCTTCCCAGCTGGAGGGGAAGTAGGAGAGGTAGCCCTTGATCGCCTCGATGCACTCGGCGTCGTCGGCCACCTCGAGGTCGCCGACGCCGGATTTGCGGCAGTGCACCTTGGCGCCGCCGAGCTCCTCCATCGAGATGTCCTCGCCGGTGACGGCTTTCGTCAGGTGCGGCCCGGCGAGCGCCATCGCGCCCTGGCCGGAGACCATCGGCACGAAGTCCGAGAGCGCCGGGATGTAGGCCGTGCCGGCGGCGCAGGGCCCCATCATCGCCGCGACCATCGGGATCACGCCCGACATTTCGACCTCCTCGCGGAACAGGTGACCCGAGCCGGCGAACAGCGAGCCGGTCGCCTCCTGGATCCGCGCCCCGGCCGAGTCGAGCAGCCAGACGAAGGGCATCCGCTTGCTCAGCGCCATCTCCCGCAGGCGGCTGACCTTGAGCTCGCCGGTCATCCCCATCGAGCCGGCCATCACCGTGAAGTCGTAGGCGGCGATGCAGCAGGGGCGGCCGTCGACGTCCCCCCAGCCGGTGATCACCCCGTCGGCTGGCGCCTCCACCCCGTCCATCGCCCGCTGGCTGAAGTGCGGCCGCCCGTGCAGTCCGAGCTCGACGAAGGTCCCCTCGTCGACCAGGAGGTCGATCCGCTCGCGGGCCGTCAGCTTGCCGCGTTCGTGCTGCTTGTCGATCTTCTCGCGGCCGCCGCCGAGCTTCGCCTTGGCGCGGCGCTCGTGCAACTGCTCGGTCAGCTCGCCGAGCGGCGCCGCCCCCGGCAGCAGATGCTTCTCCTCCGCCCCGCTCGACTTCTCCTCCGTCGCCACTATCTGCCTTTCCACTGCGGGTCGCGTTTCTCGAAGAAGGCGGTGACGCCCTCGACGATGTCCTCGGTGGTGAAGGTGAGCGAGAGCTGCGAGCGCAGGAACTCCAGCGCGTCGTCGATCGCCATGTCCTGCTGGCGGTACATCGCGTCGTGCCCCAGGCGCATCAGGACCGGGCTCTTGGAGGCCAGCTTGCCCGCCCACTCGGCGACCGCCGCGTCGAACTCCGCCGCCGGGACGACCTTGTTGGCGAGCCCGTACTCGACCGCCTGCTCCGCGCTCAGCCGCTCGCCCAGCAGCATCATCTCGTTGACCTTCTTGCGCGGGACGTTGCGGTAGATGATCGACATGATCATGTAGGGGAAGGCGCCGACGTTGATCTCCGGGGTGCCGAAGGTCGCGCCCTCTTTGGCGATCACCAGGTCGCAGGAGAGCATCAGCCCCATGCCGCCGGCGAGCACGTGCCCGTTGGCGGCGCAGAGCGAGGGCTTGCCGAGCCGCGGCATCAGCCGGAAGAACTCGAGGAAGAGGTCGGAGGCGAAGTGTTTGGCGACCAGCGGGACGTCGGCGGCGAATCCGCCGAGGTCGGCGCCGGCGCAGAAGACCTTGTCCCCCGCCCCGGTGAGGACGACCGCGCGGACCTCCTCGGAGGCTTTGGCGCGCTTCATCGCGTCGACCAGCTCGGCCAGCATCTGGCCGGAGAGCATGTTGCGTTTCTCCGGGTTGTCCAGGGTCACCGTGGCGACGCCGTCGGCGACCCCGTAGCTGACCAGCTCGTAGCTTCCCTCGCTCATCGCGGCGCAACGATAGCCGACTCGGCGGAAAGTAGTAAGTGCTACTGTCTACTCGCTTTGGAGGCGGCCCCGCCGCCCGACCGCAACCGAGCGAGGAGAGAGACCAGTGGCGACCGCGACCGACGGCTCCAGCGTCATCAAGCCCGACTTCGAGTCTGGGCGCAAGCACTTCATCTTCAGCCAGGAGCACGAAGACCTGCGCGAGTCGATGCGCTCGTGGGTCGAAAAGGAGCTGTGGCCGCACCGCAACGAGTGGGAGGACACCTACTGGCCGACCGAGAAGATGCGGCGGGCCGGCGAGCTCGGCTTCCTCGGCCTCTGCTTCCCGGAGGAGTACGGCGGCCAGGGCGGGGACTACTTCTACTCGCTGGTCCGGGCCGAGTGCATGAGCTACTCGGGCTCTGGCGGCACCAACATGGGCTTCGCGGTGCAGACCGACATGGTGCTGCCGCCGATCCACCTGCTCGGCACCGAGGAGCAGAAGCGCAAGTACCTCGAACCGGGCCTGAAGGGCGAAAAGGTCGGCTCGCTGGGGATCACCGAGCCGGGCGCCGGCTCCGACGTCGCCGGGATCCGCACCACGGCGATCCGCGACGGCGACGAATACGTGATCAACGGCTCCAAGACCTTCATCACCAACGGGCCGCGGGCCGACTTCATCGTCCTCGTCTGCAAGACCGATCCGGGCGAGCGCCACGCCGGGATCACCCTCTTCGTCGTCGACCTGCGGGACGAGAACGGCGAGAAGGTGCCGGGCTTCAGCGTCTCCAACGAGCTGGAGAAGATGGGGATGCACGCCTCCGACACCGGCGAACTCGCCTTCGAGGACGTCCGCGTCCCCGCCTCGGCGGTGCTCGGCGAGGTCGGCAAAGGCTTCTACCACATCGCCTGGGAGCTCCAGGGCGAGCGCCTGGTCGCCGCCGCCGGCTGCCACGCGGGCGCGGAGCGAATGATCGAGAAGACCCTCGAGTACGCGAAGGAGCGCGAAGCCTTCGGCCGGCCGATCGGCAAGTTCCAGGCGATCCGCCACAAGTTCGCCGAGATGGCGACGAAGACCGAGGCGGCGAAGCAGTTCACCTACTCCACCGCCTGGCGCTTCGGCAACGGCGAGTACCCGGTGCGCGAGATCACGATGGCCAAGCTCTTCGCCTCGCGGATCGCCTGCGAGGTAGCCGACGAGTGCGTCCAGATCCTCGGCGGCTACGGCTACATGAAGGAGTACGAGATCGAGCGCGCCTACCGCGACGTCCGCCTCAACCGCATCGGCGCTGGCACCGACGAGGTGATGCTCGACGTGATCGGCCGGAGCTACGGTCTGTAGGGCGGCCACCGGCGTCGAGAACGCACTTCCACCCGCTATGCGGTGGGAAGTGCGTTCTCAGCCGAGGTTGGCTAGCTGACGAGGTTGGGAGATGACCGGAGCGGAGCGGGTGCGGGCGTATTACGAGGACCTCAATGGGGGTGACGCCGCAGCGGTCTCGGCGCACTTCACCGCGGACGCCGTGCACTACTACACGCGGCTCGGGTCGCATGAGGGCGCGGAGACGATCGGAGGCTATGCGGCGATGGCGGTCGAGAGCCTCGACGCCCAGTGGTTCGTCGAGAACCTGATCGAGCAGGGCGACCAGGTGGCGATCGAGTGGACGATGACCTGGCGCGATCCCGAGAGCGGCGAGCGGCGCCTGGACCGGGGCACCGAGTGGTTCCTGATTCGCGACGGCAGGATCGCGGAGGTCCGCGCGTATCACCACGGGGGCAAGAAGAACCCCCAGGGCGACCTGCTCGGCTTCGACCACGAGGGCCGCGGCTACACGATGCTGGCTGACTGGAAGCCGCCGGCGGGCAGAGAGGAATCGGAATGACCGTGGTCAAGGACAGCGGCGCACGGGCGATCCTGCCGCCGTTCGGCGAGGAGCACGAGGAGCTGCGACAGACGGTCTCCCGCTTCGTCGCCAAGGAGATCGCGCCGCACGTCGACGAGTGGGAGGCAGCGCGGGAATTTCCTTGCGAGCTCTACGCGCGCTGCGCCGAGCTCGGCTTCCTCGGGCTGAAGTTCCCGGAGCGCTACGGCGGCCAGGGCGGCACCCACCTGCACGACGCGGTCTGGGTCGAGGAGCTGGCCCGCTCCGGCGGCTCCGGCGGCGTCGCCGCCGGGCTCAACGCCCACGCCTCGATCGCGATGCCGCCGATCTTCAACTTCGGAACCGAGGAGCAGAAGCAGCGCTGGCTGGTCCCGGGGATCGCCGGGGAGAAGATCGGTGCCCTGGGGATCACCGAGCCCGGTGCCGGCTCCGACGTCGCCGGCATCTCCACCACCGCCCGCAAAGTCGACGGCGGCTGGGTCGTCAACGGCGCCAAGACCTTCATCACCAATGGCGTCCGCGCCGACTTCCTGGTCTGCGCCTGCAAGACGACCCAGGCGGGCGGCCACCACGGGATCTCCTTCCTCGTCCTCGAGCGCGAGATGCCCGGCTACGAGGTTGCGCAGAAGCTGGAGAAGCTCGGCTGGCACTCCTCCGACACCGGCGAGCTGGCCTTCACCGACGTCGAGGTCCCCGAGGAGAACCTGCTCGGCGAGGAGCACGGGGGCTTCAGGCTGATCATGGCCAACTTCGCCTGGGAGCGGCTGCTGATGGCGATCGGCGCGGTCGGTGCGATGCAGCGCCTGATCGAGATCACCGTCGCCTACGCCTCAGACCGCGAAGCCTTCGGCCGCCCGATCGGCAAGTTCCAGGCGATCCGCCACCACGTCGCCGAGATGGCGACCAAGGCCGAAGCCGCCCGCGCCCTCACCTACGACGCCCTGCGCCTCTTCCACACCGGCCAGGACTGCATCAGCCAGGTCTCGATGGCCAAGCTGATGACCCAGCGCGCCGTCCTGGAGATCGCCGACCAGTCCCTCCAGATCCACGGCGGCTACGGCTACATGCGCGAGTACGGCATCGAGCGCGCCGTCCGCGACGCCCGCCTCGGCCCGATCGGCGGTGGCACCGACGAGGTGATGAAAGAGATCATCGGCAAGGGGATGGGGCTGTGAGGCGATCCGCTAGCTGTTGGAGCTCGGCGTCCGGTCGATCCGCCTCGCCCGCTCACTCCACTCACGCATGATCGTTGCGGCGTCGAGCAAGTCACGCATCCCTGCGCGCATGTTTCGTACCGGCGTCCGCAAGGCCGGTAGCGACTCCTCGAGTTCACTCATCCGCGAGTAGAGGCTTTCCGCATAGGCGAGCCGGGTCTCGGCAACCGTTCCCAGTCGCTGGAACGTCTCGAAGAACTTCCTGTCGATCAGGTCTTCGTCCTGCGCTTTCTCCTGCACATCGAGGGCCCACTCGAAGAACGTCCCGAACTCGACCACCGCGTCGTAGATATCCCTTCCGTGCCGCTTCAAGGCACGAGCGGGGCTCTCGAGATCGTGGGCAAACTGCTCCCTCCGCGCTTTGACGTCAGCCGGCGGGCTCTGCTCAGACATCTCCGTGAGCTCTGCGCTGGCGTTGGCGGTGATCTCTTTCACCTGATCGAGGGCTGCGTCTACGCCATGAATTCCCTGAACGACCGCGTTTCCAGCCTGCTCTACCTTGGCCAGAGTGGTTTCGAGGTTGTCGTCCGTGACCACCACCGTGGGGTCCCGGGCTTCCCTCGCACGACCTGCCAGCACCTCCCCCCACTCGGCCACAGTTGCCGTCACCCGGTCCAGGATCGGCCGATCTTGAAAATCCGGCGGCAGAGACAACCGAGCCTCCTCGATGCCGACCTCCAGCCGTTCGTGCATGTCGATCGCCCGGCGCCGGACCAGCGCGGCTTTGACTCCGAGGTCTTCGGCCATCCGGTCGAGATGGCGACCACGCAGATAGCCGGGGCGGTTCTCCCCGCCGTAGCGCATAGCCAGCTTGCGATCGGTGCCCTGGAAGACGACGGTCGAGATCAGGTCGTAGAAGGGCGCCAGGCGGATCGACCCGGGACCATCAAGCAGGAGCGAGTAGTTCTTCGCGTGAGCGTCGTAATTGGCGATCGCGAAGTTGAAGAGGAGCGCGTCAAGGAACATCGTCAGGTCGCGGGCCGGCGCGCTGCAGTGCCGACGGATCAGCCCGGCGCAATCGGCGACGGTGGGGCCGCCCTCTTTTTCGTACTTGACCGCCGGTACGAGACCGAACGCCTGGCAGAAGTCCTCCTGGTGAATGCGCCCGTCGGGACTCTCCCGAGTGCGGTCGTACCGGTGCACGAGCAGATACTCGTGGGAGTCGGCGAGCCGAGGTACCGCGGCCGCAGCATCGAGATCGACATGGGCGGCCAACTGCATGCAGAAGGCCTCATTTGCAACCGATTCCTCGACGTGGGGAATTGGGGCCTTTAGAAGTGCGGTCGTTGGCGGCCTCCCGTGGCTGAGCCCGATCTGGTCACCTTGGACGAGCACGGCGATCTTGTCCTGAGCACCGGCAAGCGAGAGCCGAAAGCCACCACCGTCCTCGACCTCGTCGACCGCGGCGATGAGGGGGCGCCGTGGTAGGTCCGCCAGTAGGCCACCCAGCTCTTCCGCGCTCAGCCAGTGTGGTGGTCGCGGGTCCCGGCCGGGCTCCTCCCCCCCACTCGGAGCCAAAGAGATTGCCCCAGCGCACTCGCCGCCCAGCTCGTCGAGGAGCTGAAATGAGTTGTCGGCCGAAACGTGAAGAGTGCGGGCAATCGCCCTGAGGAACTCTCCCTCCGGCAGGAGCCCCTCGAAGAACGGGGCACATTCCTCGTGCTCGTACGGCTCCGGCCGCACCGGCAGGCTGAGCGAGAGCGGTTGCCGAGAGGTCGCGACCCATTCCTCGGCATAGGTGAATCGAAGCCGCGCCTGGGAACGGCGCTCGAGGACGCCGGCGATGCCCCCATGGAGATAGACATCGAGCTGGGCGCCGTCGCTCATCGGAGACGCGCCTCCAACTCGATCCCAAGCGTCGCGAGTACCCGCATCACGTTCTCCAGCCTCGCGGTGGGCTTGCCCCTCTCCAATTCGCTGAGAAACCGCAGGTTCGTGTTGGCGACCTCGGCCACCTCGGTCTGCGTCAAGCCAAGCTCGCGCCGACGCCGGCGGATCAGCGTCCCTAACTGCTCTGGATCATGGATAACAGAGGGATCCATTTTTCCCGTTCGGGATAAAGATAGAGCCCAGAGGACAGATCTTGGCTACCTTTTCCCGATCGGGAAAATTGTTTCGTTCGCCTCGACCATTATCCCGATCGGGAAAAAGCAATCTACGGATAGGCGAGCCCGAACCCGAACGGGAACAGCACTTCCTTCGAAGCCGGCTGGGTGATCGTCACCGGAAGCTTGCCGCTGGGGTCGACTTCGCCGAACAGGGCCTGGACGAGGGCGTTGAGGGAGACCGGCTGGTAGTCGAGGCTGGTGATGAAGGTCGGGGCGCCGGGGAGGTAGGCGACGTCGTAGGGGGTGCCGACCGCCGCCACGATCACCGGCTTGCCGGTCGCCAGCAGGGCGTTGACTAGTTCGAGCTGGCCGGGGCTGCCGGGGGTCCAGGCGTTGAAGGTGGAGACGAGGACGAGGTTGCTCTGGCGGGCGGCTTCGACCGCTTTGGCGATCGCTTCGGCGTTTGGGGCGAAGCCGGTGTCGAGCACCTGGGGGACGAGGCCGTGGGCGGCCATATCCTGGCCGAGCGTCGCCGTGGTCACCTGGCCGAAGCCGGTGACCAGGACCTTCTGGCCCGTGCCCGCGGTCAGCGGCAGCAGGCCGGCGTCGTTGCGGACCAGGGTGATCGAGCGCTGGGCGGCCTTTTCGGCGAGCGCCAGGTGACCGGGGGTGCCGACGACTTGTTTCCAGCCACCGGGGCTGGTGAACGGGTGCTGGACCAGTCCCAGCCGCCACTTCAGCTCCAGCACGCGGATCACCGAGGCCTTCAGCGCGTGCATGCGGGCGGGGTCGCGCTTCACCGCGCGCAGGACCGCCGGGAAGGCGGACAGCAGGTCGGCGGGCGGCTTGTCGGAGCCTTCGAGTTCTTCGGGGTCGGCGATCTCCAGCAGCTGGTCGTTGCCGGCGCGCAACGCTTTCAGCGCCACCTGGGCCGGCGGGAAGGCGCTGACCGCGGCGGCGTCGAGGGCGTCGGTGGTGACGAGCCCGCGGTATCCCAGGTACTTGCGGAGCATCCCCTTGACCCAGAAGGGCAGCAGACTGGAGGGCCACTTGGAGCCGGTGATCTTGGGGAAGAGAATGTGGGTGACCATCACCTGGTCGACGCCTGCCGCAATCGCCGCCGCGAGGGTCGGCATGTTCTGCTTCTTCACCTGGGCCAGGGTCTGCGGCGAGGAGACGGCCCCGTTGTCGGGGTTGATCGCGACGTCGCCGAGGCCCGGGAAGTGCTTGGCCGTCGCCGCCACGCCGGTGCTGCCTTCGTCGCGCTGGTAGCCCGTCACCTGGGCGACCCCCATCCTTTCGACCAGCCCGAGCCGGTCGCCATAGGAGCGCACGCCGTCGGCTTCGTTCAGCGGGTTGAGGTTGACGTCGACGACCGGCGCGTTATCCACGTTGATGCCCATCGCCCGCAGCTCCTGGCCGGTGATCCGCGCCGCCCGCTGCGCCAGGCCGACGTTGCGGGTCGCCCCGAGCGCCATGTTGCCGGGGAAGACGGTGGCCGGCGAGCCGATCCGGGTGACCTCCCCCTCCTCCTGGTCGGTGCTGATCAGCATCGGCACCCGCGCGGGCTGATGGCGCGCCACCTTCTGGATCCCGTTCGAGAGCCCAACCACCTGCGCCGGTTCTTCGAGGCCGTTGGACCAGTCGAAGTAGATCACTCCCCCGGGCTGGAACTTGCGGATCAGCTGGGCGATGTTGTCGACGCCGTAGAAGCGGCGGTTGAGCCGGACCATTTCCGGGTTCGGGTCGCGGGCCGAGCTGCCGAAGCCGTTGACCACGAACAGCTGTCCGACCTTCTCCCTCAGGGTCATGTGGGCGAGCGCCTGGCGGATCCAGGCGCGCTCGCGGCGCGGCAGCGGAGTGCCGGACGCCTCGCTGGCGGCCGGTTGCGCGGCGAGAAGCAGGCAGGCGGCGAGGGTCGCGACGACCCACGAGCGGCCCCACCGGCCCGGTCCGGCTGAACGGTTCCCTGGCAAGGGCCGCATTGTCTCAGTCACTACCGGCGGCTTCCGAGCCAGCGCACGATCACCGGCCAGAAGCGCAGCAGGAGGGCGATGACCACGGCCGCGGCGATGAACACCCAGCCGCCGCCAAAGACGTGGTGCAGGAGGAGGCGCTGGCCGAGGGCGAGGGGCACCCACCGATGGTAGGCGGGCGGCCGAGCGGGGTACCGTTGCCTGGATGCAGGAGCTCTTCGACGACGTCTTCCACTGGAAGGCACTGCACCCGAACATCCGCACCGAGGTCGACTGCCACTTCCTCGCCGCCTCGGGCACCGCGATCGACCCGCTGCTGCCGCCGACCGAGGGCATCGAGTGGTTCGAGGGCCGCGGCCTGCAACGGATCGTCCTCTCCAACCGCCACCACCTGCGCCACGCGGCCGAGCTGGCGGAGCGCTACGCGTGCCCGATCCTCTGCCACGAGGCCGGCCTGCACGAGTTCGCCGAGGGCCCGGCGGTCGAGGGTTTCGCCTTCGGCGATCGGCTCGCCGTCGACCTGGTCGCCCTGGAGATGGACGCGATCTGCCCCGAGGACACCGTGCTGCGGATCGAGCACGGCGGCGGGGCGCTGCTCTTCGCCGACAGCCTGATCCACCACTCCCGGGTCGGCTTCGTCCCCGACCGGCTGATCGGCGAGGACCCCGAGGCCGTCAAGGAGCAGATCCGCCAGCGCTGCGCCGCGCTCCTCGACCAGCGCTTCGAGCACCTGCTGTTCGCCCACGGCGACCCGCTGCTCGGCGACGGTCGCGAAGCCCTGCTCGCCATCGTCGAGGGCTGACGGAACCCGGCGCGGGGAGGCTAGTGCCGCGGTCCCGCGGCGCAGTTGTGCGAGCGACCCCAGCCCGGCAGGCCGTCGCACCAGTTCCAGCCCGTGCCGCCGTAGAGCTGATCGGCGCCCGGGCCGCCGAAGAGGCGGTCGTTGCCGCCTTCGCCATGACAGCCGTCTTCTCCCGGGCCCATCACGCAGATGTCGTTGCCGGGGCCACCCCAGCAGCCGTCGCTGCCGGCGCCGGTGTGGCAGTAGTCGTTGCCGGGGCCGCCGACGCAGTCGCTGTTCTGCTGGCCGGTGATGCAGACGTCGTTGCCGGGACCGCCGACGCAGCGGTTTCGACGCGCACCTTCCGAGTAGCAGGTGTCGTTCTCGCCGTTGCCGATGAACTTGTCCGAGCCGCCGCCGAGATGGACGGTGAGCGGGATCGGCAGGCGGTTCGTCACTTCCACGAAGTCGCCGTGGGGCCCCATCAGGACTTCGATCCGGGAGGCGCCGCTGAGCCGGCAGACCGCCAGCAGGCGGTGGTGGAGGAGGCGGCAGCCGTGCGGGCGGGCATGCGCCATCCGGCCCTTGACGAGGATCCGCGAGCCGGTCGAGCTGATCGCGAGGTGGGAGCCGCCGTTGGCGCCGTAGACCGTGATCGTGCCGGCCGGTGCGGCGATCGAGCTGGGAGCCACGAGGAGGGCAGCGGCCGCGATCAGCGCCGGCAGCATGCGATGACCAGGGAGGAATCGCATTGGCCGGCGATAGTAGAGATGCCGCCCGTCGGGCGATGGACGAAAGTCGGAGTTAGCGATATTCGGGATCCGGGTAAAGCGGAAATCCGCCGCATGCGGCCGACCGCCCCGTCCTCCCTCGCCGCCTAGGATCGAGGGGTGATCTACCTGCTTCGACACGGCGACGCCGAGGCCGGCAACGGCGACGACGCGGCACGACGACTGACGCCGAAGGGCGAGCTGCAGGCCCGGGCCGCAGGACTGGCCCTGGCTGCCCTCGCGACCGGCGTCGACGTCTGCCTGACCAGCCCCAAGGTCCGCGCGGCGCAGACCGCGCGGCTGGCCTGCGAGGCGCTGGGACTGGAGCCCGAGCGGGCGAGCGAGCTGCGCGGCGGGCCCTTCGACGCGCTCTCCCTCGCCGCCGGGCGCGGCGACGTCCTCCTGGTCGGCCACGAGCCTGACTTCTCCGAGCAGGTCGCGCGCCTGACCGGCGCCAACGTGAAGCTGCGCAAGGGCGGCCTGGCGATCGTCGACGGCTCGACCCTGCACGCGCTGCTGCGCCCCCGCGACCTGGCGGCGATCGCCGGCCAGGGGGAAGTGAACGGCCGCCGCCCCTAAAGGCTCTGGCCGGGCAGCGCCACCAGTTCCTCGGCCACCTGCTGCGCCCAGGCCCGGATCTCGTCCCAGTCGCGGCGGTCGCGGTACTCGGCCGGCGTGCCCTCGATCATCGCCCGCTCGATCGGCCCGTGCGGCGGGTCGGGCAGGCGGCCGCCGAACACGACATGGCCGCGGGCACCCATCTCCTCGACCTTGCCGACCGTCCCCTGCGGCTCCGTCCACTCCGGCCTGTCCTCGGCGGGGTCGCCGGCCGGCCCGGAGCTGAAGACCCAGAACGGCATCTGCTCGAGGGCCCTGCGCTGCTTGCGAAGGAAGTGCCTGGCGTCCCCGCGCCAGCGTTTCATGTAGACGGCGCTGCCGAGGACGACGGCGTCGTAGGGCGCCAGGTCGTCGACCTCGTCCACCGGCTCGCAGCTGACCGCCAGACCGCCGCGTCGCAGCTCGGCCGCCACGGTCTCGGCAATCTCCGCGGTCGAGCCCCGCTTGGAGGCATAGGCGACGAGGACCCTCATCGCTCGAAGATCCCAGCCGGGCCGTGATCTCTCATCGGGGTTCCCCCACATCGAGCGCGTGCCGATCCCGACCCCCGGGCTCAGCCTCACCTGACGATCAGCTCGATCGTCCCGCGCAGGACCAGCAGGCCACCGACGATGAAGGCGCCGTTCTCGATCAGGTGGCGCGCGTTGCGGCCGAGCCAGTCCCGGAAGCGCTTCACCGCCCCCTGGGTCCACTCGGGCGCCAGCGCGAAGCCGACCAGGGGCAACTCGAGGAAGAGCTGCTGGACGAGGCAGAACCCCACCACCAGCAGCCCCCGCTCCGCCGCGCCGACGTCCTGCTTGGCGATCAGGTCGAGGGCGGCGAGGTAGGAGACGCCCGGCAAGCTGAGGGCGACCCCGACCGCGAAGCTGACCCGGGCCGAGCCGCGTCCCAGCATCCGCTCGGGCCAGGACTGCTCCGGCTTGCCCTTTTCCCGCCGCTCCGCCTCGCGCCGCTCCCGGCGGCGTTCGCGCAGCGGCTCGTCGCGCCCGCTGCGCAGGACCAGGCCGACGATCGCCGCCAGCACCCCGAGCACCAGGTCCTCGGCGGGGCTGAGGGTGCGGCGGGCGGTTTCCACGCTCCCGGAGCCGTGCAGGGAGAAGACGATCGCCATCCCCAGGCTGATGCTCGCCAGGTAGGCGCCGAGCAGGTATCCGAGCATCAGCTGCTTGGTCCGCGGCGCCAGCATCATCAGCGTCACCGCCGCCAGCAGGGTGGGGTTGAACATCGCCGCCAGCGCCAGCAGGAAGATGCTCCCCAAGTCCCCCACCGCGCCATTCTGACCGCCAGGATGGACTTCGCCTGACTGGCCAGTCAGCCAGGACCCGTCTCGGTGTAGCCTCCCGGCGCGACTTCACGAACCAAAGGAGAGGTATCGATGGGACTTCTGGACGGCAAAGCGGCGATCGTCACCGGGTCGGCGCGGGGAATCGGACGGGCGACCGCTGAACTGTTCGTCAGCGAGGGCGCCAAGGTGCTGATCAACGATCTCGACGCCGACGTCGCCGAGCAGGCGGCCAACGAGATCAGCGGCGAGACCGCCGTTCATTCCGGCGACCTGACCAAGACCGGCGCCTGCGACGAGCTGGTCGCCTCCGCGGTCGACGCCTTCGGGCAGGTCGACATCGTCGTCAACAACGCCGGCTACACCTGGGACAGCGTCGCCCACAAGATGTCCGACGAGCAGTTCCAGGCGATGCTCGACATCCACACGATCGTCCCCTTCCGCGTCGCCCGGGCGCTGGCGCCGCACTGGCGCGAGGCGGCGAAGGCCGAGCGCGGCGAGGGCAAAGAGGTGTTCCGCAAGATCATCAACGTCTCCTCGACCTCGGGGATGATGGGCAACGCCGGCCAAGTCAACTACTCGGCGGCGAAGATGGGCGTGGTCGGGATCACCAAAACGCTGGCCAAGGAGTGGGGCCAGTTCAAGATCAACGTCAACGCCGTCGCCTTCGGCTTCGTCGAAACCCGGCTCACCGCGGCCAAAGAGGAAGGCGGCGAGATGACCTCGCCGACCGGCGAGAAGATCGAGCTGGGGATCCCCGAGCAGATGCGGGCGATGGCCTCGGCGATCATCCCGCTGGGCCGTCCCGCCACCCCGACGGAGGCCTCCGGCCCGGTGCTCTTCCTCGCCTCGCCGCTGGCCAACTACATGCACGGCCAGGTGCTGAACGTGACCGGCGGCATGTTCGGCGGGATGTACACCTGAGCCGAGGAAGCCGCAAGACCGTCATCTGACGGCATGGACTACCTGGACGTCGCCGACCGCGCCTGGCCCGTGATCTGGCGGGCCATGGGCGCCCACACGTTCCTCTACCGGAGGACGGGTGGGCGCCTCGGTCAGCGGCTGCCGGGGATCCGCGGCAGGGTGCTGCTGCTCGACCACGTCGGCGCCAGGAGCGGCGTCAAGCGCACCTCCCCGCTGCTCTACGCCCAGGATGGCAAGGACCTGCTGCTGGTCGCGTCCAAGGGCGGTTTCCCCAAGAACCCCGCCTGGTACTACAACCTGCGGGCCAATCCGGACACCACGGTCCAGGTCGGCTCGGAGTTGCGGGACGTCCACGCCCGGGTCGCCGGGCCCGAGGAGCGCGAGCGGCTCTGGGCGCTCGCCGTCGCCAGCTACCGCGGCTACGAGGACTACCGGGCCCGTACCGATCGGGAGATCCCGCTGGTGGTCCTGGAACCGCGCAAGACGGTTTGAGGGGGCCGCCGAGCGGCTACTAAGGCGGCACCCATGGCCACGAAACGCAAGGCGGCCGGCGGACCGCTGAAGGAGTACCGGCGCAAGCGCGACGCCAAGCGCACGCCGGAGCCCAGCGGCGCCCCGAGCGCGCGCCGCAAGCGCGGCGGGCGGCGGCGGCAGGCCGGCGAGCGGTTCGTGATCCAGGAACACAGCGCCCGCCGCCTGCACTGGGACCTGCGGCTGGAGCGCGACGGCGTGCTCGCCTCCTGGGCGCTGCCGAAGGGCCTGCCCCTCGACCCCGACACCAACCACAAGGCCGTCCACACCGAGGACCACCCGCTCGAGTACCTCGAGTTCGAGGGCGAGATCCCGGCCGGCAACTACGGCGCGGAGGCGATGAGCATCTGGGACAGCGGCACCTACGAGGCCGAGAAGTTCCGCGAGGACGAGGTGATCCTCACCCTGCACGGCGAGCGCTCGCAGGGTCGCTACGCGCTGTTCCGGGCCGGCAAGGACGCCCGCGACTGGATGATCCACCGGATGGACGAGCCGGCCGGCTCGCGCGACCCGCTGCCCGAGCGGCTGCTGCCGATGACCGCGCGCCGCGGCCGGCTGCCGCGCGACGAGGACGCCTGGGGCTTCGAGGTCGACTGGGACGGCCTGCGGACGATCGTCTACTCGACGCCCGGCCAGCTGCGCCTGCTCGGCCCCGGGATGGAGGACGTGACCGCGCTCTTCCCCGAGGTGCGGCGCCTCAACCGCCAGCTCGGCTCGCGCGAGGCGGTGCTCGACGGCGAGATCGTCGCCCTCGAGGAGTCCGGCCGGCCGAGCGCCGAGCGGCTGGGCCGGCGGGCCGGCCTGCGCAGCGACTCCGCGATCCGCCGCCACGCCGAGACCGAGCCGGTGAGCCTGCAGATCTACGACCTCCTCCACCTCGACGGCGCCTCCCTGCTGGAGGAGCCCTACGAGGTGCGCCAGGAACGGCTCGCGGAGCTGGGGCTGGAGGGCGAGGCCTGGCGGACCCCGGGCTTCCACCGCGGCGACGGGCGCCGCCTGCTGGAGAAGGCGACGGAGATGGGCCTGGCCGGGATCGTCGCCAAGCGGCTCGACAGCGCCTACCGCCCCGGCGGCCGCGGCGACTGGATGCAGGTGCGGCCCCGCGGCGACGACGCGGAGGCCAACGGCGCCCCCGGCGGCCACTTCGACGTCCGGGAGGTGCGCGCCCCGAGCGCCGGCGCCCTGGTCGAGGTCGAGGGCCGCGAGCTCAAGCTGACCAACCTCGACAAGGTGCTCTATCCGGAGGCGGGGTTCACCAAGCGCGAGGTGATCGACTACTACGCGCGGATCGCGCCGGTCCTCGGACCCCACCTCGAAGACCGCCCGCTGACCCTGAAACGGTATCCCGACGGCGTCGAGGGCCAGCACTTCTTCGAGAAGAGCTGCCCGGCCCACCGGCCCGAGTGGGTCGACACCGTGACCGTGCCGAGCGAGCGCAAGGGCCAGATCCGCTTCTGCCTCGTCGGCGACCTGCCGAGCCTGGTCTGGCTCGGCAACCTCGCCGACCTCGAGCTGCACCCCTCGCTCTCCCGGGCCCAGGAGATGGAGCGGCCGAGCGCGCTCGCCTTCGACCTCGACCCCGGCCCGGGGACCGACCTGCTCGACTGCATCGAGGTCGGCCTGCTGATCCGCGGCATGCTCGACCGGCTGGGCCTCGCCACCTTCCCCAAGGTCTCGGGCAAGAAGGGCCTGCACCTCTACGCGCCGCTCAACGGCAGCGCGACCTACGAGCAGACCAAGCCCTTCGCCCGCCAGGTCGCCGAGACCCTGGAGGAGCGCTTCGCCGACCGCGTCACCTCCAACATGGCCAAGAGCCGACGCCACGGCCGGGTCCTGGTCGACTGGAGCCAGAAC
>DASVWP010000205.1:0-30436 GCA_036393155.1 Solirubrobacterales bacterium | reverse complement strand
TCAGGGCGACGGTTTCCGAGCCGAGGTTGAGCGCGCTCTTCACCTTGTAGCCGGCCGCCGTCAGAGCCTGGGCGTAGATTTCCCCGAGGATTTCCTGTTCGGGGAAGTTCTTCGAGCCGATCGTCAGGCTGACTTTCCCGTTTTCGGGATTGGAGACGATCGCGCCGCCCCCGCCTTCGCTGCCTTCTTCACCCGAGCTCGAGCTGCTGGAGCTGCTGCCGCCGCAGGCCGCGGCGCCGAGCGCGAGTGCGAGCACGAGCAGCCCTGCCAGCGCCACCCGCAACCTCGATTGGTCGATCCTCACTTGCTGTGCCTCCTCTTGTGTTTCGGACAAGTCACTTTCAGCCGGTCCGCAGCCGCAACCCTTTCGAAGTGAGCAGACGTTGCAGCCCGGCGAGGCCGAACTCGATCGTCAGGGCGAGCAGGGCGACGAGGATCGCACCGGCCAGCACCCCGTTCTGGCCGTAGATGCTTTCGTTGATGATGTAGTCGCCGAGGGTCACCACGCCGGCCAGCGGCGCGATCGTCGCCGTGGCGACGATGACGATCGCGCCGCCCCTGATGCCGCCCATCACGGTGGAGATCGCCAACGGCAGCTCGACCTTGCGCACGATGTCGAGCTCACTCATCCCGATCCCGCGGGCGGCATCCACCGGCGCCCGGTCGACCTGCCTGACGCCGACGTAGGCGTTGGTGAGGATGGGAGGGATGCCGAGGATGGCGAGGGCGGGGGCGACGTTGATCAGCCCCACCCCGACCAGGCTGGCCACCAGGGCGATGATCGCCAGCTCGGGGATCGCCCGGCCGGCGTTGCCGATGCCGACGGCGAGGAACTCGCCCCGGCCCTTGTGCCCGAGGTAGAGGCCTATCGGAAGGGCGATGACGAGCGCGATTGCGAGGGCGATCAGGGTCACCTCCATCTGCTTCAGCAGCAGTTCCATCGACTGGTCGAACCCCCCGACCTTCTTGCCCCCGGTGACGTTCGAGCTCTGCGGCGAGAAGATGAATTCGACGGCGCCGCCGAACGACGCGAATGGCAGCGGGAGGCCGCTCATGCCGCCGCCGCCCTTCGCCACGGAGTCGCCAGCCTCTGGACGAGGAGCAGGAGGGCGTCCAGGCCGAGCGCCATCACGACGACGATGGCCACGGCGATCAGGATGCTGGTCGGGAAGTGCAGGTTGCCGCCGCCGAGGATCTGGGTGCCGAGACCGCCCGCGTTGATGAACACCGCGAGGGTCGCGATCGCCACCGTGCTCACGGTGGCCACCCGCAGGCCGGCGATGATCTCCGGGGTCGCGAGCGGAATCTCGACTCGCCAGAGCACCTGCCGCTCGGTCAATCCCATCCCCCGGGCCGAGTCCTTCACCGAAGCCGGGACGTTGGCGAGGCCGAGCATCGTGTTGCGGTAGATGATCTGCAGGGTGTAGGCGGCGAGCACGATGATCGCGGTGTCGCGGCCGAAGCCGGTGATCGGCAGCAGGAGGAAAAAGAAGGCGAGGCTGGGAACCGTGAAGAGGATTCCGGTTCCCGCCAGGAGCGGCGGCTGGAGCCAGCGGTACCGATGGGCGAGGAGCGAGAGCGCGAAGGCGACGACGAACCCGACCAGCACCGAGATCACCACCAGTTCCAGTTGCTGAAGGGCCGGCGTCCCGTAGCGGCCAATGTGCTGGGTCGCCCAGTGCCAGCAGAAGAAGTGAGTCGAGCTCGCCTGGCAGGGCAGGTTTTCCAGGTCGCGTTCGTGGAAGAAGCTCGGCGGCAGTTTGCCCGCCGCCAGGAGCCAGCCGCTACCCATGCGGCCGCTCCGTGGCGCTGTGCTCGTCGGTCTTGGCCTCCGGCGAGCCGAGGAACTCGGAGATGATCTCGACCGAGAGGACGCCGGCGATCCGTCCCTGGCGGTCGGTCACCGCCGCGTACTGGGCCTCGCCCTGCAGCAGGTCGGCGAGCGCGTCGCGCATCACGTCGTCGAGGTCGAGCACGGGACCGAGCGGGGAGTCCGGCTGGCTCGGCACCGTCTCCTGGGCCAGGTCGCGCTCGGAGAGCCAGCCCAGTGGCCGGCGCTCGGAATCGACCAGCAGGGGATAGGGGACCTCGACCCGCGGGTCGGCCAGCTTGGCCCGCACCTCGGCGCTCGCCTGGCCGACGTGGGCCAGCGGCGCCTCCCAGAGGTCGATGTCCTTGACCCGCATCAGGGCGAGGCGCTTCAGCGCCCGGTCGGCGCCAACGAAGTCCTCGACGAACTCGGTCGCCGGCGCCATCAGCAGCTCGGCCGGCGTCGCGTACTGCTCGACCCGGCCGCCCTCGCGCATCACCGCGATCCGGTCGCCCATCTTGATCGCCTCGTCGATGTCGTGGGTGACGAAGAGGACGGTCTTGCGCAGCTCCGCCTGCAGGCGGAGGAACTCGTTCTGCAGCCGCTCGCGGTTGATCGGGTCGATCGCCCCGAAGGGCTCATCCATCAGCATCACCAGGGGGTCGGCGGCGAGCGCCCGGGCGACCCCGACCCGCTGCTGCTGGCCGCCGGAGAGCTGCGCCGGGTAGCGGTCCCCGAGCTCGGGGTCGAGCCCGATCAGCGCCAGCAGCTCGGCCGTGCGGGCCCGCGTGCGCTCCTTGTCCCAGCCCAGCAGCTGCGGCACCGCGGCGATGTTCTGGGCGATCGTCCGGTGCGGGAAGAGCCCGATCTGCTGGATCACGTAGCCGATCTCCCGTCGCAGCCGCGCCGGGTCGCGGTCGCGGACCGAGCGGCCGCCGATCAGCACGTCGCCTTCGGTGATCTCCACCGTGCGGTTGACCAGCCGCATCGCCGTCGTCTTGCCGCACCCCGAGGGGCCGACGAGGACGCAGATCTCGCCCGCCGGCACCTCCAGCGTCAGCCCGTCGACGGCCGGCGTGTCGGAGCCCGGATAGCGCTTGGTCGCGCCCTCGTAGCGGACGGAGGAAGCTCCGTGCTCTGAAGCGGTTGGGGCTGCGGCCTCTCCCAGCGGCACCGGGCCGAGCCTATACCCCCGAGTTCTCGAACTGACGCTGGCAGTGCTCGGAGCAGAAATAGACCGTCTCGCCGTCGCGCTCCAGGCGTACCGCCTTGGCCCGGTCGACCTTCATCCCGCAGACCGGGTCGGTGGCGCCCCGCTGCCGGGTCAGCCAGAACAGCGCCACGAAGACGACGAGGCCGAGGATGTTGAGGAAGAGCTTGTAGTCGACCTCGATGCCGCCGAAGATTTCTTCCCGGCTCGGCCGCGTCGTCGGGATCAGGCCGAGGGCGCTGAACAGGGCGTCGACGGCGAGCGCCGCGAGGATCATCGTCAGCAGCATCAGGGCGACGATCCGCACCGTGAACGCCCAGCCGTAGTACTTGCGGTAGATCGCGATTATCGGCAGCACGATCAGGTCGGCGAAGATGAACGCCATCACGCCGGCGAAGGAGATGCCGCCGGACCACAGCACCGCCGCCAGCGGCACGTTGCCGACCGAGCAGACGAAGCTCAGCACGGCGATCAGCGGGCCGACGATGACGTTCTCGATCGCGTTCAGCCAGCCGGGCGCGTCGCCGATGAACAGGCCGTTGAAGAAGTCGTTGCCGAGCAGGCCGATGAACCCGGCGAGCAGGAAGCCAATCGAGATCTCCTTCCACAGCATCTGCCAGTCGCCGCGGAAGTTGTGGGCGACGTCGGACCAGGCCGAGGCGGAGGTCAGGCGCTCGCGCCAGCTCAGCCGCTCGCCGGCCATGTGGTGCTGGTGGCCGGTGTCGGCCTCCTGGGCGTGGTGGCGCGCCCGCTCCTCCAGCCGCGGCGAGACGAAGAGCCGCAGCAGCACCGTCATCAGGACGATCATCACGATGCCGCCGACGTACTCGGCGAGCGTGAACTGCCAGCCGATCAGCACCCAGAGGACGAGCCCGAGCTCCCAGACGAGGTTGGTCGAGGCGAACTGGAAGGCCAGCGCCGAGGCGGCCGAGGCGCCCTTCTGGAACAGCGACTTGGCGATCGCGATCGCCGCGTAGGAGCAGGAGGAGGAGGCGGCGCCGAGTCCGGTCGCCCAGGCGACCGGCCGGGCGCCGTCGCCGGAAAGCGTCGCCTCGATCCGCTCGCGCGGCACCCAGGCCTGGACGATCGCCGAGATCGCGAAGCCGAGGACCAGCGCCCACCAGACCTCGTAGGCCATCAGGAAGGACTGTTCGAGCCCTTCCCAGATCTTTTCCAGCACCGCGCTCACAGGGCGACCATATCACCAATACCCCCAGGGGGTATGAACTAGAGGCCGAGGCGACGAGCCCGCTCGGCGGCCCGGGCGACCGCCTCCTCCCGCCAGGGAACCTCGCCGCCGCGCATCAGCACGCGGCCGGCGACGACGGTGGTGTCGACGACCGAGCCGGAGGCGGCGTAGACGAGGTTGGAGGCAAGCTCGCCGATCGCCAGCTCGTAGGCGCCGGGCCGCGCCAGCAGGAAGTCGGCGGGGGCGCCGACGGCGAGCGGGGTGGCGCCGAGCAGCGGCGCCCGGGCGCCGGTGGCCACCGCCCAGGCCTCGGCGGCGGCGATCGCGGTGGCCTCGGCGGCCGCGTGCTTCTGGCTCAGCGCAAAGAGCTTGAGGTCGGCTAGCAGGTCGAGCGAGTCGTTGGAGCCGGCGCCGTCGGTGCCGAGGCCGACCGCGACCCCGGCGGCGCGGGCGGCGGGGAAGGGGAAGATGCCGCCGACGGCGAGCTTCATGTTGGCGGCGGGGTTGGCGACCACGGTGGCGCCGCGCTCGGCGATCAGCTCCAGCTCGGCGCGGTCGAGCCAGACCCCGTGGGCGAGCAGGGTGCGCTCGTTCAGCATTCCGACCGAGTCGAGGTAGGCGGCGGGGCGCATGCCATGCGCGTCCAGGCAGTCCTCGACCTCCCGCTCGGTCTCCGAGAGATGGATCTGGATCGGCAGGTCCCGTTCGGCCCCGAGCTCGGCGATCCAGCGCAGCGAGCCCTCGCTGACCGTGTAGATCGCGTGCGGGGCGAGGGCGGCGCGCAGGCGCGGGCCGACTCCGCCCAGCTTCTCCAGGCTCTCCAGGGCCGAGCGGCGCAGCCGCTCGGAGTCGCCGTCGACGTCGAACAGCGGCGCCCCGACGGTCGCCCGCAGCCCCGAGTCCTCAACCGCCCGCGCCGCCTCCTCGGGGAACCAGTACATGTCCCACAGGCGGGTGGTGCCGGTGCGGATCATCTCCGCGCAGGCGAGCCGGGCGCCCCAGTAGACGTCCTCGGCCTCGAGCCTGGCCTCGACCGGCCAGATCCGCTCTTCCAGCCAGGGCATCAGCGGCAGGTCGCCGCCGGAGCCGCGAAAGAGCGTCATCGCCGCGTGCGTGTGGCCGTTCAGCAGCGGCGCGAGGAGCGGCGCCCCGCCCGCGTCGATCGTCTCGTCGCCGGGCTCCGGCGCCACCTCCGGCCCCAGCGCCGCGATCGTCCCCTCGACGCAGCGCACCCCGACCCGCTCGCCGTCGAGCAGCGCGTCGGTGACCGTCAGCGCCATCCGGCCCTCCGCGCAGGCGCATTCGTTCGGCCTGTCCGAACAAATGCGCCTATCACCGGCCGACCGCCCCGAGTCGCGGCAGCACGGCCGCCAGGCCGTCGCGCAGCCGGGCGGCGTTGGCGACCCGGTCGGCTTCCATCTCGGCGATGCTCAGCGTCTCCGGGCCGAGGCCGTTGGCGAGGTTGTCGACCATGCAGAGGGCGGCGTAGGCGAGGCCGAGCTCGCCGGCGATCACGCACTCGCCGGCGATCGTCATCCCCACCACGTGGGCGTGGGTGGCCATCAGCCGGATCTCCGCCGGGGTCTCGAAGCGCGGCCCGATCGTCTGCCAGTAGACGCCGCCGTCGTGCGGCCGCTCGCCGCCGGCGCCCCAGGCCTCGATCACCTCGGCCCGCCAGCCGGGGTCGAAGCCGGGCGCCGAGTGGGCCCGCGCGTCGGCGTAGATCGAGGCGTCGAGGTGCAGGGCGATGAAGTCGTCGGGGCAGATCACGGTCCCCACTCCCAGCTCCGGCCGCAGCGAGCCGACCGAGCCGATCGCCAGCACCCGGTCGCAGCCCTGTTCGGCCAGCGGCCGCAGGTTGGCGAGGTGGTCGATCAGGTGCGGGAGGACGTAGGGGGTGTCGCCCTCGCCGTGGCGCTGGACGATCGCCGCCCCGTGCTCGGCCGCCGCCGCGGCGATCTCCTCGCCACCCGGGCCGAGCGCGTTGCTGCCGAGGATCACCGCCAGTCGTCCCATCCGCCGATCCTAGATCGAGGCGCAGTCAGGGGCGGTGCACGGCGCGGCCGGGCACCGCCCCGCCCGGGCGGGGTTGTCGTGCACCCGCAGGTCGCGGCTGAAAAGCAGGACTGACGTGCTCGCCATCGGGGTATCGTGGCGAACATGGAGGAGCGCTCGTCGGGGAACGAGAAGAAGGACGAGCGCGCCTCGGGCCGCGACGAGACCGAGGAGGAACGCCTCGACCGCAACCTCGGCGAGCTGCTGCAGGAGCTGCGCGTCGCCCTGCCGGGCGTGCAGGTGCTGTTCGCCTTCCTGCTCGCCGTCCCCTTCCAGCAGAACTTCACGAAAATCACCGAACTCGAGAAGCGGATCTACTTCGCCACGCTGATCTTCACCTCGATCTCGGCGATCCTCCTGATCTCGCCCTCGGCCTACCACCGCCTCACCTTCCGCTACCAGCAGAAGCAGGCCCTGGTCCTCTACGCGAACCGCTTCGCGATCGCCGGCCTCGGCTTCCTCGCCCTGGCGATGACGATGGCGGTCACGCTGATCACCGCGGTCCTCTTCGGGACGGCCGCGGCGATCGTCATCTGCGTCTCCGCGCTGCTGACCTTCGCCTTCTTCTGGTTCGCGCTGCCGCTGCGGCGCCGGCTCGCCTTCAGGAGCGAGGGGCTGGAGCCTGTCGTTCAGCCTGAAGAGCCCTGAGCTCCTCCTCGAGCGGGCCGACGAACGGCAGGTCGGGGGCCTTCTCGCGCAGCAGCTCCAGGTCGGCTTCCCAGACCTCGAGCTTGACGTCGAGCGGGACCTTGAATTCCCGCGCCACCGACTCCTCGCCCTGGGCGGCGAGCGCGCCGCGCAGGGTGCGCACGTTGGACAGCTTGTCGGCCGCGTAGATCGCCAGGGCCTCGCGGCCGGCGGCGGCGACCCGTTCGCGGTGCTCGACCTTGCGCACCCGGTAGTCCTCGATCGATTCGTCGTCGCTCAGGGCGCCGACGATGCCGGCGATCCGGTCGCCGAAGCTCCCGCGCAGGTCCTCGACCCCGAGCTCGCTGTCCTCGACCACGTCGTGCAGCAGCGCCGCCGCCAGGATCTCGTCCTCGAAGCCCTCCTCGGCCAGCATCTCGGCGACCCCGCGCGGGTGCTCGACATAGGCCATGCCGCCGCTGCCGTTGCGGATCTGCCCGGCGTGGGCGGAGTGCGCGGTTCGCAGCGCCTCCCGCAGCAACGGCGAGCGCTCGGCGGCGGCCTCGATCCGGGGGGTCTCGGGCATCCGAGACGGAGCGTAGCGCTCAGACCGGGGTCGCAGGGCGCGACGCGCGCGCCGGCAGCTCGTACTCGGCGCGCTCGGCGCCGATCTCGATCCTCGCCGGGTCGCCGCCGAGGGAGGCCCAGGTCTCCCGCGCCTCGCCGCCGAGACAGTCGAGGAACTCGTCGGAGTGCAGCGGGTCGTGATGGAAGAGCACCGTGCGCTCGGCGCCGCTGCGGCGGGCGAAGGAAAGGGAGTGGCGGATCGCCGAGTGTCCCCAGCCGACGTGGTCGGCGTACTCGGCGTCGGCGTACTGGCCGTCGTGGATCAGCAGCGAGGTGTCGCGGGCCAGCTCGAAGCCGGAGATCCAGTCCTCCTCGAGCTGGTCGAGGTCGGCCCCGAGCGCCGGCTCGTGGTCGGGGATGTAGGTGAGCGAGGAGTCGCCGTCGTCGATCCGGTAGCCGAGCGTCGGGCCACGGTGGGCGACCGAGGCGGCGCGGATCCGCGCCGAGCCGATCTCCCACTCGGTCTCCGGGCAGTGGCGGAAGGAGACGTCGCAGGGCAGCTCCCGCACCTCGACCGGCGAGAGCGGGGCGGAGATGTAGCGGGCGATCCGGTCGCGCAGCGAGGCCTCCGGCGAGGAGGGCCCCCAGATCACGATCTCGGTCTGCGGCCGGAAGGCGGGGGCGAAGAAGACGAGGCCCTGGATGTGGTCGAGGTGCAGGTGGGTGAGGAGAATGTGCAGCCGGGCCGGCTGGTCGTCGAGGGCCAGGCCAAGGCAGCGGATCCCGGTGCCGGCGTCGAGCGCCAGCAGCGAGCCGTCCGAGAGCGTGACGCCGACGCAGGAGGTGTTGCCGCCGTAGCGGATCGTTTCCGGGCCGGGAGAGGGGATCGAGCCGCGGGTGCCCCAGAGCTTGACCCTCATCCCCGCCCCGCCGCTCATACCGGGCCCGCCCCGTTGCCGTGCGCCGGCGTCGGCCAGAGCACCGCGATCGCTCCCTGCGAGCCGTGCGCGGTGAGGATCGGGAAGGCCGAGACCTCGACCTCGTGGGTGGCGCCGTCGGTCGAGCGGATCGAGAGCTCGGCGTGGGCCGGGCGGCCGCTGCGCACCGCGCTGACCAGCGGCAGCCGGTCGTAGGGGATCGGCTCGCCGCTCTCGTCGAAGGGCCCGAACATCGAGCCCCACTCCTCGGGCCCGACCGTCCCCAGCTCCTCGAAGCGCCGGCCCAGGAGGATCCCCGCCGCCTCGTTGTAGAAGATCAGCAGGCCGCCCTCGTCAACCAGAAACGCCGGCGTCGAAAGCGCCGACATCAGGTTGCGGGCGAGTATCAGCTCCAGCGGCCTCTGCGTCACAAATGACACTTTAAATCGTCGAGTTTGGGGATCGGCAGATCCGCCCCCGTCATCCAGCCCGGCCGCCCAAGGCGCCCGGATCCGCCAGCCTCATCGGTTCTGGGTGTTCAGAGCGTGACATTCGTCACGCTTATCCCTTCTATGTAGAAGCTGCGGGTGGCCGAACCGGAGCCGCGCAAGCCTCCTGGTGCGCCAGCCCCGGCCCAAAACGCCACGCTCAGCTCCCCTTGCCGATCGCCGAGCGCGGAATCGTCACGTCGCAATGCGAGACCATCATGCGGAGCCACCTCCCCGCGATGGATCGGCTGGCCGGCTCAGGGGAACCGACCGTGCATGTGACCTTCGGGATGCTCGGCTTCGAATCGCCCGCGCCGCCGCCGCTGCCGAGAGACGACGAGCAGGCTGGCTAGCTTTGGCGCATGGCCATGGAGCGCCGCCGGCAATAACGCACATGGGGCGAGCGGGGAGCCGAGCGCTGGAGAAGCGCTCGCGACATTGACCCCATCCCAGGGTGGTCAATGTCGCGAACGTCTGCAGAAGGCAGGGAAGAGGCGTCCACGGCCTACTGCGCCGGGATCGTGATCGGCGCGCAGGGTTCGCCGGGTTTGGTGCGGTCGGCGGTGTTGAGGACCGGTTTGCCTTCGATGTTCTTCAGCTGCACGGTGAGGACGGTCTTCTTGACCGAGACCTCGGCGTAGCTGAATTCGTCGAGGCCGGAGCACTGCATGCCGACCCCGGTCGGTGGGGATGCGTTGAAGAAGAAGGCGCGGATCTTGGCTGCCGCTTCCGCGTTGCCGACGGTCCCGTTGATCTCGCCCGCGTAGGTCTTGGTGGCGACCGGGCCGGTCGTCACCTCGGTGATCCCGGAGTTGACGACGCCGGGGCCGCCGAGGGTGTTCAGGCGGGCGTCGTTGACCATGTTCGCGTGCACGTCGGTGGTCAGGAAGATCGCGTTCTTGACGTTTTCCTTGAGGAAGGTCAGCAGCTGGGTCCGTTCCGCCGCGTAGCCCTCCCAGCGGTCGTAGGGCAGGGCGTAGAACTGCTGGATCGGGACCTCGTTCATGATCACCTTGAAGGTCGCGGTCGAGCTCTTGATCGCGTTCTCGAACACTTCCCGCTGGTGCTGGCCGAGCATCGTCCGGTTGGGGTCGTTGATCGCCGCCACGCAGGCCGAGGGCGGCGGCAGCAGCAGCTGCGGGGCGACCGAGCCGAAGAGTTTGCGGTTCGCTTCCGGCGCGGTCGGCGCCAGGTCCGGGTTGCCGCTGCCCGGCGGGTTGTCGCACTGGCCGCCGTAGTCGGCTTTGGCGCTGCGGAAGGAGCGCTCGTCGAGGAAGAAGACCTGCAGGTTCTTGCCCCAGCGGAAGGTCCGGTAGATCCCGTTCTGGTTCGAGTAGGTGATCGGGTTGTAGTCGCGGAAGGCCTTGACGCCGTTCTTGTAGAGCTGTTCGCCGTTGTATTCGACGTTGCCGCCTTCCTCGGGGAAGACGTTCTCGGAGCGGGCGAAGTCGTTGATGAACTCGTGGTCGTCCCAGTGGGCGTAGTAGGAGGTGGCGCCGCGCACGTTGGTCCACGGCTTCTGGCCGAGGTTAAGCCGGTACTTGGCCCACTTCTGGGCGACGGTCAGCGCCGTCCCGTTGACCCCGCCGACCCCGGGCACCTCCGAGTCGGAGTAGATCGTGTCGCCCATCAGCACGTTGAAGTTGTTTTCCTCTTCCTCGATCTGGCCCCAGACGCCGAAGTTGTTCCAGTACGGCGTGGTCGTGCCGGGCAGGGGGGAGGCATCCTGGTCGCCGGTCACCGCGAAGCGGATCGTCTTCGCCTGGGTGGGCGAGGGGGCGGTGTCGAAGTGGCCGACCGCGCTGTGGCGGCCGCCGCTCGCGCACCAGCGGTAGGCGTAGGTGCGGCCCGGCTTCAGCCCTCCGACCTTGGCCTGGACGGTCAGGTCGTTGCTCTTCACCGCCTTGACGACCATCTTCTTCGGCGCCGCGGCGAGGTCGCAGGGCTCCCACCTGCCGCCGAGCTTCACCTGCAGCAGCGTCTTGCCGGCCTTGTCGGCCCGCGCCCAGAGGATCGCCGAGTGGGAGCTGACGTCGCCGGAGGAAACGCCGAACTTGAAGCCCTTGGGAGCGGCCGCGGCGGGCGCGGCGACGCTGAGGACGACGAGGGCGCAGAGCGCCGCGACGACGAGAGCCGGACGAGATCTCCCCGAGGCGATCACCCTTCGATCTTAGAACCGCGCCGCGGGGCCGGCAACCGGCTTGGGCCCCCGTCGGGTACAACTCACAGCCCGATGCGCGAGCCGAGCCCGATGTACCGCTTCGCGATGGCCGTCAACCGGCCGGTCGCCTGGTGGGGACGCCTGCGGGTCGAGGGGCTGGAGGTGCTGCCGGCCGGCGGGCCGGCGCTTGTGGTCGGCAACCACGACAGCCACTGGGACCCGGTGATGGTCGGCATCGCGGCGATCAGGCGGCGGCAGATCCGGGCGCTGGCGAAAGCCGAACTCTGGGACGTCCGCGGGCTCGGCCCGGTCCTCCACGGGATGGGCCAGATCCCGATCGAGCGCGACAAGGGCGACGCCAAAGCGCTGGCGCGGGCGATCGAGGAGCTGCGGGCGGGCGCCTGCATCGGCGTCTTCCCCGAAGGGACCCGCTCGCGGGGCAAGGTGCTGCGGGCCCGCAGCGGGATCGGCCGCCTCGCCCTCGAGGTGCCGGAGGCCCGCCTGGTCTGCGTGGCGATCGAGGGCACCGCCGACCTCACCGGCTTCCCGCGCCGGCCCCAGATCCGCGTCCGCTTCTTCGAGCCCGCCGACGGCCAGGCGCGCCCCGACGAGGAGCCGTCCGAGATCGCGATCCGGCTGATGGCCGAGATCCGCGCCCTGGTCCCGCCGGCCCTCTCCTACCGCAAGCGCGCCAAGGCGGCCGCGGGCGCTTAGCCTGCTCAGCCGCCGGCCGGCTGGCCGCTGGCCTTCAGCGCGAACCAGCCGCCGCCGAAGGCGCTGGTCCCGGCGCCGTTCGCCCTCCCGGGCCCCTTGTCGCCGCCGAAGGTGTAGAGCGGGTGGCCGGCGTAGGTGACCTGGGCGCTGCCGTCCTTGCGCCGGGTGGTCCCGAGCTTCGCGGCCGAGGTGCCGTTGCTGGGCTGAGGCGCGCCCTTGGTCAGCAGCGGCGGCCAGGCCTTGGCGCAGGCGCCGTAGCAGGACGAGCTCGGCCCCTGGTCGCCTTCGAACCCGTACAGCGTGCGCCCTTCGGAGTCGACCAGCACCAGGCCCAGCTTGGGGACGCTGGCGAGCGAGACGAAGGCGGCGCTGTTTTCTTCGGGATTCGGGGGGACGGTGGTCTGGATTTCGGTCCGGGTCGTCGCGGTGGTGGAGGCGCTGCTCGATCCACCACCGCCGCAGCCGGCGACCGCCAGGGCTATGGCGATCGCCGGCAGCAGGACCGGAAAGGGGGCTTTTCTCACGAGACGTAATTCGCCGCCTCGCCCCGACCCCCTACCGGCGGCTCAGGAACCGGCCCGCTGTCCGTTGGAGTGCAGCGGGTACCAGGCGGCGCCGAACGCCTTGACGTCGGTGCCGTTGTCTTCGCCCGGCTTCTTGTCCTCGACGAAGGTGTAGAGCGGCCAGCCGGCGTAGGTCACCTGAGTGGTGCCGTCGGAGCGTTCGATCGTCCCCAGCATCGAGGAGTTGACGCCGCTCATCGCCTTCGGTTCCCCTTCGGCCAGCAGCGGCGGCCAGCCTTCGGCGCAGGGACCGCTGCAGGTCGACTTGCCGCTCCCCTTCTGGTCCTTCTCGAAGTAGTAGAGCGTCATGCCTTCGGAATCGACCAGGACTTCGCCGACCGCCTTGGCGTTGCCGGTCGAGACCGCGGCCGCTTCGCCGCCGCCGGAGGAGCTCGTTTCTTCGCTCGGCGGCGCGTAGGCGCCGCCCTTGCCGCTGTAGCCGCCGGCGGAGCTCGTTTCGCTGGCGTTGCTCTTTCCGCCGCCGCTCGTTTCGCCGGCGTTGCTGCCTTCGCTGCCGCCGTAGGCGCCTCCCGAGCCGCCGCCGCAGGCGGCGAGGATCAGCGCCGCGGCAACCGCGAGCAGCGCGAAGCCATAGGTCTTCCTGTACACGTCGTCCTCCTCGTTTGGATTTAGGTTGCCGCGGCCGCTCCGCGGCCGACCGGCGCGGTGAAGGTCCGGTTCCCCGCCCGGACGCCGATCGCGGCGGTCCGGGACAGGTCGAGGGCGGAGCTGAGCACCGCCTCGGAGTCGTTCCCCCAGCGGTAGCGGAAGGTCCCGGCCGGCACCCGTTCGCCGCCCGGCCCGCGCAGGAACACCCGGCACAGGGTGCCCGAGCGCATGCCGCTCACGTACATGTGGATCTCGGTGCCGTAGGCGTGCGGTTCCAGGGTGGCGTCGATCTGGACGCCGCTGGGCAGCCCCGCGAAGTCGACGTGCTGCTGCGGCGGGCCGCCGCCCCCCACGGGCAGGACGACGATCGCCAGCACCGCCGCCGCGGCCGCCACGGCGCCGCCGAGGGCGAAGCCGAAGCGCCGCCGCCGGCGCACCCTGACCTGACGCTCGGCGCCGATCGTCGCTGCGATCCGCTGGCCGAGCTCAGGCGAGGGCTTGGGCGCGGGGCCGAAGTGGGCCGGGTCGGCGTAGGGCAGCAGGCGCGCGACTCCGGTCAGCGCGCGCACCTCCTCGCGGCAGCGCTCGCAGCCGTCGAGGTGCGCCTCCAGCGCCGCCCGCTCCTCGGTGGGCAGGTCGCCGAGCGCGTAGGCCCCCAGGGAGCCGCGCCACTCGCGGCAGCCGTCGAATCCCCGCTCAGTCTTCATAACCCATCTCCTCCAGGACTACCCGCAGCGCCCGCAGGCCGTAGTAGACGCGGCTCTTCACGGTGCCCTCGGGGACGCCGAGTTCCTCCGCCACCTCGGCGTAGGGCCGGCCGCGGTAATGCGTCTCGATCAGCACCCGGCGGTGGTCCTCGCCGATCCGCCGCATCGCCTCCTCGACCTGCCAGGCGATCAACGCGTCGTCGAGCGGCTCGACCGAGGGCTCGACGCCACCCTCGGGAGCGACCCGCGGCCGCACCGCGCGGGCGCGGCCGAGGTCGATGACGACGTTGCGCAGGATCGCGAACAGCCAGGTGCGCAGCGAGCCGATCCTCGGGTCGAAGCGCTCACCGGCCCGCCAGGCGCGCAGGAAGGTCTCCTGCACAGCCTCTTCGGCCAGGCCGGAGTCGCCCAGCGAGCGCATCGCGAAGCCGTAGAGCTCGCCGGAATGGGCGGCGTAGGCGTCGCGGACGTCGCGCTCGCGGGAGAAAGCTCCTCGCGTCGGTGAGCCAAGCTGAATCATGCGACCGGGGATACGGTCGCATGCGGAGCTGGGTTCAGCCGAGGTTCGCGAGCCGGGGGAAGATCGTGCCGGCCGACCTTCCTCCGGCCCCGCGGACCGCGCCTAGAGTTTTCCGATCTTGAAGATTTTCGTCCCGCAGTCGGGGCAGACCCCCTGGATCGCCGGGCGACCGTTTTTCATGGTCACCTGTTTCGCGTCTTTGATCTCGACCTTCTTGCGCTCTTTGACGCAGTAACCCTCAGGCATGAAGGCTCTCCTTTCGCTGCCGGTTCGCGGCAAGTGCTCACGCTCGAAGCGCGAGGTGGATTGAGGCGAATGTAACGGAGACCGGGGACGAGAACGGGCAAGATAGTGCGGATACGCACTATCCCCCCGGACGGCGGGTCCACTACCCTGCCACCCGCACGAGCTACGAACTCAGCCTTCCAGAGGAGACACGCAATGCCCGAAGCAGTCATCGTCGACACCATCCGCACGCCGATCGGCCGTGCCTTCAAGGGGTCGCTGGCCCAGCTGCGCCCCGACGAGATGGGTGCCTACGTGGTCGACCAGCTGCTCGAGCGCAACCCCGAGGTCGACCCGGCGCTGATCGAAGACGTCTTCTGCGGCGTCGGCATGCCGCAGGGCCTGCAGGCCTTCAACCTCGCCCGGATCATCTCGCTGCTCTCCGAGAAGCTGCCGCAGGAGGTCAACGGGGTCACCGTCTCCCGCTACTGCTCCTCCAGCCTCGACGCGATCCGCCACGCCGGCAACGCGATCAAGGCCGGCGAGGGCGACGCCTACCTGGCGGTCGGCGTCGAGTGGGTCAGCCGCTACAACGAAGCTTCCGAGCCGGTCCGCGTCGATGACCAGAACGACAACCTCAAAGGCAACGACGGCCAGCCCAACGCCTACATCGCGATGGGCGAGACCGCGGTCAACGTCGCCAAGAAGTACGAGGTCAGCCGCGCCGACATGGACAAGTTCGCGCAGCGCTCCCAGGAACTGGCCGTGAAGTCGCAGGAAGACGGCTTCTTCGACCGCGAGATCGTCCCCGTCAAGCTGCCCGACGGCAACGAGGTGAGCAAGGACGACGGCCCGCGCGCCTCCTCGACCCTGGAGAAGCTCTCCGAACTGCCGGAGGCCTTCGGCGGCGGCGGGGTCACCGCCGGCAACTCCTGCCCGCTCAACGACGGCGCCGCCGCGGTGCTGCTGATGAGCGACACCAAGGCCAAGGAGCTGGGCCTGACCCCGCGCGCCCGGATCATCACCGCCGCCACCCACGGCAACGAGCCGGAGCTGATGGGCGTCGCCCCGATCGGCGCGATCAAGAAGGTGCTCGACCGCGCCGGGATGACGATCGGCGACGTCGACCGGGTCGAGCTCAACGAGGCCTTCGCCGCCCAGGTGATCCCGATCATGGCCGAATGCGGGATCGAGGAAGACAAGCTCAACACCCACGGCGGCGCGATCGCCCTCGGCCACCCGTTCGGGATGACCGGCGCCCGCATCATGGGCACGCTGCTGAACGTCCTGGAGACCGACGACCAGCAGGTCGGCCTGGAGACGATGTGCGTCGCCGGGGGGCAGGGCAAGGCCATGCTCGTCGAGAGGATGAACTAGGGGTCAACTCCATGGCGCGGCTCGAGACGCTCACCTACGAGGTCGGCGATCGGGTCGCGCGCATCACCCTGAACCGGCCGGAGCGGGGGAACGGGATCACGGTCGGGATGCCGCTCGAGTTGGCCGAGTGCGTCGAGCGGGCCAACCTCGATCCCGAGGTCCACGCGATTGCCCTGGCCGGCAACGGGACCGGGTTCTGCGGCGGCTATGACCTGGTCGCCTCGGCGGAGGGGGAGATGGGCGGGCTGGAGGGCTCCGCGCCGGCCGGTTCGCCGCTCGACCCGGCGGTGATCGCCGCCAACCACGCGCCGAGGACCAACTGGGACCCGGTCACCGACTACCAGTTCATGTCGCGGATGGTCCGCGGCTTCATGAGCCTCTTCAACTCCGAGAAGCCGGTCCTCTGCAAGGTCCACGGCTACTGCGTCGCCGGCGGCACCGACATGGCGCTCTGCTCGGACCTGCTGGTGATCGCCGAGGGGGCGAAGATCGGCTACCCGCCGGCTCGCGTCTGGGGCTCGCCGACGACCGCGATCTGGGCCAGCCGGATCGGCGCCATGCGGGCCAAGCGCCTGCTGCTGACCGGGGACTCGCTGACCGGCGCCGAGGCCGCCGAGTGGGGCCTGGCGACCGAAGCGGTGCCGGAGGAGGAGCTCGACGCCCGCTTCGAGCGGCTGCTGGAGCGGGTGGCGCGGATGCCGATCAACCAGCTGGTGATGATGAAGCTGCTGGTCAACCAGACCGTGCACTCCCAGGGCCTGGCGCAGAGCCAGGCCCTCGGCATCTTCTTCGACGGGATCGCCCGCCACACCGAGGAGGGCCACGCCTTCGTCCGCCGCGCCGCCGAAGCGGGCTTCCGCGAGGCGGTGCGGGAGCGCGACGAGCCCTTCGGCGACCACGGCCTCGAGGGCTTCGGGCTTGGCTGAGCGGCCCTCGGTGGCGGTCGTCGGCGGCGGCTTCGGCGGCGTCGGCACCGCGGTGATGCTGGAGCGCGCGGGCTACCGCGACTTCACCGTGTTCGAGAAGGCCGAGCGGGTCGGCGGCGTCTGGCAGCACAACACCTACCCCGGCGCCGCCTGCGACATCCCGTCCCACCTCTACGAGTACTCCTTCGCGCCCAACAGCTGGTCGCGCCGCTTCTCGCCCGGCCCGGAGATCCGCGCCTACGTCGAGGGCGTGGCGCGGCGCTTCGGCGTCCTCAACCGGATCCGGACCGGGACCGAGGTGCGCTCCGCCCGCTGGGACGAGGAGCGCGGGCGCTGGTGCCTGGAGACGAGCGCCGGCCCGCACGAGGCCGAGGTGCTGGTGGCCGCCTGCGGCCAGCTCTCGGTGCCGAAGGTGCCGCCGATCCCCGGTCTGGAGGCCTTCGACGGTCCGGCCTTCCACACCGCGCGCTGGCGGCACGACGTCGAGCTGGCGGGGCGGCGGGTGGCGGTGGTGGGGACCGGCTGCAGCGCGATCCAGGTCGTGCCGGCGATCCAGCCGCTGGTCGCCCAGCTGGACGTCTACCAGCGCTCGCCCGGCTGGACCTTCCCCAAGAACGACCACGAGTACTCGGCGCTGCAGCGCGCCGCCTTCCGGCGGTTCCCGGCACTGCGGCGCCTCGACCGCGCCTCCGTCTACGCCTTCCACGAGTTCGTCGCCGCGGCGATGACCAGCCAGCGCTGGCTGCTGCCGCTGATGCGGATCGTCTCCAAGCGCCAGATCGACGCCGCGATCTCCGACCCGGACCTGCGCCGCAAGGTCACCCCCTCCGACAAGGTCGGGTGCAAGCGGGTGATGCTGACCGACGACTGGTACCCGACCCTGGCCCGGCCCAACGTCGAGCTGGTCAGCGAGCGGATCGAGGCGGTGACGGCGAGCGGCGTGCGCACCGCCGACGGCGTCGAGCGGCCGGCCGACGCGCTGATCCTCGCCACCGGCTTCGCCAGCCACGACTTCGTCGCCCCGATGCGGATCGCCGGCCGCGGTGGGCGGACCCTGGCCGAGGAGTGGGGGGAGCTGCCGCGCGCCTACCTCGGGCTGACCGTCCCCGGCTTCCCCAACATGTTCCTGCTCTACGGGCCCAACACCAACGGCGGCTCGGGCTCGGTGGTCAACACGCTGGAGTGCGGGATCGGCCACGTGCTGGCGGCGCTGCGGGGGATGGAGGCGAGCGGGGCGGCGCGGATCGAGGTCCGCCACGAGGCCGCCGAGGCCTTCGACCGCGAGCTGCGCGCGGCCCTGGCGAAGACCGTGTGGCACAGCGGCTGCGGCAGCTGGTACATCGACGAGAACGGCAACGACCCGAGCAACTGGCCCTGGCTCTGGAGCCGCTACCGGCGCCGCACCGCCCAGCTGGCGCCCGGCGCCTACGAGCTCAGCGGGTCGGCGGCGGGGGATCGGTAGGGTCGCCGCCGTGCACGACATGTCGCAGATCACCCCGGAGCTGATCCGCAAGTTCGCCCGCGAAAGCTTCCCCGGCGACCTCGGCATCGAGCCGCTGGAGATCGAGCGCGAGCGGGCGCGCGGGCGGATCGTCGTCGACCGCCGCCACCTGCACCCCGGCGGCTACGTCCACGGCGGCGTCTGGACCGCGCTCGGCGACACCGTCGCCGCCTGGGTCACCTTCCGCAACATCCCGCCGCACCACGACTTCACGACGATCGAGCTGAAGCTGAACGCCTTCGGCGCGGGGATCGAGGGCGACGAGATCGAAGCCGAGGCGGTGGTCCTGCACGCCGGCCGCAGCACCGTCGTTTGCGAGGTGAGGATGCACCGGACGCGCAACGGCGAGGCCAAGCTGGCGGGCAACCTGATCGTCACCCAGTTCGTGATCCCGCCTCGCGACGCCTGACCGGCGCATCTCGGCGTCCTCGGTCGCTTGCGTGAAGATCGGGAAGCGCCGGCTCGGGTCCTCGACCGCCTCGACGGCGATCCGCTCGCCGCCGAAGGAGAGCCCGAGCCGGGCCGCATTGGACCGGACGCGCTCGCGCAGCCCCACCAGGCCCAGCCGCGCGAGCGCGTCGAGCACCTCCGCGTAGGGACGGCGCGGGGTGCCGGTCGCGGCGAAGGCCTCGTCGAGGTGCCCCGCTTCGAGCGGGTACCCGCCGGCGCCGGGAAAGGGGCGGGCCGGGTCGGAGGTCGTCGCCTTGCGTCTCACGCTAGGCAGCGACTACCCGCTCTCCCATGGCCCTGAGTCCGAAAAGCGCGTCCCTGGCCCTGGACAGGGGGCGAACCGCTCAGCCGCGCCGGAAGAGCCGCGAGAGGAACGGCCGGAAGGTCATCGGCTCTTCGAGGTGCCCCGGCTCGGCCGGAGCTTCCAGCCTTTCGATCTGCGGCAGCCGCCAGAGCACGCTCGCCAGGGTCAGGCCGATCGCCGCGGCGAGCATCGCCAGGAACCATTCGACCGAGCTCAGCAGTTCCATCTGGAAGAAGTCGCGGATCGGGGTGACGGCGAGGATCAGCGCGTAGAGGGCGCCGAGCCCGGCGACCATCGCCAGCATGTAGCTCTGGATCGCGATGTGCTCGCGGCCGGGCCCGCGCTCCAGCAGCAGCACGAAGGCGAGGCCGAGGACGATCAGGGTCGTCGTCGCCGCGGTGCGCCCCGCCTCGAGGCTGGCGCCGGCGACCGTGTCGACGAGGAAGAAGGAGAGGATCGAGCCGATCGCGCAGGCCAGTCCGGCCGGTACCGCGAAGGCGGCCAGCGCCCGCAGCAGGCGGCCGCGATAAAGCGGCCCGTCCGACGGCGCCAGGGCGAGCACGAAGGAGGGGATGCCGATCGTCAGCAGGGCCGCCAGGGTGAGGTGGCGGGGCAGGAAGGGGAAGGCGAAGCCCGGCACCGCGACGAGCAGGATCAGCGCCGCCGCGTAGACCGTCTTCGTCAGGTAGAGGCGGCCGAGGCGGTGGATATTGCGGGCGATTCGCCGCCCCTCGCCGACCGCCTCGGGCAGCTTCGAGAACTCGTCTTTGAGCAGGACGACGTCGGCGACGCCCTTGGTCACCTGGGTCCCCGAGCCCATCGCCACCGCCATCCGCGCCCGCTTCAGCGCCGGCACGTCGTTGACCCCGTCGCCGATCATCGCCACGTAGCGCCCGGCCGCGACCAGCGCGTCGACGAGCGCTTTCTTCTGCTCCGGCTTGATCCGGCAGAAGATCGTGTTGGCGAGCGCGGCGCGCTTCAGCCCCTCGGCGTCCTGTGGCAGCTCGGGCCCCTCGATGACGCCGGCCTCGCGCGGGACCCCGACCCCGTAGGCGACGGCGGTGACGGTGGCGCGCGCGTCGCCGGAGATCAGCTTCAGGTCGACTTCCTGTTCGCGCATGAAGGCGATCGTCTCGGCGGCGTCGGGCCGCAGCGTCTCCTCCAGCACGACCAGGGCCAGCGGCGCCAGCCGCGGCGCCGCCCCCTGCTTGGGGTCGGCGGGCAGCGCCGCCGCCGACTCCCCGAAGGCGACCACCCGGCGCCCGGCCGCGGTCTCCTGCTCGAGCTTGCGGGCCAGGGACGGAGGCAGGGTCAGCGCCCCGGCGGCGCTCAGCACGTCGGGGGCGCCGAGCACATACGTTGAGGTGCCGCTGCCGTTGGCCAGCGCCAGCCCGCTCCACTTCCACTCCGAGGAGAAGGGCACCTCGGCGCTGACCCGCTCGGCCTCGCCGGGGAAGCGCTCGGCGATCGTCTCCAGGGTGCGGTTGCGGTCCCCGGCGCTGGCCGCGAAGCGCCCCAGCGCCGCCGCTCCGGCGGCCGGGTCGACCCCCTCGGCGAACTCGACCCCGGCCAGCCGCAGCTCGCCTTCGGTCAGCGTCCCGGTCTTGTCGACGCAGATCGTGTCGACCGAGGCCAGGCTCTCGCTGGCGCTCATCTGCTGGACCAGGGTGTCGCGCCGGGCCAGGCGCACCGCGGCGACCGCGAAGGTGACGCTCATCAGCAGCACCAGGCCCTCGGGGATCAGCGTCACCAGGCCGGCGGTGGCGGTCTGGGCGGCGCTCTGCAGCCCGGTGTTGCGCAGCTTCAGGGTCAGCAGCAGGATCGCCGCCAGCGGGATCATCACGTAGGTGCAGGCGAGGATCACGCTGTTGACCTCGACCTGCAGCGGCGAGGGCGGGTGGCGGAAGGCGCGCGCCTCGCCGGCCAGGCGGCCGGCGTAGCTCTCCTCGCGCACCGCGTCGGCCAGGTAGCGGCCGGAGCCGGAGATGCAGAAGGACCCCGACAGCGCCCGCTCGCCGACCCGCTTGCGGATCCCGTCGGCCTCGCCGGTCAGCATCGACTCGTCGAGGGTCATGCCGCGGCTGGAGATCACCTCGCCGTCGGCGACCAGCTGGTCGCCCGGCCCGATCTCGATCACGTCGCCCGGGACCACCTCGGTCGCCAGCAGCTCGACCACGGCGCCGTCGCGCAGGACCCGGGCGTGCGGCGCGACCAGGACCGCCAGCTCGTCCAGCGTCGCTTTCGCCTTCAGCTCCTGGCGGATCCCGATGTAGGAGTTGACGACGGCGATCAGCCCGAAAAGCGAGTCGGCGTAGAGGCCGAGCGCCAGGTCGAGGACGAAGAAGACCCCGATGATCGCGTTGAACAGCGTGAAGACGTTGCCGGCGACGATGCTCGAGGTCGAGCGCGAGGAGGTCTCCGGCGGCGGCCCGAGCTTGCGCAGGCGGGCGGCCGCCTGTGCGCTCGACAAACCCTCGGACGATGAGCGGCCGTTCTCCACAGCGGTATTCAATAGGGTGCGGGTCGGATGAGCCTGAAGCTTGGACTGAACCTCGGCTACTGGGGCATCGGCCCGGCCGGCGAGGACGCGCTGGAAGTCGTCCGCGCCGCCGAGGGCCTCGGCTTCGAGTCGGCCTGGGCGGCGGAGTCCTACGGCTCCGACGTGGTCAGCGTGCTGGCCTGGCTGGCGGCGCAGACCGAGACGATCAACCTCGGCGCGGCGATCCTCCAGGTGCCGGCGCGCCCGCCCGCGGCGGCGGCGATGGCCGGGGCGACGATCGACAAACTCTCCGGCGGCCGCTTCATGTTCGGCTTCGGCCCCTCGGGGCCGCAGGTCTCCGAAGGCTGGTACGGCGTCCCCTACGCGAAGCCCTGGGGCCGCACCCGCGAGTACATCGAAGTCGTGCGGGAGATCATCGCCCGCGAAGGCCCCGTTAACCACCAGGGCGAGCACTACACGCTGCCGCTGCCCGGCGGCGAGGGCAAGCCGCTGAAGCTCAACTTCCACCCGCTGCGCAACCGGATCCCGGTCTTCGTCGGGGCGATCGGCCGCAAATCGGTCGAGATGGCGGCCGAGGTCTGCGACGGCTGGATCCCGATCTTCTTCAGCGTCGACGCCTTCGAGCAGACCTGGGGCGAGCACCTGGAGGCCGGCTTCGCGAAGGGCGGGCGCCAGCGCTCCGACCTCGAGGTCAGCCCCTCGCTGCAGGTGGCGATCGACGGCGACCTGGAGGCGGCGAAGAGCGTCGTCAAGGCCGGCCTCGTCCTCTACTTCGGCGGCATGGGGAGCCGCAAGACCAACTTCTACGTGGACCTGGCGCACCGCTTCGGCTTCGGCGAGGTCGCCGACGAGGTGCAGCGGCGCTTCCAGGACGGCGACAAGGCCGGCGCCTTCGAGGCGATGCCCGACGAGATCGTCGAGGCGACCTCGCTGGTCGGGACCGAGGCCGAAGTCGCCGATCGGGTCGAGCGATTCCGCGGCGCGGGAATCGATCGGCTGATCGTCTCGCCGGTCCACGTGGAGCGGTCCGAGCAGCTCCACACCCTGGAGCGCTTGGCCGCCCTGGCCGGGGTCACGGCGCGTTCCTGACCCTTTCGCATAATCTTCCGCGCCGCAGGAGGTCGCATGAAGATCGGAGTGCCTAAAGAGTCCGCGGATGGGGAGCGCCGGGTCGCGCTAGTCCCTGACGTGGTCAAATCGCTGAAGAAAAACGAGCACGTCGACGTGCTCGTCGAGTCCGGCGCCGGCGTCGCCGCCGGCCATCCCGACTCCCAGTACACCGACGCCGGGGCGGAGGTCCTCCAGGGCGATGCCGCCTGGGGCGCCGACGTGGTCCTCCACGTGGCGGTGCCGAGCGCCGCGGACATCGGCAAGCTCTCCTCCGGCCAGCTGCTGATCTCCCACCTCAACCCCTGGGTCTCCGCCGAGACCAACAAAGCCCTGGCGCGCGCCGGCATCACCGCCTTCGCGATGGAGGCGATCCCGCGGACCACCCGCGCCCAGGCGATGGACGCGCTCTCCTCGCAGGCCGCCGCCGCCGGCTACGCGGCGACGCTGATCGCCGCCCGCGAGTCGGGTCGCTTCTTCGGGATGATGACCACCGCCGCCGGCACCGTGCCGCCGGCCAAGGTCCTGGTGCTGGGCGCCGGGGTCGCGGGCCTGCAGGCGGTCGCCACCGCCAAGCGCCTCGGCGCGATCGTCACCGGCTTCGACATTCGCCGCGCCGCCTGGGAGCAGATCGCCTCGCTCGGCGGCCGGCCGCTGGAACTGGACTTCATCCCCGACGCCGAGGGCGAGGGGGGCTACGCCCGGCCGCTGACCGACGAGGAGAACGCGCAGGTGCGCGACGCCCTGACCGAGAACGCGGCCAAACAGGACATCATCGTCACCACCGCGGCGATCCCCGGACGCCCGGCGCCGCTGCTGATCACCGCCGACGCGGTCCGCAACATGGCCCCGGGCTCGGTGATCGTCGACCTCGCCGCCGAGACCGGCGGCAACTGCGAGCTGACCAAGCCGGGGGAGACGGTCCTCGAGGGCGGGGTCAAAGTCATCGGCCCGCGCAACCTGCCGAGCGAGATGCCGGTCCCGGCGTCGCAGCTCTACGCGAAAAACCTCGAGAACCTGCTCGGCCTGCTGGTCGACGAGGAGGGCAAGGTCTCGGTCAACTTCGAGGACGACATCCTCGCCGCCGCCTGCATCACCGAGGGCGGCGAGATCAAGAACGAGAGGGCGGCCAAGTAATGAACCTGTTCGCCGAGATCACGATCTTCGTGCTCGCCATCTTCGTCGGCTTCGAGGTGATCTCGAAGGTCCCGACCACCCTGCACACGCCGCTGATGTCGCAGACCAACGCGATCCACGGGATCGTCATGCTCGGCGGGCTGATCGTGGTCGGCTACGCGAACGACCCGCTCGAGTACGTGATCGGGACGATCGCGATCGCCTTCGGCGCGATCAACATCGTCGGCGGCTTCATGGTCACCGACCGGATGCTCGGGATGTTCTCGCGCAAGCCGAAACCCAAGGGCGAGGGCGAGGGCAAATGATCGAGGCGGTCCTCAAGCCGGGCGGCGACGCCGCCACGGCGCTCTACATCGTCGCCTTCTCCCTGTTCATCCTCGGGATCAAACAGGGCACCCACCCGACCACCGCCAAGCGCGGCAACATGATCGCCGCGGTCGGCATGGCGGTCGCCGTCGTCACCACCCTGCTGCTCGACGGGATGGGCAACTGGGGCCTGATCGTCATCGGCCTCGCCGTCGGCTCGGCGATCGGCGCGATCGCCTCGATCCGCGTCCAGATGACCGAGATGCCGCAGATGGTCGCCCTCTACAACGGTGTCGGCGGCGGCGCCGTGGCGCTGATCGCCTGGTCGGAGCTCCGGCACGGGATCTCGGTCGGCGGCGACATCCCGCTGGAAGAGCTGATCCCGACCCTGTTCGCGGCGATCGTCGGCTCGGTTTCCTTCTGGGGCTCCAACGTCGCTTTCGCCAAGCTCCAGGACCTGATCCCGACCCGCCCTCTGGCGGTGCCCGGCCAGCAGGTGATCAACGCCGTGCTGCTCGTCGCCGCGGTCGCCGGCGCGGTCGACATCGTGGTCAACAACGGCAGCCCCTCCGAAGCGATCTTCATCGGCATCCTCGTCGTCGCGGCGATCCTCGGCAACCTCGTCGTGCTGCCGATCGGCGGCGCCGACATGCCGGTCGTGATCTCGCTGCTCAACGCCTTCACCGGCCTCTCCGCGGCGGCCGCCGGCTTCGCCCTGCACAACGTCGCCCTGATCGTCGCCGGCACCCTGGTCGGCTCCTCGGGAACGATCCTCACCCTGGAGATGGCGACGGCGATGAACCGCTCGGTTGCCAACATCCTCTTCGCCGGCTTCGGCGGCGCGCCCGCAGCGGGTGCCGGGGGGACCGGCGAGGAGCGCCCGCACACCTCGATCGGCGCCCAGGACGCGGCGATCAAGCTCGCCTACGCCGACACGGTCGTGATCGTTCCTGGCTACGGTCTCGCCGTGGCCCAGGCCCAGCACGCGGTGAAGGAGATGGCCGACGAGCTGGCCAAGCGCGGAGTGACCGTCAACTACGCGATCCATCCGGTTGCCGGCCGAATGCCGGGCCACATGAACGTCCTGCTCGCCGAGGCCGACGTGCCCTACGAGCAGCTGAAGGAGATGGACGAGATCAACCCCGAGCTGCCGCGCACCGACGTGGCGGTCGTGATCGGGGCCAACGACGTCACCAACCCGGCGGCGAAGAACGACCCCAACTCGCCGATCGCCGGGATGCCGATCATCGAAGTCTCCGAGGCCAACGAGGTGATCGTGATCAAGCGCTCGCTGAGCCCCGGGTTCGCCGGGATCGACAACGATCTCTTCTACGAACCGAACACGTCGATGCTGTTCGACGACGCCAAAAAGGCGGCGGCGGACATCGCGGCGGAGATTGGCAACCTTTAGGGGTCGCCCCCGGCGGTCCCGGTAGGGGTTCCGCTTAACTTTTTCGATGGGTCGCCGGGCGCAGTCCTAGGAGGACGGCGCCGAAAAAGTACAAGACGCTCCACCCCTACCGGGACCGCCGGGGGAGAAGCGCTGCGGTTGACGAGCTTGCGGTGTCGTGCGCTGGGGGCTGGGGAACGGGGAGCTGGGGCAGGGGACGGTGGAGTGGGTGGGGACGGTTTGCGTCGTCGCCTTGCTCGTTACGGCGCTGATCGCCGCCGGGGTGCGGGTTCCGGGGGTTGATTTGGCGCGGGAGGTCGGGTCGCGAATTCTCTGCGTGGCTGCACTGGCGGACGGGTGCGGGGACGAGCCGGTGCTGATCGCAAGCTACGGGGACGAAGTGGGGCGGCTGGTGCGGGAGCACATGCCGCTGCTGGCGTTCGAGGAAGGGTCGAAGGCGGTGCCGGTCGACTTCCGGCGCTGCCGGCGCAGCGAGTGCGGTGACAGCACGGGCGACGACCTGGTGCAGCGGACCGACGAGCGCTTGCCGGTGACCGCGTTCGTCCACGTGGTCGACTGCCGGCCCGGGGAGGTGGAACGCTCGGAGGCGGCGGGCGCCGACTGCGAGGGCGACCGCGCCGGCAACCTCTACATCCAGTACTGGCTCTACTACGCCGACTCGGCAACCCTGCGGCCGCTGATCGGCGACGCCGGCTATCACCGCGACGACTGGGAATCGGTCCAGTTCCGCATCGGGCCGGACGGCGAGGTCGACGAGCGGGCCTCCTCCCACGACGGCTACAACTACGGCCGCAGCGTCGCCAACTGGGGCTCGGATGTCGGGTTCGACCCGCTGCGCGAAGCCGCCGAAGCGATCGGCGCCCGGGAGCACGACGGCTGGGGCCCGGAGACCCACCTGCTGCTGATCTCCGGCGGCAGCCACGCCGGCAACGCCGCCGGCATCCCGCACGCCGGCCACTTCACCCCCGGCCGCCGCGTCCACCTGATCCCACTCGAGCCGATCGCCGAACGCACCCCCGCCCGCTTCGCCGTCACCCCGCCCTGGCTGAAGGAAGTCTGGCGCGACCCCGAGGCGAGCGGGACCGGCTGATCCGCCCTGCATTCTGGGTGCATAGGACCCAAAATGCAGGGCGCGTCGAGTACCACGCGCGTCAGCCGAGCTTGTAGGTGACCAGGCCGCTCGCGACGAGCTTGCGGTCGGCCGCGCCCGTGACCTTGACCTCGCAGAAGCAGAGGCTCGAGCCGCGGCGTAGGACCCTGGCGTCGGCCTCGAGTTCCTGGGCTCGGGCGGCGGCGAGGAAGTCGACGGTGAGGCCGACGGTGGTGCCGCGGGGCGGTTCGCCGTCGAACTCGATCGCCGACCAGGCGGCGGCCATCGCCGCGGTGTCGATCAGGGCCGAGACGGCGCCGCCATGGACGACGTCGCCGATCGTCACCACCTCCTCCGTAAAGGGCAGGACCAGGACGGCGCGGTCGTCCTCGATCGCCTCCAGTCGCATCCCCAGGTGTCCGACGAACGGCGAGTGCTGCAGGAACTCGGAGATCAGCTCGGCGCCGCGCATCTCCTCGTTCCTACCCGCTGGCTCCCCGGTGCCCGCCGGCCCTACTTCGGCGCCATGCGAATCGCCCCGTCGAGGCGGATCGTCTCCCCGTTCAGCATCGGGTTGGCGACGATCTGCCCGACCAGCTGCGCGTACTCCTCGGGCTTGCCGAGCCGCGAGGGGAAGGGGATGCTGGCGCCGAGCGATTCGCGCGCCGTCTCGGGCAATGCGGCGAGCAGTGGGGTGTCGAACAGGCCCGGCGCGATCGTCATCACCCGCACCCCCTTGGAGGCGACGTCGCGCGCGGCCGGGAGCGTCATCCCGACGATCCCGCCCTTCGAGGCGGAGTAGGCGACCTGGCCGATCTGCCCGTCGAAGGCGGCGATCGAGGCCGTGTTGACGCAGACGCCGCGCTCGCCGCCGTGGTCGGGCTCGTTGCCGATCATCGCCGCCGCGGCCAGGCGCAGGACGTTGAAGGTGCCGATCAGGTTGACCTTGACGACGTTGGAGAAGTATTCGAGGTCGTGGGGGCCGCGGGTCCGCGCCAGCCGCTCGGCCCAGCCGATCCCCGCGCAGCAGACCGAGATCCGCAGGCCGCGCCCCGCCGCCGCGGCGCGCTCCACGGCAGCGCCGACGGCGTCGGGATCGGTGACGTCGGCGGCCGCGAACTCGCCGCCGATCTCCTTAGCCAGGGCCCCGCCGCGCTCGGCGTTGAGGTCGGCGACGACGACGCGCGCGCCGCCCTCGGCCAGCAGCCTCGCGGTGGCGGCGCCGAGGCCCGACGCTCCGCCCGCGACCAGCGCTCCGGCTCCCTCGATCTCCATCGCGCCAGCCTATGCGAACCACGAAGTTCACAGGCTGGTAAGCACATCTCGCTAGGGTGTGGCCATCGCCACCGAGGTGACCAGCGGCTCCAAGGCAGCGATCGCAGACCTCCTGGGGGAGGCGCGGGAGCGCACGCTGGAGCTGGTCGAGCAGCTCGACGACGAGCAGCTCAACACGGTCTACTCGCCGCTCCTCAGCCCGCTGGCCTGGGACCTCGGGCACATCGCCAACTTCGAGGAGCTCTGGCTGGTGCAGACGATCGGCGAGCGGGAGCCCCTGCACGGCGAGCTCGGCCGCTTCTACGACGCGATCGAGAACCCGCGCAAGACCCGCGGCGAGCTGCCGATCCTCCGCGACGCCGAGCTGCGCGCCTACATGGCCGAGGTGCGCGAGCGCACGCTGGAGGTGCTGGAAGGCGTTGACGTCGGCCCCGACGCTGCCGATCCGCTGCTGCGCGACGGCTTCGTCTACGAGATGCTGCTCGCCCACGAGCACCAGCACAACGAGACGATGCTGCAGCTCCTGCAGCTGGTCGAGGGCTACGAGCTGCCGGAGCGCTATGCGCGGCGGCTCGCGGCGCCGTTGAGCGACGGCCCCGAGACGGTCCTCGTCAAGCCCGGCCAGCACGAGATCGGCGCCCCCGCGCGCGGCTTCGCCTACGACAACGAGCGCCCTCGCCACACCATCGAGCTGGCCGCCTTCGAGATCGATCGATCCATCGTCACCAACGCTGCGTATATGCAGTTCATGGAAGACACCGGGGCGGAGGCGCCGATGTACTGGCGCAGCGACGGCGACAGCGGCTGGTTCGACACCGCCCGCGGCCGCCGCGATCCCGTGAAGCCGGCGGGGGCGCTGATCCACGTCTCCTGGGAGGAGGCCGATGCCTTCGCCCGCTGGACGGGCAAGCGGCTGCCGACCGAGCTCGAGTGGGAGGCGGCGCGGCCGGCGCTGGACGACCTCGGCTACGCCTGGGAATGGACCTCCTCCCACTTCCAGGCCTACCCCGGCTTCGAGGCCTTCCCCTACCGCGAGTACTCCGAGGTCTTCTTCGGGGACGAGTACCGCGTCCTGCGCGGCAGCTCCTGGGCGACCCACCCGCGGGTCGCGCGGCCGAGCTTCCGCAACTGGGACCTGCCCCAGCGCCGCCAGATCTTCGCCGGGCTGCGCTGCGCGAGGACCGCATGATCGCGATCGACGTCCACCTCGACGCCGACGCGGCGGCCACGATGGCTCGCGACGTGCGCGCCGGCCTCTGCGCCTACCCGAAGGAGCTGGCGCCGAAATACTTCTACGACGAGCGCGGCTCGCAGCTCTTCGAGCAGATCACCGAGCTGCCCGAGTACTACCCGACCCGGGCCGAGCGCCAGATCCTCGACGAGCGCTCCGGCGAGATCCTCGCCGCCGCCGGCTGCCCGGCGACCCTGGTCGAGCTCGGCTCCGGCTCGGCGGCGAAGACCCGGCACCTGCTGAGCGCGATGCGCGACGTCAGCTGCCTGGAGACCTACGTGCCGGTCGACATCTCCGAGGAGATCACCCACCAGACCGCGGCCGAGCTGGTCGACGAGTACCCCGGGCTGACGGTGCGCGGCCTGGTCTGCGACTTCGAGCAGGACCTGGAGCGGATCCCCGACAGCGAGGGCAGCCGGATGATCGCCTTCCTCGGCGGCACGATCGGCAACCTCTACCCGCGCCCCCGCCAGGAGTTCCTGGAACGGATCCGCGCGCTGCTCGGCCCCCAGGACCACCTGCTGCTGGGCACCGACCTGATCAAGGACGCCGCCCGGCTCGAGGCCGCCTACAACGACTCGGCCGGCGTCACCGCCGAGTTCAACAAGAACGTGCTCGCGGTGCTGAACAACCAGCTCGGGGCCGACTTCGACCTCGACGCCTTCGAGCACGTCGCCCGCTACGACGACGAGGCCGAGCGGATGGACATCCGCCTGCGCTCGCTGGCCGACCAGGAGGTCCGCCTCGACGCCCTCGATCTCGAGATCTCCTTCGCCGCCGAGGAGGAGATGCGGACCGAGATCTCGACCAAGTTCAGCCGCGAACGGATCGAATCCGTGTACACCGGTGCCGGCCTCGAGCTGCGCGGCTGGTTCACCGACGCGGCCGGCGACTACGCGCTCTCGCTGGCCAGCCCCGCCGCCTAGACAGCCGGGACCTGCTGCGTGATGCAGTGGATGTTGCCGCCGCCGAGGAGGATCTCGCGCGCGGGCACTCCAACAACCTCGCGGTCCGGGAAGACTCCCCGGAGGGTCTCCGCCGCCTCCTCGTCGAACCGCTCGTCGAGCAGGGGCATGACGACCCGCGAGTTGGCGAGGTAGAAGTTGACGTAGGAGGCGGCGAGCCGGTCGCCGGGCCTGCGCGGCAGCGTGCCTTCCGCCGCGTCGACGCCGGCCGCCTCGTCCTCGGCGATCGTCACCGGGCCGGGGGAGGGGAGGGTGATCACCTCCAGCGAGCGATCGCGGGCGTCGGTGGTGCCTTCCAGGCGCCGCCGCGCGTCGCGGGAGATCTCGGCCTGCGGATCGGACTGCTCCTCGGTCCAGGTGAGGAGGACGACGCCGGGGCGGGCGAAGCAGGCGAGGTTGTCGACGTGCCCGTCGGTCTCGTCGTTGAAGACCCCGCGGCCGAGCCAGAGCACCCGCTCGGCGCCGAGGTAATCCCGCAGGTGGCCCTCGATCTG
>DASVWP010000204.1:0-2325 GCA_036393155.1 Solirubrobacterales bacterium | reverse complement strand
CAGGCGCGCGCCTTCTTCGCGACCGCCAGGTCGTCCGCCTTCGAGATGGTGACGGAAGCCTTCGCGATCGCCAGCCCCCACGCCTTGTCGAAGCGCTCCCCGAACGAGGCGGCCTCTTTGACGTCCTTGGCGAGCTGGTCGTTGACCTCGGCGAGCGCCTCGTAGGCGGCCTTGAGCTGGTCGCGGGGCAGCCGGTTCTCCCGGATCAGCTTCAGGATCGCCTTCTGCTCGGCGCGGGCGACGCGCAGGTCGTCGGCCTGGGTCTTGGTCACGGAAGCCTTCGCCTTCGCCAGCCCGAACGACTTGTCCAGCCACTTCGCGAAGTCGGTGATCGGCGACTTCCCCGTCGTGGTCGGCGGCGGCTTCCCGCCGGCGCCGGTCTCCCAGGGGGGCGGGATGTAGAGCAGCCCCGTGTTCGGGTCGACCTTGAAGAAGGCGAGCGCCTTCTTCGACCCGTGCAGGGCGGCCTCGATCACGACCTTGATCGTCTTGCGGTCCGGGATCTTGTGGGTCGCGTCCGCGATCGCGATCAGACCCCTAACCGCCGCGTACAGGCGCGGGTTCGTCTTGGCGTAGCCCTGGGCGAGCTGCTCCATGTTCTGGATGTAGTTGCGGACGTTGCGGCCCGCCTTCTCGTCGATCGCGAGCACGCCCAGCTGCGCTCCGCGGCCGCCCGTCCTCTGCAGGCGCTTCAGCATCTGCATGTGGGCGCTGGCGCCGGCGATCTTGTCGATCAGGTCCTGCATCCGGTTGCGCTGCGCGACCTCCACCTGGTTCGTGGCGATCATCTGTTTGCCGAGCTGGAGGTTCGCGGCGGCCAGGTTCGCCTGGGCGAGCCGCAGCTGGTCGAGCGCCTTCTTGTGGCCGGAGGTGCCGCGGGTCGCGCGCTCCTGGGCGGCCGCCGCGCGCAGCGCCTCGCGGGCCTCGTCCTTCGAGACGACCGCCTGGGCGAGCTGCTGCTTGGAGGTGACGACGCCGGCGGCGCCGGCGCTCAGCGTCTCGAGCTGCTTGAAGTCGTCGATGATCCCCTGCAGCGCCTGGTCGGTCGAGTTGAAGATGCTCGTGACCTTGCTCCAGTGGGTCGCGATCCAGCCGGCGGCGACGCCGGCGGCGACGGCGATCGCGCCGATCCCGGTCGAGATCAGGGCAGCCTTCCAGGCGGCCGCGGTCGCCGCGGCGGCGGCGACGTTGGCGCCCTCGATCGCGGTCGCCCCAGAGCGCCAGGCGGCGACAGAGGCGACGGAGGCTGCGATGTTGGCGACCTTGAGGGCGGTCGCGGTCGCGACACCGACGACTTTCAGGGCGAGCCAGCCGCCGACGATCATCGGGATCGCGTTCGCCCAGCCGCCCAGCGCCCCGGTCACCGTCTCGACGATCTTGGCGAGCACCTTCACCACGCCCCCGACCCCGGACAGGATCTCCTTGAACTGGCGCTGCACGCCGATCTGGTTCTTCGTGTTCCCCATCCAGTCGGCCAGGCGGCCGATCAGATGCTCGACCGTCGGCAGCAGCACCCGGCCGGCGGCTTCCTCCATGTTGTAGAGCTGGGCGTGGAAGCGCTCGGCGGCCGTCGTGCCGGCGAGGGCCTGGCCGGCGAACCGCTTCTCCGCGTAGGCGAGCACCTCCATCCCCTTCGCGCCGGCGGGGACGAGGATGCCGGCGCGGCGGAGCGCGGTTGTCATGCCGCCGTAGGCTTTCGTCAGGCCGAGCACCATCTGCTGGTACGGCCTGCCGGTCGCGCGGGCCATCATCACGGCGTCCTTCATGATCCTGAGCCCGACCCCCACCTTCTGGGTCTGGCGGAAGGCGAGCACGAACCCGGCCACGAGCTCGTTCTTCGTGAACCCGTACAGCTTCGAGGTCTCCGTCGCGACCCGCTCGATCTCGTCCCGGTAGCTGCCCAGGTCCTGCTTGTTGGCCTTGAACTGGGCGGACAGGCGCGCCTGCGTCTTGGCCCATTCGCGGGCGGCGGTGATCGAGCCGGACACGAACTGTGCCGCGGTGGCGAAGATCAGGAAGCCGCCGGAGGCGAACGCGAGCGCCCGGCCCAGCGACCGGAACAGGCCGGTGCCGGCGAGGGCGCCTCGGAAGCCGCGCTGCATCTCCTTGTTCGAGCGGCCCGCCGCCTTCTGCAGCCTGGCCGACTCGGCGCTGGTGACGCCGAGGGAGCGGGACAGCTCCAGCTGCTTCTGGGCGGTCAGCGTGTTCATGATCTGCCGCTCCTGGCTGTTGCGCGCGAACGCGGCCGCGTCCTGCTTGAGCAGCCGGATCTCTTCGCGCAGCCGGGCGTCGCGGCGGAGCGCCCCCTGCACCTGCACCTTCGTG
>DASVWP010000203.1:0-10419 GCA_036393155.1 Solirubrobacterales bacterium | reverse complement strand
GGTCGGCAAGCTGCTTCGGCTTTCCGCCCGCTTGGATCACCCAGAGGGAGTCCTCGGGGGCCACCCCGAGCTCGGTCTTCAGCACGGCGACTTCGGTCTTGCCCTTCGGCACCTGCCTCGTTTCCTCCCTTTCGGTTTCGCCTTCCTTGACGATCAGGGTGACGGTGACGAGCTTCTCCTTCTTTGCGGTCGCCTCCACGGCGGCCCTCCTTCTTCTTGCGCCTCCGGCTTATCCCGGAGGACCTTGCTAATTACCTTAGCAGTTGCTCAGGCGCTTAGCGCAAAGCGCCTTAGCAAGCTGCGCTATGCTCCCGAAGGTGACCGACGAAAGGAGCTGCATGCCAAGACGACGACTGGGGGACGTCTTGAAGGCGGCCCGCGAAGAGAGCGGGTTGACGCTGCGCGAGGTGGAGGCGCGCACGGGGGTCAAGAACGCCCACGTAAGCCAGTTGGAGAACAATGTCATTACCAAGCCCGACCCGGCGATGCTCTTCGCGCTGGCCGAGCTCTACGGCCTCGACTACTACGAGCTGCTCGAGCTCGCCGGCTATGGCGAGAGGCAGAACACCCCCGGTCGCGAACGACAGCGAATGTCGGTAGCACTGCGCACTATGGGGGAGCTTTCGCCCAAGGAGCAGAATCAGGTTCTCGACTTCATCGCCCGACTCAAACGGGGAGATGGTGGCTGAACCGAGTCTCCATACGCGCGAGAGGATCGCCCGCCTTGCCGAGGACGCATTGCGTCGGGCCGACGTGGTTGATGTTCTGCCGACCCCATTGGCCGCCGTGCAGGCGGCGGTGGGGATTGAGGAGCGGATCGACATCAGCGAGTTGCCCGCGGCAGTGCGGGCGAAGGCGCCCGCAGCGTTCTCACGGGTCCTTGGCGCCCTGCTACCCGACCAGCGGGTGGTCTTCATCGACCGCGGGCAAGTGCCGGTGCGCCAGACATGGACCAACGGGCACGAGGCGGCCCATGCGATGTGCGGCTGGCACGGCGAGATCCTTCGCCTAGACAACGAGTCGACCCTATTTCGCGAGCTGTACCCCGGGGTTGAGGCGGAGGCCAACTACGGGGCAGGCCAACTGATCTTCCAGGGCGGTCGGTTCCACCGGCGAGCGCTTCGCGAGCAGGTATCGATCGCGACCCCGATCGCGCTGTCGGAGGAGTACGGCGCCTCGATTCACGCCACTGTCCACTACTACGCCGAGGAGCATCCAAGCGCCGTCGCCCTGGCGATCCTCGGCGTCCGCCACCGGGCCGACGGGCGGCTACCGGTATGGCGCTGTATCGAATCGCCCAACTTCCGCCGCCGCTTCGCCAGCTTCCTCACCATCCTCCCCGACGGCGCGCCTCGCCTGAGCGCGGGCGGCGTGCCAAGCACGGTGGGCGAGCTTCTGCTGCGCTCCCGGTGCGAGACGATCCCGCCGTCGACGACCGTCGGTCTGCCTGATTTCGGCGGCACCCAGCGCAAGTTCGTCCTCGAGGCTTTCTTCAATGGCCGTTGCCACTTCCTGATGGCGAGCGAGCGCCGGGCTACCCGGTTCGGCCGGCGGGTGCGGCTCGAGGCGCCGCAGCCAGCCCTCCTCAGTGCACGCTGAGTAGCGACCCGGAGGCTTCCGCACTGCCGTCGCCGGTGCTCACCGCGCCCTGGTCGGGCGGGTAGACGGCGACCAAACCCGGAACACTAAGAATGTCGACCGGTGGGCTGCGGTCGTAGGAGGTGCCGTCAAAGATCGCGGTCGCCACGACGCAGGGGCCCGTCGCGCACAGGCTCTTGTCGTGTGCCTCCACCACCCAGACCCAGTGCGGCAGGCGGGCGTAGCGGATCAGCCGCAGGACCTCCTCGGAGCTGGTCAGGGTCTCAACCCGCCGCTTAAGCTCCGCGCCTTCCAGTAACACCGTGCGCAGAACGATCTCTTCTGCCATCAGTCGCTCCGCCATATCGCCCAGCTCTTCGGTCTGCTCGAAGACGGACCTGAAGACCGAGTGTGCCTTGCCCTCGGCGGACTCGCCGCTCAGGAAGACCCGCGGTGGCAACGGGATCATGATGCTGTCCCAGGGCGCCTTGTAGTGCGCGAAAGGATCGGCGATCACCTCGTAGGGCCCGACTTGGTCATCGCAGGCGACAAACACCGTCCTGCCGTCTTCGTCACGGAACCAGCCGACGAGGACGAAGGCATGATCCTGGGCGCCGATCAGGACCGGGAAGCCAGAATTCAGATAGCGGCAGATGACGCTCAGCATCCGCTTGTCCCAGAGGCCGGGTGGAGCATTTGGATGCTCAGCTGGCGGCGACGAATCAGGTACACCTGGAACCCGCGGCATATTCGAGAGCCCGTAGAACATCGCCGGCTGGTTCAAAGACCCGAACACTGCCTGCAACTGGTTCAGGGTCATTCCCTGCGAGGGAAGGGCGCGCTCGGGCGAGAGCATCGTCGGACTCAGCTCGACAATCTGGGCGGTGCTCCGCCGGCCGACCTGACCGTGGCGAGCGGCCGTGTAGTGGCAGATCCAGGCGGCCGCTTGGGCGCAGCGCAAGAACTCGGAATCCTGCTCACAGAAGGGCACGCCGCGGACCTTGAGCAGGTTGCCGAAGAGGGTAACCGCATCGTTGACCTCGGTCAGCGTAGCCGAGCCCAGGTGGGGTGGCGGGGCCAGCACGGTCCGCCCCACCCGCCCATACTCAACCGGTCGCACCACTGAGTAGCCGAGATAGCCCGGCGCTTTCGGCAGCCTGAAGAGCGCATCGTCATCGAGCTCCGCAGTGAAAAAGTGGAGGCGATGACAAAAGGGTGAGCGGGCGTCAAACTTCAGCGACCAGAAAGCCGAGTACTCGCTGCGGTAGTCGACATCGATGTAGCGGTTCTCCACCACCACGGTGCGGCAGCCACCTTCGCGCGCGACGCCGAGAACACGGGCGAGCGGAGAGCCCGGGCCGGCACCGTACGCGGCCGAAATGTCCAGCCACTCCGCATCGCTGCGGGGACGATAAGTCCAGCCGTGGGTGTCTGGAACCCAGGGATGCACGGGAAATCGGTGCGGGTCAGTTGACCTGCAGGAGACCCTCGTGGGTCTCTGCCTTGCGCCGCGCGTCGATCACCGACTGCTCGGCCTCCGCGTAAAAGCTGCGGGCCTCCTCGGAGAGGCCGCCTAGGGTCCGGTCGAGATCTACGACGAGAACCTCGAGGCGGTTGCGCAGACGCTCCAACTCTTGCGGATCCAGATCAGGCATGGAGGGCAGTATGGAGCGCCGACCGAAGAAGTGGCGGATGCCTTTTTGCAGATGCCACATCGCGACCCTAATCGAAGATCGGGACGGACGGTGGACCAAGTCGGACAAACCCCGCACTTGCCCAATGGCAACTCCGACGGAGGTTCAGGCCGAGCGACTGCCTTCCGCCCCTGAGGCACATCTTTTCCGTGGCCAAAGTGACCTGCCTCGAACTCCCCACCACACGTTCCCCTTTCCTGTGCCGTCCGGGTCGATCACCGGGATGCGCCACGAGTGTACCTATATGCGGCTGACGTAGTTCCGGTCCTTTGCCTCGCGCCTCGCCGCTCAATGCCTCTCACTTGCGGCACGAGCTTCGTCCCGATCCCATCATCTGATGAAGTCCTTCCGCCACATGGGTACCCATGCCGGTACCCATCGGGCGAACGCCTCGGCGAATAATCAGGGCGGCATTCCGCTCTACAAAGCGGATCGCCGATACGGGAGCGACGGGACTCGAACCCGCGACCTCCGGCGTGACAGGCCGGCGCTCTAACCAACTGAGCTACGCCCCCGGGATGGGGCGGGCTGGACTTGGGGTTCCGGCCCGGACAGCGAAATCTAGCGGGTGGGGGCAGGCTGCGCGCGGCGGCGCGCGGGACGGTCAGACGTCTGCCAGCTCCGGGCGGTGCAGCTCGGGCACGGCCTCGGGGGCTTCGTGGCTGGCGATGTCTTCGAGGGTCTCGCGCAGGGCTTCGACCCGCTCGCGGCCGTAGCGCTCCATCCAGCGCTTTTCGACCTCGGCGAAGAGGGTGAAGCCGAAGGTCTGGGCCTCGCGGCCGCGGTCGGTGAGGCAGATCAGCTTCGCCCGCCTGTCGGCCGGGTCGGGGACGCGCTCGACGTAGCCGCGGCTGGCCAGGTCGTCGACGATCTCGCCCGCCGACTGCTTGGTGATGTGGGCGAGCTCGGCGAGCTTGGTCAGCCGCATGCCGTCGTCGCGGACGAAGCGGAAGACGCAGCCGTGGGTCGGGCGAATGTCCTGGAAGGCGGAGTCCCCGAGGTCGGTGCGGAACTCGCCCAGCATCGCCTCGAGGGCGACGTCGAGCAGACCCGACAGGGGGATGCGGGTGGCTGGTTTCTCGCTTGCTTTGGTCATCTCGTTCCAGGGTCGCGTGGCATTTCGTCAGGTCTCCTGATAAGGTCGCCTGGTCAGGGTGCCTGACAAGGTTCCCTTACAAATTCTACCCGACGAGCAGGAGACCCAAATGGACCTCACCCAAGACAACCGCAAGTGGTGGACGCTCGGCGCGGTCTGCGTGGCGACCTTCATGCTGCTGCTGGACATCACCGTGGTCAACACGGCGCTGCCGGCGATCCGCCGCGACCTCGGCGGCAGCTTCACCGACCTGCAGTGGGTCATCGACGCCTACGCCCTCTCCCTCGCGGCCCTGGTGCTGACCGCCGGCTCGCTGGCCGACCGGCTCGGCCGCCGCCGCGTCTTCGCGATCGGCCTGGCGATCTTCTCCCTCGCCTCGCTGCTCTGCGCGCTAGCGCCCGACCCGACCTTCCTCAACCTGTCCCGCGGCCTGCAGGGCATCGGCGGCGCGGTGATGTTCGCCGTCTCCCTCGCCCTCGTCGCCCAGGAGTTCCCGAGCGGCGCCGAGCGCGGCATGGCGATGGGCGTCTACGGGGCGACGATCGGCATCTCGGTGGCGATCGGGCCGCTGCTCGGCGGCCTGCTGACCGACGGCTTCGGCTGGCAGTCGGTCTTCCTGCTCAACGTGCCGATCGGCCTGGCGGCGATCGCCGTCACCTACTGGAAGCTCGCCGAGTCGCGCGACCCCGACGCGACCCGGATCGACTGGGCCGGCCTGCTCAGCTTCTCCACCGCCCTCTTCCTGCTGGTGCTGGCGCTGGTCCGCGGCAACGACGAGGGCTGGGGCAGCCCGCTGATCGTCAGCCTGTTCGCCGCCGCGGCGGTGCTGCTGGCCGCCTTCGCGGCGATCGAGCGGCGGGTCGCCGAGCCGATGCTGCCGCTGGGCCTGTTCCGGCGGCGCGCCTTCACCGGCGTGCAGCTGGCCGCCTTCGCGGTCTCCGGCTCGCTGTTCGCGCTGTTCCTCTACCTGACCCTCTACCTGCAGAGCTTCCTCGGCTACTCGCCGATCGAAGCCGGCGTCCGCTACCTGCCGATCACGGTCTCCTCGTTCATCGCCGCGCCGCTGGCCGGGATGGCGCTGGCCAAGGTCCAGGCCCGCTACCTGATGAGCGCCGGCCTCGCCCTCTGCGGCATGGGGCTGCTCGTCACCACGGGGCTGAACATCCACTCCGACTGGACGGCGCTGCTGGTCGGCTTCCTCATCGCCGGCACCGGCGTTGGGCTGCTGAACCCGGTGGTCGCCGACGTCGCCCTCAGCGTGGTGCCGAAAGAGCGCAGCGGCATGGCGGCGGGGATCAACGACACCTTCCGCCAGGTCGGGATCGCGGTCGGGATCGCCGCCTGGGGCGCGATCTTCCTCGGCGCCGGGGCCGCCAAGACGCAGCAGGTGGCGGCCGGGGCAGTCGACCACACGCAGGCTCGCCAGCTGGTCGAAGCGACCTCCGGCGGGGCGCTGCACCAGGCCGTCGCCGCGGTGCCCCCGGGCGCCCGCTCGGTGGTCCGCAACGCCGCCGAACAGGGCTTCCTGCACGGGCTCAACGAGATCCTGCTGCTCGGCGCCCTGCTCTCCTTCGCCGGCGCGGCGCTGGCCCTCTGGCTGGTCCGCGAGGGCGAGATCGAGCGCGAGGGCTCGGCCGAGGGGCTGGAGCCTGCCCCCGAGGCGGCATGAATGTGAGACTCACTAGGCTCCGGGCATGCGACTGGTGACCTTCGACGCCGGTGACGGGGCGCGGGCGGGGCTGCTCGAGGACGAGCGGGTCCTCGACGCCTGGGCGGCGGTCGGCGAGCCGCACCGGGGCAGCCTACGCGAGCTGCTCGCGGCCGGGCGGGTCGAGGACCTGCGGGCGGCGCTCGGGGACACTGGCGCGCCGTCGCACCCGCTTTCGGCGGTGAGGCTGCTGCCGCCGATCCCCGACCCGGACAAGATCATCTGCATCGGGCTCAACTACGGCCGGCACGCGGCCGAGGTCGGGATGGAGCCGCCGCAGAGCCCGACCATCTTCGCCAAGTACCGCAACGCCCTCGCGGCCCCCGGCGACACGGTGACGCTGCCGGCCAACAGCGACAAGGTCGACTACGAGGCCGAGGTCGCCTTCGTCGTCGGCCGCCGCGCCAAGGACGTCCCCGAGGCCGACGCGCTCGACCACATCGCCGGCTACACGCTGCTGAACGACCTCTCGGCCCGCGACCTGCAGGGCGCGACGCCGCAGTGGATGCCCGGCAAGGTGTTCGACGGCGCGGCGCCGTGCGGTCCCTGGCTCGTCACCCCCGATGAGGCCGGCCCACCCGAGGCGATCGGGATCCGGCTGACCCTGAACGGCGAGGAGATGCAGTCCTCCTCGACCGCCGACCTGATCTTCGGCATCCGCGCGCTGCTCTCCCGCCTCTCCTCGCTGATGACGCTGGAGCCCGGCGACATCGTCGCCACCGGCACGCCCGAGGGCGTCGGCATGGGCCGCGACCCGCGGGTCTGGATCAAGGACGGCGACGTGGTCGTGGTCGAGTCGCCGACCCTCGGCCGGCTCGAAACGCGGCTGGCGCGTTAGCGCCGTGCGCCACGCCCACCGGCCAGCTGACCCTCAGGGAGTGCCCGCGCCCGAGACCGGGATCTCGTACCGCTTCGCCGGCAGCGAGGCGGAGAGCGGCCGGTGCGCCGGCTCGACCCGGCTCGTCGCGGCCCGCGGCCGCGCCCGCGCCCGCCGCGCCGCCGACCACTGGACCCGTTCCGGAGCCACGGCCAGCAGCGCGTTCCAGGTCGTCGTCCCGATCTGGCCGTCGGCCGGCAACCCATGGGCTTCCTGGAATTCCTTGACCGCGCGCACCGTCAGCTTGCCGTAGATCCCGTTGACCGGCAGTTCGGCGCCGGTCGCGTTCAGGTGCTCCTGCGCCCAGACCACCATGTCGCCCTTGCTGCCGCGCTTGAGCAGCGGCTGGGTGAGGTTCGGGCGGTAGCCGGTGACCGGCCGCAGGGCGCTCGCCGTGCGCAGCGCGCCCCACTCGGCGCCGCCCGTTTCCTGCCAGTCCCACCAACTCGGCGGGTGGCCGCCGAAGCTGGCGGCGAAGCGGCGGAAGAGCCGCAGCGAGGCCGTCCCCGGCGCTTCGTAGGTCTGCCCGACCGGGTAGATCGGGCGGCCCCAGATGCGGTTGTAGAGGTAGGTGTGCTCGTACACCGTGCGGACCGAGGTGCCGATCGCCTTCCAGTACATCTGCGGCTGGTTGTACTGGGCGCCGCCGGGGCCGAGGAAGACCGAGTAGGGGAACGAGGGGTGATAGTCGACGTAGGGGAAGCCGGCGAGGGAGAGCGGGAAGTTTTCGCCGATCAGCGCGCGCAGGGTGCGGATGTAACGGTCGGCGGCGGCGTACTTGCCCTCGTATTCGCTCTCAGCGTCGATCACCAGGCAGTCGGCGCCCTTCTTCACCGCCGCGGCGCCGACCCGGGCCTCGGCGACCGGCGCGTTGCCGTAGACGAACTGCCAGGCGCAGACGTCGATCCCGGCGTGGTGCAGGGCGGAGACCAGGGCGGTGTTGAACTGGCTCCAGACGCCGGCGCCGTCGGCCGCCTTGACGTAGACGGTGCCGATGCCGTTGGCCTTGGCGCGGGCGATGATCGCCGGGACGCTGCCGCCCTCGGAGTGCGAGACGTACCAGATCCACATCCCCTGGCGGTCGAAGGCGGTGTTGCTGAGCGGCGGCGCCTGTTCGACCGGCGCTTCTTCGAGTTCGCCCCCGGCTCCACCGGTTTCACCCGGGGCGCCGCCGGTTTCGCCCCCGGCGCCACCCGTTTCGCGACCCGCGCCGCCGGTGATCGCGGCAGCCGGAGACGCGACCTGCGCCAGCAGGACGAGGGCGCCGAGAAGCGCCAGCAGCGCCAGCGGAAGGCGTCGCCTTTGGATGCTTCCGAACCTCACTTCAGCTCCCAACACGGTAGGGGACCGACAGCTCCGGCCGGTGAAAGCGGCCTTAACATGGACAGCGTCGCGTACCTCCACCCCGGCCTCCGCTGATCCCCAGACCCCGCAAGATCCTGTGCGCGCTCGCCCTCCTCGGGGCGGCCGTTGTCGTGCTCCCCGCCGCCGCCCAGGCGCGCGGCCCGCGCCTGCTGGACGCCCGGCTCTCGCAGGCCGGCCGGCAGCTGATCCTCAGCGTCCGCACCTCCGCCCCGGTCCCGCTCGCCGACCTCGAAGCGCGCCCCGACACCCGCCGCGCCGCCGCCCGCTACCTCTGCCTCAGCCTCTCCCGCAAGGGGCAGGCGGGCGAACGGCGGCTCTGCTTCGGCGGTCCCAAGGCGCACCGCCGGCTCGGCATCGTCGCCGTCGACGCCGGCGGCAGGCCGGTGGAGAAGACCGCGGTCCGGGCCACCGTCAAGCGTCCGAAGTCGACCAAGCTGGTCGCCGCCCTGGTCCCGGGCGACGCCGGCCTCACTCCCCACCGCTACGCCTGGCGCATCCTCCAGAGCCCCGGCTGCCAGCCCGGCGGCGCCTGCGCCGAAGCGCTGCCGGCCAAGGGAGCCAACGCCTTCCGCCTGCGCCCGGTGCGGGCGGTCGGCTGCACCGGCGGCACCCCGGGGCTCGTCTTCAACGGGCCGCGAAGCCGCAAGGTCGTCGCCCTCACCTTCGACGACGGCCCCAGCGAATACACCGAAGGCTTCCTCGACGTGCTGCGCGAAAAGGGCGTCCCCGGCACCTTCTTCGAGGTCGGCCAGGAGATGGCCGGCCGGGAAGACGTGATGCGCCGGATCCTCGCCGAAGGCGACGAGATCGGCGACCACACGATGAACCACGTCGAATACCCCGGCTACTCGCAGATCGCCGGGGACCAGTCGCTGGTCGCCTCGATCACCCACTTCACTCCCTGCCTGTTCCGGCCGCCGGGCGGCGCCGTCAACTCGAGCGTCGTCGCCACCGCCGGCAGCCTCGGCATGCGGACGATCAACTGGGACGTCGACCCCCGCGACTGGTCGACCCCCGGCACCGCCGCGATCTACTCCAACATCGTCGGCCACGCCCAGCCCGGCTCGATCATCCTCATGCACGACGGCGGCGGCCCGCGCGGCGAGACGCTGGCCGCGCTGCCCCAGGTCATCGACACGCTGCGCGCCCGCGGCTACGGCTTCCAGACCGTGACCGAATTACTCGGCTACAAGATGATCTACCGCCCCTACGGCTGAGAACGCACTTCCTCCCACCGCCCGCCGAGAACGCACTACCGCCCGCTATGCGGGAGGTAGTGCGTTCTCACCGGGATGCATCCGATCGGTGGGGGTCTCCGTAGTGGGGGCTGATGAGGATCGCGATCGTCGGCACCGGCATCTCCGGGCTCGTGGCCGCGCACCGGCTGCACCGCGAGCACAAGATCACCGTCTACGAGGCGGGGAACCGCCTCGGCGGCCACACCCACACCGTGCCGGTCGACTCGCCCGAGGGCACTCACTGGGTCGACACCGGCTTCATCGTCTTCAACGACCGCAACTACCCTCACTTCGAAGCCCTGCTGGACGAGCTCGGGGTCGCCACGCAGCCGTCCCACATGAGCTTCTCGGTCTCCGACGGGCGCGGCGGCTTCGAGTATGCGGGGACGCCGCGCGGCCTCTTCGCCCGCCGCTCGCACCTGCTCGACCCCGCCTTCCTGCGGATGCTGCGCGACTGGCGGCGCTTCAACCGCGAGGCCCGGTCGCTGATCGGGATGAACGGCACCGCCCCCTCGCTCGGCCACTGGCTCGAGGAGCGCGGCTTCTCGCGCCACTTCGTCGAGCGACTGATCGTCCCCCAGGCGAGCGCCGTCTGGTCGGCGGACCCCGCGCAGATGTGGAGCTTCCCAGCCAGCTTCCTGGCCGAGTTCTTCGACAATCACGGCATGTACAGCCTGCGCGACCGGCCACGCTGGCGGACCGTCCGCGGCGGCTCGCGCCGCTACGTCGAGGCGATCTGCGAGCCGTGGCGCGAGCGGGCGCGGCTGGGCGCGCCGGTGCGGCGGATCGAGCGGCTGGCGGAGGCGGTGCGGGTCGAGGCCGACGGCTGCGAGAGCGAGGAGTTCGACCAGGTCGTCCTCGCC
>DASVWP010000202.1:0-3431 GCA_036393155.1 Solirubrobacterales bacterium | reverse complement strand
GCGACAGGGACTGCTCGGACTTCCCCACCCAGCGCGCCGCGCAGTTCTTCTTCCTCAGGCATGGCGGCCCGCGCTACGACCCAGACCGCCTCGACGCGGACCATGACGGGATCGCCTGCGAGGACAACCCCTGCCCCTGCTACTACAAGAAGCACCTGCCGCACCGGCCGCTGGCGGTCGGCCTCAGCGGCGACCGGGTGCGCTGGCGCTGAGCCCGGCCCCGGCGGGCTCAGGAGCCCCGTGGTTAGAGCGAACCGCGGGGCATCAGCCACTCGCTATGGAATTCGAGATCGGTCTTCTCGACGACCAGGTCGAAGTCGCCGTCGTAGTGGAGGATGCCGAGTTCGTGGCGGTCGGCCAGGGCGGCGATGATGATGTCGCTGGGCGATATCCGATGGTGACCTACGCGCGCGAGCTGGGCCTGGGCTTCGAGCGCTCGCCGCTCGACCTCCTCGGTGATCGGGTATTTCGGCATGGCCGCAAACTCATCGACCAGCCGACGATGCTCTTCTGCGTTGCGAGCGGAAAACCCTGACTCCAGGATGAACGGGAGGCAGACCGCGAGTCTCCCTTCTTCGAGGTCTTCCGCGATCTCATTCGCCCGCGAGACCGGTATCGCGTCGTCCCACAACCGCGCCCAGGCGGAGCTGTCGATCAGCAGGGTGGAGGCGGTCAATAGCGCGCCCAGAGCCGCTTGGCTTCTTCTGCCGCCTCCCGATCGACAGGCGGCGGCTCCCGGCGGCGGATGCGATCGGCAAGGCGCCTGCGGCGCGTCTCCCGGTCGTTCCGGGCGGCTCGCAGCTCGGCGAGCTTCACGTTGGCGCCGATGACCACCAGCTCGCCGAGGTCGATGCGGTCGCGGCCGAGCTCGCCGCGGAGCTGCTCGAGAGCAGCTTCCACGGGAGGGGTCTCGGTGACTGCGTGTCGGCGACGCTTGGTGGGCACGCAGCGAGTGTAACACTGGTGCGACACCGCGCTCCTACTCCGCGACGCGGAGCAGGAGCTTGCCGACGTTGGTGCCGGTGAAGAGCTGGCGGTAGGCGTCGGGGGCGGCGGCGATGCCGCCCTCGACGACCGTCTCGTCGTAGCGGAGCTTGCCTTCGCCGAGCAGGCCGGCGAGGTAGCCGATCGCCTCTTCGAAGCGGTCGGCGTAGTCGAGGACGAGGAAGCCGGTCATGGTGGCGCGCATCATGATCAGCTGGCCGATGTTCTTCAGGCCGGCGGAGGAATTCTCGCCGGTGTAGGCGTTGTATTCGGAGATCATCCCGCAGAGGGGGATGCGGGCGCCGATGTTGAGGCGGCCGAGGACGTGGTCCATGATCTCGCCGCCGACGTTCTCGAAGTCGACGTCGACGCCGTCGGGGGTGGCGGCGTCGAGCTGCTCGCGCCAGTCGGCGGCGCGGTGGTCGACGCAGGCGTCGTACCCGAGGGCCTCGACCGCGTGGCGGCACTTCTCCGGCCCGCCGGCGATCCCCACCGCGCGCGCCCCGCGCTCCTTGGCGATCTGGCCGGCGACCGAGCCGACCGCCCCGCAGGCGGCGGAGACGACGACGGTCTCCCCCTCCTTGACGTCGCCGATCTCCATCCCGACGTAGGCGGTGACCCCGGTGTGGCCGAGGGCGCCGAGGAAGGCGGGCAGCGGCGCCGGCAGCGGGTCGGGGAGGACCGAGAGCGGCGCCTCCAGGAGGGAGTCGTCGGCCAGGCAGTACTCCTGCCAGCCGAGGAAGCCGGAGACCTTGGCGCCGACCGGCATGTCCTCGCGCCGGGACTCGACCACCTCGCCGATCCCGAGGCCGCGCATCACCGCGTCGATCGGCACCGGCGGCATGTAGCCCTTGATGTCGCTCATCCAGATCCGGTTGGTCGGGTCGAGGGACAGCAGCTCGGTGCGGACCAGGGCCTGGCCGTCGGTCAGCTCGGGGATCTCCTCGGTGACCAGCTCGAGGTCGCCGTCGGCGAGGTCGCCGCTGGGGCGGCGGCGAAGGCGGTGGGCGCGGTTAACGGTCTCTGACATCTCTATTCCTCTCTGTCGCCGGCTTCCCGAGCCCGGCCTTTATCTGCGCAGTTGCATCGCCCATCGCTCGGTGGCGAGGTGGACGAAGGGGGTCTTGACGGTCTCGATCAGGTGGCGGAGCTCCTCGACCGCGGGCGCGGCCAGCGGGTAGTCGCGGCGCACCGGGCCGGCGGCCCGCATCGCCTCGATGTCGCTCTGGGGGATCAGCGCCCGCAGGATCAGCAGGTCGTCCTCGCCGGGACCGGTGCCGTGGCGGGCGCGGAGCTCCTCCAGGCTCGGCTGCTCGGGCGGGCTGGCGAGGACGCGGGCGGCGTTCTCGGCGGCCATGATCCGCTCCAGCACCGCGGGGTCCAGGGGCGCCGGCGGCTCGCCGTAGTGGCCGGCGGCGTAGGCGACGACCTCGTCGGGGACCAGCTCGTAGCGCTTGCCGGTGACCACGTTCAGCACCGCCTGGGTCCCGACCAGCTGGGAGAGCGGGGTCGCCATCACCGGCCAGCCGAGCTCGCGGCGCACCTCGCCGGTCTCGGCCAGCACCTCGTCCAGCCGGTGGCTCATCCCGTGCTGGACGAGCTGCGCCTTCAGCGTCCCGACCATCCCGCCCGGCACCTGGTGGGTGACGTTGAAGAGGTCGTACTCGCTGACCTGGTCGACGAGGAAGCCTGCGGCGCGACCGACGCGGCGGAAATGCTCCTCGACCGGCGGCAGGAGGGTGGTGTCGAGACCGTGCTCGACGCCGAGCAGCTCGAGGTTGCGGACCACGCTCTCGGTCGAGGGAACCGAGGGGCCGTTGGCCATCGAGCGGCTGGCGGTGTGCAGGACGCTCACCCCGTGCCGGATCGCCTCCATATATGTGAGCCCCGAGGTGCCCATCAGGTTGTTGGCGTGGATCTCGACCGGCTTCGGCGCCGCGGCGGCGACGATCTTCGGCAGCAGGGTGCGCAGCCGCTCGACCTCGAGGACGCCGGCGGTGTCGTAGAAGAGGACGCCGTCGATGTCCGGGACGGCGGCGATCTCGGCCGCTTTGGCGGCCAGGTAGTCGTCGGTGTGGACGGGCGAGACGGTGTAGAAGACGGTGCCGACGACCTCGGAGCCGTACTCCTTGGCGACGCGGGCGAGGCGGGCCCATTTGTCGATGCCGTAGAGGACGTCGTAGATCCAGAACGAGCGCACCCCGTGCTCGTTGAGGCGCCGCATCCAGAGGTCCATCAGGGCGTCGGGCGAAACGCCGAAGGAGATGCAGGCGTTGCCGCGCATGCCGCCGCGCATCGGCGTGCGGTGGACCTGCTCGCGGATCAGGTCGAGGCCTTCCCAGGCGTTCTCCCGCGCGTACTTGATCAGCACCTCCATGTGGGAGCTGCCCGCGAAGTCGACGACGCTGAAGCCGGTGCGGTCGATCAGCTCGGCGACGGGCAGGGCC
>DASVWP010000201.1:0-12796 GCA_036393155.1 Solirubrobacterales bacterium | reverse complement strand
AAGCGCGTCCGCCGACCCCCGCCCACGCGCTCCCCCAACCGTCTTGCGATAATCCCTTCTGCACGTGGACCCCCAACGCAAGCGCAAGATCCGGCTCGTGGTCGCGCTCAGCGTCGCCGTGCTCCTCGCGGTGGCCCTGATCTACACCTCCTTCTCCGCTTCGACCGAAGCCAAGGAGCCCTCGCAGCTGCTCGGCGCCGCACCGGGGACGAAGGCCGAGATGACGGGCGAAGTGGTGCCCGGCTCCATCCGTCACCACGGCACCGACAGCATCGACTTCCAGGTGGTCGACCGCGAAGGCAAGGGGCAGAGCCTCCCGGTCAGCTACACGGGAACCGTCCCCGACCCGTTCCGCGGCGGCCGCGAGATCGTCCTCACCGGCAGCCTCGAAAGAGACGGGACCTTCGTCGGCGAACCGGAAACGCTGATCACCAAATGCCCCTCGAAGTACTCGGCCACCAGTAATGGCTAGCGTCGGCAGCGCCCTGCTGGTGCTGGCCTTCCTCGCCGCCGTCGGCTCGGCGGTGCTGGCGCTGGCCGGTCGCCACGGCAACCAGCGCCGCGTCGACCTCTCCCGCCGCCTCGTCTACGTGCTGGTCGCCCTCGTCACCGCCTGCGTGGTGATCATCGAGATCTCCTTCGCCAGCAACGACTTCTCGTTCAAGATCGTCCAGGAACACTCCTCGATCGAGACCCCCTGGTACTACAAGCTGGCGGCGATGTGGTCGAGCCAGGAAGGCTCGCTGCTGCTCTGGTCCTGGGTGCTCTCGATCGCCGCCGGCGTCGCCCTCTACACGACCCGCAACCGGCTGCGCGAGCTGGTCCCCTACGCGACCGCGGTGATGATGGGCATCGCCGCCTTCTTCACCGGGCTGATGCTCTTCGCGCCCGACGTCAACCCCTTCTCGACCCTGAACCCGGCGCCCGCCGACGGGATCGGGCTCAACCCGCTGCTGCAGCACCCGAGCATGATGATCCACCCGCCGATGCTCTACTCGGGGTACGTGGCCTTCACCGTGCCGTTCGCCTTCGCGATCGGCGCCCTGGTGACCCGCAAGCTCGACGCGGAATGGATCCGCGCCACCCGCCGCTTCGCCCTGATCGCCTGGACCTTCCTCGGCTTCGGTCTCCTGCTCGGCGCCCGCTGGTCCTACACCGAGCTCGGGTGGGGCGGCTACTGGGCCTGGGACCCGGTGGAGAACGCGGCCCTGATGCCCTGGCTGCTCGGCACCGCCTTCCTGCACTCGATCATGGTCCAGGAGAAGCGCGGGATGCTGAAAGTCTGGAACGCCTGCCTGGTCGTCGGCACCTTCTCGATGGCGCTGCTCGGCACCTTCCTCGTCCGCTCCGGCGTCCTGCAGTCGATCCACGCCTTCGGCGACAACACGGTCGGCCCCTACCTTCTCGCCCTGATCGGCGTCGTCGTCGTCGGCTCGACGCTGCTGATCGTCTCCCGGCTCGACGACCTGCGCTCGCCGAAGCGGATCGACTCGCTGATCTCCCGCGAGTCGGTCTTCCTGGTCAACAACCTGCTGCTGGTCGGGATGACCGCGGTGATCTTCTGGGGCACCTTCTTCCCGCTGATCTCCGAACTGTTCACCGGCAGCAAGGCCTCGCTGGCGGCCCCGTGGTTCGACCGCTACACGACGCCGCTGGCGATCCTCCTGGTCCTCTTCACGGCGATCGGCCCGCTGCTCGCCTGGCGTCGGGTCACCTGGGCCCGCGCCAAACGGATCTTCCGCCTGCCGCTGGCCGTCGCCGCGGTCTCGCTGGTGCTGCTCGCCGTCTTCACCGACGCCGGGAACAGGCCCTGGGCGCTTGCCCTGTTCACCTTCGCCGCCTTCGCCCTGGCCGGCCTGGCGCAGGAGTTCTGGACCGGGGCCGCCGCCCGCCGCCGCCTCTCCGGCGGCTCGATGGCCGGCGCGCTGATCGCCCTGGTGGCCCGCAACCGGCGCCGCTACGGCGGCTACATCGTCCACGTCGGGATCGCCGTCCTGCTGATCGGAATCGCCGCCTCCTCGAGCTTCCAGACCAACCGCCAGTTCGAACTGAAGCCGGGCGAAAGCGCGGTGGTCGACGGCTACAAGGTGACCTACGTGCGCCCGACGGCGAGCATCAACAAGCTCGACTTCACCGCCGGTGCCCTGTTGCGGACCGAAAAGGAAGGCAAGGTCTGGACGCTGCACCCGACCCGCAACTTCTACCGGCCGACCGGGGTCGCCGGGGCGGGGATGATCTCCAGCTACTTCGCCGGCGAATCGGACAGCAACATCGCCCTCGAACCGGGCCTCGGCCACGACTTCTGGGTGGCCGAGAACCCCAGCATCACCGGCCTGCAGAAGCACGCCCGGGCCGCCGACAAAGCCTTCGCGCTGTGCGTCAAAGGGGCGCCTGGCACGCCGCCGCAGTGCAAGGCGGTGGGGGCGATGATGCGCTCGGCCGCCGCCAACCCGAGCCTGCGCGGAACGGCCTTCGGCCAGATCGAGAAACTGCAGCTGGCAACGGCAAAGCAGATCGCCGCGGGCTACGTCCGGGAAGGCGCGGCGGCGTCGTTCAAAGTGATCGTCAACCCGCTCGTCACCTGGATGTGGATCGGTGGCCTGATCGCTCTCGCCGGCGCCCTGATCGCCCTCTGGCCCTCGCGCGGGCGCCGCCGCGGCGTGCCGGTCCGCACCGCCGCCGACGCGCTCAAAGAAGCCAAGTACCGCGAGATCCGCGACGCGGAGCTGGACCACGCCGCGGGCAAGCTCTCCGACGAGGACTACGCGATTCTCGACGCCGAGCTGCGCAAGGAAGCGGTGGCGATCCTCGACCAGCTCGAGGGGCGGCGCAACGGCAACGGCAACGGGGGCCACCCCGAGAACGGCAACGGCAAACCCGTGGAGCCAGAGAAGGCCGAACCGGGCTACACTTCCTGACCGTGTTCACGTTCCTCAGCGTCATCCAGGTCATCGTCTCGGTCGTTCTGATCTTCCTCGTGCTGCTGCACTCCGGGAAAGACGCCGGGCTCTCGGGCGCCTTCGGCATCGGCGGCGGCGGCAGCTCGATCGGCGGCGGCTCGATGGTCGAGCGCAACCTGGACCGGGCGACGGTCTTCTTCGCCGTCGTCTGGGCGATCAACTCGATCGTCCTCCTGAAGATCTAGCCCGCCGGCGGCCTGCAGCAGGCAGCGGTACCGCTGGATTGCCAGCAGCTCAGTTCCGGGCATTGGCGCCTCCGCCGCCCTGTCCGTCCTTGGCTTCGCTGAGCGCCGCCAGCATCGCGTGCGAGACGCCGAGTCCGTGGGCGACGCGCTTGGTGGTGCCCCAGCTGGGGTTGGTCGCGCCGCTCTCCAGGCGTCCGATCCAGGTCAAATGCACTCCCGAGCGGTGCGCCAGCTCTTCCTGGGAGAGCCCACGGGCGGTGCGCAGCTCCCTCACGGCACTGGCCAGGCCGGGCTGCGGATCCAGTCGGGGCATCCAGCAGTACTCAAATCACCCCACCTGGCTAGGTCTATAGCGGTAACGCTGTACCGAGGGTGAGCCTCGGCGCAGGCGTGGCCGGTCGAGCTGCGGCGCGGTTCCCCGGGGCGGAATCAAACACGGCGGCGGATAGCCAGGAAGCGGTGGTCGATTGCGTGGGGGCCGTCTGTGTCGAATCTCGAACACGAACATATGTTCGCACGCAGCAGGGGTCCGATTCAAGGCCGATTTGGGCGCTCTGTGCGGCAAATCGAACCCGCGAGTTCCGCGGCGCTTGTAGACGTGGTCGCACGCTATGTCGCCCTGCTTGACAAATTCTCCCGGTTTGTCAATACTGCCGACTCGGGCAACGTCTTTGACAAGGAGGAGACGGCATGGAGGCGCACGCCGCGCAGGCGCATGACCACCATCACCACGACGAGGTCGATCTCAACCCCGCCGCTTGGACGGACGGCAAGCGCTACGCCTGGCTGCTGGGCATCCTCGTGCCCCTGGCCCCGTTCCTCGCCGGCTTCTGGGTCTCGGTGACGGGCTTCGGCGGCTTCTGGTTCCTCGGCCCGGTGCTCGTCTTCGGCGCCTTCCCGCTGCTCGACCTGGCGATCGGACTGGATGCCTCCAATCCGCCCGACAGCGTCCTGCAGTGGCTAGAGCAGGACCGCTATTACCGGTGGTGCACCTACCTCTTCATCCCGATCCAGTACGCCGGCCTCGTCTTCGCCTGCTGGATGTGGTCCCACGGCGGCCTCACCGCGGTCGAATCGATCGGTCTCGCCCTGACGATGGGCGTGGTCGGCGGGATCGGGATCAACACCGCCCACGAGCTCGGGCACAAGCGCGCCAGCTCGGAGCGCTGGCTGAGCCGCGTGGCCCTGGCCCAGACCGGCTACGGCCACTTCTTCATCGAGCACAACCGCGGTCACCACGTCCGCGTCGCCACTCCCGAGGATCCCGCGAGCTCGCGACTGGGGGAGAGCTTCTGGGCCTTCCTGCCGCGCACGGTCGCGGGCAGCCTGCGCTCCGCCTGGGGTATCGAGGCGGCGCGTCTGGACCGGCTCGGCAAGCGCCATTGGAGCCTCGCCAACGACGTCCTCAGTGCCTGGCTGATGACCGTGGTCCTCTTCGCCGCCCTGGCGATCGCGTTCGGCCCGGTCGTCCTGCCCTACCTCCTGGTCCAAGCGGTGATCGGGTTCTCGCTGCTGGAGGTTGTCAACTACCTCGAGCACTACGGCCTGCTGCGGCAGAAGAAAGAGGACGGGCGCTACGAGCGCTGCCGCCCCGAGCACAGCTGGAACAGCAACAACGTCGCCTCCAACGTCCTGCTCTACCACCTGCAGCGCCACAGCGACCACCACGCCAACCCGACCCGCCGCTACCAGGCCCTGCGCCACGTCGAAGAAGCGCCGCAGCTGCCCACCGGCTACGCGGGGATGATCGTCCTCGCCTGGGTGCCGCCGCTGTGGCGGCGGGTGATGGACCGCCGGCTCGTCGAGCACTACGGCGGCGACGTCACCCGCGCCAACATCCAGCCGCGCAAGCGGGCTCGGGTGCTCGCCCGCTACGGAGCCGCCGCGTGAGCCGCTGGCGCTGCCCCTCCTGCGGCTACGTCTACGACGAGGAGGAGGGGAACCCGCGGGAGGGTTTCCCGCCCGGCACCCCGTGGAGTGAGGTGTCGGACGACTGGGCCTGCCCCGATTGCGGGGTCCGCGACAAGGTCGACTTCGAGCCCGACGAGGGCGATTGACCGCCGGCGCTGCGACGATTGGGGGGATGGCTTCCAGCCGAACCCCGACCCCGTACCCGCAGGCCGCCCGCGAGCTGCTGCGGCAGACGCTGTTCGGCGCCGCCCGCGAGCAGCTCGCCGAGCGCTCCTGGTCGCAGATCACGATGTCCGACATCGCCGCGGCGGCCGGGGTCAGCCGACAGACCCTCTACAACGAGTTCGGCAACCGCAACGAGTTCGGCCTCGCCTTCGTGATCAACGAGGGCGAGCGCTTCCTGGCCGAGGTGGAGGCGGGGGTCAAGCGGCACCTCGACGACCCGCGGGCCGCGGTCGGCGCGGCCCTGGAGCTGTTCCTGCGAACCGCCGGCGAGGACCCGCTGATCCGCACCCTGCTCAGCGACGACGGCACCGGCGGCATGCTGCCGTTCGTCACCACCCAGGGCGTGCCGGTCGTCCAGTGGGCGACGGCGCGGCTGGGCGCGGTGATCGAGGAGGGCTGGCCGCAGGCGCCGAAGGACGATGTGATGCTGCTTTCCGAGACCCTGGTGCGCCTGGCGATCAGCTACGTGACGACCCCCAGCGAGTCGCCCGGCTCGACCGCCAGCTCGGTCGCCGACCTGCTCGGCCCGTTCATCGACCGAGCGCTCGGCGAGGGCGGAAGCTGAGGGGTCAGCCCTTCAGTTCGAGCCGAACCGAACGAGTGCGGGTGGCCGGGCTGTCGCCCGTCTGGACGAACACCACCGTCACCTTCACGAAGACCCTGCTCTTCCGGCGCAGCGTCCTCAGCGCGCTGCCCTTCGCCTTCACCGGCAGCTTGACGAAGCCCATCTGCTGGACGGTCTTCGTCACCTTGGTCACCCCCTTGCCGGAGAGGGTCAGCGTGCCGGCACCCCCGACGTCCACGGTCATCAGTGCCGTCCCCTTCTTCAGGTTGCGCTTCAGCGCGCCGAGCTGCAGGCCGCTTTCGAGCTTCGGCGTTTCGGGGGCCCCGCTGCGGTCGTTGTTCGCACGGCTGATCGTGTCGTTTTGCGTGGCCGCCCCGTCGACCGAGGCGTGTGCGGGCGCAGCGGTGAGCAGGGGCAGGACCACCAGCAGAACGGATAGGAATCTCCCTGGACTCATCGGCCGCGGCAGCTTCCCTGGCGGCCGCCGCGATGTCAAGCCATCGATTCGCCGAGCAGCCCGACGAGGGGTGCGACCAGCGAGGGGGTCGAAGCGAGCGTGAAGCGCGAGTCGGCGTCGTGCTCGGAGCCGTCGAAGTCGAAGACGCGGCCGCCCGCCTCGCGCACCAGCAGCAGTCCCGCGGTGACGTCCCAGGGCAGGTTGGAGAGCATCGCGGTCGCGTGCAGTCGCCCGGCGGCCAGCCAGGCGAGGTCGATCGCCGCCGAGCCGTGCATGCGGACGCGCAGGCAGCGGTGGGCGAGCCGGCCGAGCAGCGCCAGGTGAACCCGGTTCTCCTCCTCGGAGCCGGTCCCCACCTTGAAGTCGGCGATGCCGACCACCGCCTCGTGCAGTCCGGGGACGGGGGAGACCTCGATCCGGCGACCGTTGAGGAAGGCACCGCCCCCCTGGCGGGCGACGAAGCGCTCACCGAGGAACGGCGTGTCGACGATGCCGAGCACCGGCTGGCCCTCGATCAGCAGCGAGAGCGAGATCGCGCAGAGCGGGCTGTCCTTGCTGAAGTTGATCGTCCCGTCGATCGGGTCGAGCACCCAGCGCGGCTCGGCGCCGAGCGTCCCGTGGCTCTCCTCCTCGCCGAGGAAGGGGATCTCCGGCGTCGCCTCGGCGAGCGTCGAGCGGATCGTCGTTTCCACCTGCAGGTCGACGTCGGTGGCGAAGTCGCGGTCCCCCTTGGCGAACAGCGCCCCGATGTGGGAGCGCCCCTGGCCGAGCACGTGCCCGCCGAGGTCGATGGCCCGTTCGGCCGCCAGGAGAAGCCTGCCGGACTTCATCGACCGCAGGTTACGCGGGTCGGCGGCGAGCCGTTCGCGCCACTGCCCGGGCCGGGCACCGGCTAAAAAGGAGGTGCGGTCCAGGCCCGCAGTTGCGAGGATGCCCCGGTGCGACCGAATCCGCTCTTCGCTTCCGAGGACCCTGAGCTCGTGCGGCAGCTCGTGCGCGAGAATCCCTGGGCAATCCTGGCCACGACCAACGGCGAGGGCCTCGTCGCCTCTCACTACCCGGTGATGCTCGACGAGGAGGCGCCCCAGCTGACCCTGCTCACCCACCTCGGGCGGCCCGACGAGGAGGTCCTGGACATCGAGCGGGGCGAGGTGCTGGTGATCGTCCAGGGCAAACACGGATATGTCTCGCCTGGCTGGTACGGGCCGGACGGGGGAGTGGTCCCAACCTGGAACTTCACCGTCGCCCACCTGCGCGGGACGCCGCAGGTGCTCGGCGAGGCGGAGAACCTGGAGGTCCTCGCGAACCTGGTCGAGCACCTGGAGCGCCCGCTGGAGGAGCCGATCGTCTTCGACCGCGAGGAAGCGGCGCCGATCGCCAGGCGGACGGTCGGCCTGCGGATCCCGATCGAGCGCTTCGAGCTGAAGCGCAAGCTGAGCCAGAACAAGGACCGCGAGACGCGCCGCCGGGTGATCGACGGCCTGCGTCAGCCTGGTCCCTACCGCCACCCCGAGCTGGCGGAGGAGATGGAGCGCGAGCTCGAAGCCGGCTGAGTCAGGCCGACGCCAAGCGAGGCTCAGGCGGGATCGGTGCCGACGCCGCGGGCCCAGAGGACGGTCAGCGTCTCGACCAGCTCCGCGGCGTCGGATGCGCTTCCGCCGCAGCGGAGCAGCTCGTGGATGCTGTTGAGCGTCATGTGCATCAGCGCCCGGGCGATGGCCAGTGCGGTGGGGCCGCCTGCGGGGGCGAGCCCGGCGGCGCGCTCGCGCTCGATCAGCAGGGCCGAGCGGCTGACCGCGCGGTCGAAGTGCGTGGTCAGGGCTCGGTCGATCTCGGGGTCGGCCCCGCGGCTGTCGAGCGCGGCGCCGACGATGTTCGCGTTGCGCCGGGCGATCGTTACCGCGGCCTCGATGCTCGCCCGCGACCACGGTTCCGCGTGCCTGGCCGGGTCCGCGAACCAGCGCTCGAGCTCGGCGGTCATCTCCTCCAGCACCTCGGTGTAGAGGACGAGGAGGATCTGCGCCTTGTTCGCGAAGTAGAAGTAGAGGGAGGAGCGGGAGACCTCCGCGGCCGCCGCGATCTGGCCGATCGTCAGCTCCGAGAACGGGGTGTCGGCGAGCAGGGCCCGGGTCGCATCGAGGATCGCCGCTTCGCGCCGGTCGCCCTGGCGAGGCTTCGCTTCGCGCTGGCCTCGCCGAGAGGTCGTGGGCGTGCTCACCGCGCCATTATCGGTCGGCTTGTTAGTTGACGCACTGTCGATTAAGGTGCCAGAAACGCGCAACCGGGAGGAACGGAGCATGCCGACTGACGAGAATCCTGCGACCGCCGCGACGGCGGCCGACGCCGTCCCGCTCGAGGGGTTCCTCGTCGGAGACCTCGAGCACTGGCAGGACGGTCCGCCGCACGCCATGTTTGACCGGATGCGCCGCGAGTGCCCCGTGCACTGGACGGGCAACATCTCCCAGTTCCCCGAGGAAGAGGGCTTCTGGTCGGTGACCCGGGCCGACGACGTCCACGCGGTGAGCGGCGACTGGCAGACCTACTCCTCGGAAGTCGGTGGCTTCACGGCGCTGAAGAACGCGATCATGCCGCTGGAGCTCCAGCAGGCGATGTTCATCGGCATGGACCCGCCCAAGCACGACCGCCTGAAGGCGCTCTTCCAGCGCGGCTTCACGCCGAAGCGGATCGCCGAGCACGAGGAGCGGATCCGGGCGATCACCTGCGAGGTGCTGGACTGGCTCGAGGGCCGCGACCGCTGCGACCTCGTCAGCGACGTCGCGCAGCCGGTGGTCGCACGGGTGATCGGCAGTTTCATGGGGATCCCGCCCGAGGACGACCGGATGTGGGCGGAGATCATGAACTCGACGCTGGCGGCCGGCGACGAGGACATGAACCCCGGCGGCATCGAGGCGGTCGGCGAGGAGCTGATCCCCAAGGTCTTCGCCCGCTGTCAGGAGCTGATCGCCGAGCGGCGGGAGAGCCCGACCGATGACCTGACCAGCGTCCTCGTCCACGCCGAGATCGAAGGCGAGCGCCTCGAGGAGCACGAGATCGTCATGGGCTTCTTCCTCCTGATGGCGGCGGGCAACGACTCGACCAAGGCGACCTACTGCAGCGGCATGCGGGCGCTGATGGAAGACGAGGAGCAGCGCCAGCTCGTGCTCGACGACCCGGCCCTGATCCCGGATACCGTCGAGGAGGCCCTGCGGATGTTCCCCGCCTTCGCCCACTTCGGCCGCACCGCGACCGAGGACACCGAGCTCGCCGGGCAGGAGATCAAGGCAGGGGACAAGGTGGTCATGTGGTACCCGTCGTCCAACCGCGACGAGACCCGCTACGAGGACCCCCACACCTTCGACCTGCGCCGCAGAGCCGAGCACCAGGCCTTCGGCGCCGGCGGCCGCCACTTCTGCCTCGGCGCCGCCCTCGCCCGCCTCGAGCTGAGGATCCTGATCGAGGAGACCCTGCGCCGCTTCCCCCGCATCGAGATCAGCGGCGAACCCCGCTACGTCGAATCCCCCTTCGCCAACCAGCTGAAGACCCTGCCGGTGACCTTGACTCCCTGAGCGGTAGCGGCAGCCTCGAACGCGAAAGCCCCCGCTTTGCGGGGGCTTTGCTATGCGGCTGAATGGAGTCGAACCATCACGGGTGTTTCCACCCACAAGGCCCTCAAGCTGAAAAGGCACCGCTTGCTAGAGCGGACTCTGCATTCCAGAGTCCAATCGAATCCGACTGTTTCCGGTTGAAACCGGTGGTTTCAGTGGCGCACTGGCGCACCAGTGGCGCACGAACGCCTCTTCTGACCTCGGCCATCGGGCTACTCCACCGACGACGAGGGGTGAGCGATGACGCCGCCTCAGTCAATACGTTGCGGTCATGACTGCACCCTTCATCCGGCCTCTTTCCGCGGACGCCCGGGTCTTGGTCGAGCTTGAGGGACGCCCCCTCGAGCGATACGCGGTCATGCTCCAGACCCGCGTCGAAGGGCGCTGGCAGACGATTCGCCTGCTCGACAACGCCCACGGAGACCACGACCTGCACCGCTACACTGGCTCGGAGAAGCGGCCGGCAGAGCGCTTTGCCGAAGGCTCTGCCGCCGAAGTCGCTCCGATGGCCATCCGCTACCTGATCGACCACTGGGAAGCAATCGCAGAAGCATGGAAGAGCTAGAGCGCAGCAAGGCCACCCGCGCGGGCGAAATCGCCAACGAGCGGTTGGTCGACGCCGTGCTCGACCCCGATCGCTACCCCAAGGGAACTACCTTCATCGCCGTCGATCAGGAAGGCTTTGCCGCCACCTTCGCCGAAGCCGTAGCCGATCATCAGCCGGTGGCAATCATCTACCCCGATGGTCGCGAGATCGTCGCTGCCCCTCGCAGCGGCGCGCTCGGCCTGCTTGAGCATTTGATGAGTCGCCGCCGCGAGATCAAGAGCCAAGGCGTCCCTTCGGTTCCCTTGCCCGCGGACTATCAGGTCGAGATCAGGGAGCCGCTCGCCGCTTAGTGGCATCCCGGGCGGGCGCCGTCCTCCACGGTTGGCAGACCCCCTGCCTTTGTCATCGAAGCCCCAGTGCTTCGCGACGAGTCCCGCAACGCGAAAGCCCCCGCTTTGCGGGGGCTTTGCTATGCGGCTGAATGGAGTCGAACCATCACGGGTGTTTCCACCCACAAGGCCCTCAACCTTGCGCGTCTACCAGTTCCGCCACAGCCGCTTGCGGGTCGTCGATTCTAGATGCTCGGGCGTTTGGGGCGCCGTCGGCTTGCCGGTATCCGACCGGGGCGGTACTCTACGAACAGGTGTTCGAACAAGATTCGCACCGTGCTCACTACCAGGCATATGGAGGAATCGAGAGGGACCATGGTTGACCTCGACCTGACCAAGCGGCAGAAGGAGATCTTCGACTTCATCCGCAAATACGCGGCCAAAACCGGCTATCCGCCGACGGTGCGGGAGATCGGCAAAGCCGTCGGGCTGCACTCTTCCTCCACGGTGCACGCGCACCTCGCCAACCTGGAGAAGATAGGGCTGCTGAAGCGCGACCCGTCGAAGCCGCGGGCGATCGAGCTGCTCTTCGACAAGGCGAAGAAGACCATCCGCCCAGAAAGCGGGCTGCCGCTGGTCGGCCAGGTGGCCGCCGGCGAGCCGATCCTCGCCGAGGAGAACATCGAGGAGTACCTCGAGATCCCCGACGTGATCGGCGGCGAGGACGGCGACTACATCCTCCAGGTGCGCGGCGAGAGCATGAAGAACGCCGGAATCCTCGAAGGCGACTACGTGGTCGTCCGCCCGGCCGACGACGCCGCCAACGGCGAGATCGTCGTCGCCCTGATCGGCGAAGAGGCGACCGTCAAGCGCCTCTACCGCGAAGCCGACCACATCCGGCTGCAGCCGGAAAACGAGGAAATGGAGCCGATCCTGACCACCGAGGCACGGGTCCTCGGCCGCGTGGTCGGCGTCTTCCGCAAGGTCTGAGGGGCCGCTTCAGGCGGATGGACGGCGGCCCGCTAGGGCCACCTTCCGGACTCGATCAGCTTCTTGTAGCGCCGCTGGCGGCGGCGGGCGTCCCACATGATCAGCGGCAGCAGCCGCAGGCCGAGCCGCGGGAAGAGGTCGAAGAGGCGCAGCTGCGGGCCGCGCCAGCGAGGGACGATCAGCACCGGCCGCGGCCGCTCGACCAGCTTGCCCAGTTCCCTCGCCACCCGCTCGGCGGTCAGCAGCTGGCCGGAGAAGGAGCCGGCGGCGTCGAGGTCCTCGAGCTTGTCTTCCAGCATCGGCGTCCAGATCCCGTCCGGGCACAGCGCCGAGACCTCGATCCAGCCGATGCCGGAGCGGCGCAGGTCGAACAGCGTGCCGAGGGTGAAGGCCATCGCCGCGTGCTTGCTCGCCGAGTAGGTCACCTCGCCCGGGGCGGCGACGATCCCGGCCAGCGAGATCACGTTGAGGACGTGCCCGCGGCCGGCCGCGATCATCTCGGCCAGCGCGGCGTTGGTCCCGTTCATCGTCCCGACCGCGTTGACCTCGAGCATCCGCCGCCGCGTCGGCTCGTCCTGCTGCCACGGCACGCCGGTCGTGATCACCCCGGCGTTGTTGACCCAGAGCTCGAGCGAGCCGGCCCGGGCGATCTGCGCGGCGAGGGCCCGGCAGGCGTCGTCGTCGCGGACGTCGAGAACCGAGGAGCGCGCTCCCTGGCCGGCCTCGGCCGCGACCGCGGCGGCCGCCTCGGGGTCGACGTCGGTGACGTGGACGGCGTAGCCGCGCCGGCCCAGCTCGCGCGCGATCGCCCGCCCGAGGCCGCCACCACCGCCGGTCAGGACCGCCATCCGCATGCCCGCCACCATATCCACCACGCGCTTGGCCGCAGGGCGCTCCGGAGCTACCATCGCGGGGCGGGCTGAGCGACCGCGGGGGGAGAGAAAACCCCTCGAGGAAAGTCCGGACACCACAGAGCAAGGGCGGTGGGTAACGCCCACCCGGGGAAACCCGCGGGAAAGTGC
>DASVWP010000200.1:0-15556 GCA_036393155.1 Solirubrobacterales bacterium | reverse complement strand
AGGTCGCCGAGTACGCGGTACAGGTAGTTCGGCTTGATTTTCATCGTCTTGGCGACGTCGGAGGCGCTGATCCCCGGCTGCTGCTCGATCAGTTTCACCGCCTGGTCGGCGCGCGTGCCACCACGGCGCCGGCGCCGTTTGCGGCCGGTGCCGGCGGCGGCTTTGGGGGCGGCGGTGGCGCTGCCGCGGGGGCGGCCGGCCCGTTTGGCGACCTTGCCGCCGAGCGCGGCGAGCGCGGCCTCGATGCGCTTGCGCTCCTCGTCGAGGTCGGCAAGAAGATTGTGGAGGTGCTGCCGAACCTCGTCAACGTTCGTGGTGGGGGACATCGAATTCCTTTCCATCCAGTTGTAGTGCCATTGGGATGTATGGCAATTGACGGTTACTGTAACCGTCGGTTTTGGAGAATGTAACCCCTGGTGGAAGGATTGCCGGATGTTTGGCCACTCGGCCAGAACGGTGAAAGCGCCGAGTGGACGGTTACAGGGACCGTTCGGCCTGTCGCTCGGGCGAGATCCGCACCACGTTTCGCGCCAGCCCGACCTTCTCCAATGTGGAGATGATCATGGCGGAGGGATCCGGCTCCCAGCGCCGCAGGCCGTGCACCGCCGAGCGCGGGAAGGCGTGGTGGTTGTGGTGCCAGGACTCTCCCAGCGAGGGGATCGCCAGCCAGAACACGTTGGTGGAGCGATCCTCGGTGTCGAAGCGCCGGCTGCCGAGGAAGTGGCAAACGGAGTTGACGCTCCAGGTCACGTGGTGGACGAAGAAGATCCGTACGAGTCCGCCCCAGAGCAGGCCAGTCACCGCACCCAGCAGGGTGCCGCTGAGCAGGTAACCGGCGAGGGCCGGAATCGCCAGGCTCGCCAGCACCAGCCAGGGGAAGGCGCGGCTGATCCGCCGCATCCCGCGGTCCTCGTAGAGGTCGCGGGCGTAGCGCTTCCAGTCGGCGCGGCCCTGCGTCGAGAGCAGCCAGCCGCTGTGGGCGTGCCAGAGGCCCACCAGCACTCCTCTCACCCCACCGTCGTGACCGACGTGAGGGCTGTGTGGGTCACCCTCGACGTCGGTGTGGGCGTGGTGCTTGCGATGGTCGGCGACCCAGGCGAGCGGCGACCCCTGCACGGCGAGCGACCCGAGAATCGCGAACGTGTACTCGAGCCGCTTGGACGTTTGGAAGGAGCGATGAGTGAGAAGGCGGTGGAACCCGACCGTGATGCCAACAGCCGTCAGCAGGTACATGACCGCTGCGATGACGAGATCTGCCGGGCTGACGAGGCTGTTCCAGAGCAGCACGATCGCGGTGACCGTCGCGATGAAGGGAACGACGACGGCACCCAGGTTCGCCGCCTTCTCGAATCTCGTCATCTCGCCCACGCCGCCAAGATACGAGCAGTTGAGACATATGAATTAGCGTCTAAGCCACGTTTCTGCGGCTAAACTTATAAGCTGGATGACTAAATCTCTCGATTCCGAGCCCTGGCGAGGGCTGCCGCCCGAGGTGGCCGACCTGATCGAGCCGGAACTCGACGCGATCACCGAGGACATCCTGGCGACGATCGCCCGCGAGGTGCCGGAGTACGCGCGGCCGCTGGAGGGGCGTTTCGGCCGCGGCCTGAGAGCCGGGGTCGCGGAGGCGCTGCGTCAGTTCGTCTCCCTGATCCGCGACCCCGAGGCCGGCCGCGGCCCGAGCCGGGAGGTCTACGTCGGCCTCGGCCGCGGCGAGCAGCGGCAGGGGCGCACCCTCGACTCGCTGCAGGCCGCCTACCGGATCGGTGCCCGCGTCGCGTGGCGATGGATCGGCGCCGCCGGCCGCCGCGCCGGCCTCGACGCCGAGCCGCTGACCCTGCTGGCCGAGGCGATCTTCGCCTACATCGACGAGCTCTCCGCCGACTCGGTCGAGGGCTATGCGGAGTCGCAGGCCGAGGTCGAGGACCTGCGCCGCCGCCGCCGCTACGAGCTGGTCGAGCTTCTGTTGCGCCAGCCACCGCCCGAGCGCGCGGACCTGCTCGCCGCCGCTCGGGCCGCCGGCTGGTCGCTTCCGGGCCGGCTGGCGATGGCCGCCTGCGAGGAGCGGGATCTGGCGCAGCTGGGCCGCCGCCTGCCGCCGGACGCGCTTGTCGTCGCCGTCGAGGGGTCGGGCTGCGTTGTGCTGCCGGACCCCGACGGTCCCGGTCGCGCCGAGTCGCTGCGGCGCTCGCTCGGCGGCGCGATGCTTGCCCTGGGCCCGACCGTTGACGCCTCCGGAGCCGCCGAATCGTGGTCCCAGGCCCTGGCGCTGCTGCGCGCCGTCACGGCGGGTGCGGTGGCCGGCGCCGGCCCCCTGCGGGCCGAGGACCACCTGGCGGAGCTGCTGCTGTTCGAAGGCCGCTCGCTGATCGGGCGGATCGCGGCGCGGCGCCTGGCGCCCTTCGAGGGCCTGAGCGAGAAGCAGCGCCAGCGGATGTCGGAGACTGCGCTCGCCCACGTGCGCCACCGCGGCAACGCCGTCGCGATGGCCGCTGAGCTGCAGGTCCATCCCCAGACCGCGCGCTACCGGATCGCCCGCCTGCGGGAGCTGCTCGGCGATCAGCTCGAGGAGCCCGACGCCCGCTTCGAGCTCGAGCTGGCGCTGCGCTTCTTCGGCAGCGTCCGGAACGCCACGTCCCAGAGGGGAGAGGAGACGCCGTAGCCGTAGCGGTGGTCCTGGAAGTGGTGGCGCATGTGGTGCTCGCGCAGCCGCTTGCCGAACTTCGTCTTGGGTACGAAGTGGTGCACGTAGTAGTGCGTGTAGTCGTAGAACAGGTAGCCGCCGATGAAGCCGGCGAAGACGGGGAAGGCGGCGTTGCCGAGGATCGCCCAGAAGCCGAGGAAGAAGAGCGCCGCCAGGGGGATCGAGACCGACGGCGGCATCACCAGGCGCATCTTGTCGTTGGGGTGGTCGTGGTGGACCCCGTGGATGATGAAGTGCATCCGCCGGCCGATCGCGTTGTCGGGCTCCCAGTGGAAGACCAGGCGGTGCAGCCAGTACTCGGTCAGCGTCCAGACCCCGACTCCGGCCAGCGTCAGCAGCGCCAGCTGCCAGACCGCCCAGCCCCTGTCGGCCCCCAGCCACTCCATCGCCACGACCACCGGCACGAAGACGACGGCGGGGATGGCGGGGTGGACGCGGGAGAAGAAGTTGAGGAATTCGCTCTGGAAGAGGGGCGGAGAAGCGGAGAGCTTCTCGGTCCTGTTATGAGCCTCCATCTGGACAGATATTAGCGACGGTCAGGCCGCCCTTTCGCAAGACGCGGGGAAGACGTGACGAAGCCGTTTCAAAGAGGTAGCGATTTGCGGATTCGCCCCCCACGGGAGGGGGGAGAGAGTGCCAACATGCGCGCCCGATGCCGCGCAAGCCAAAGCCGCCGACCTGCGAGGACTGCTACTTCCACCGCAACCTCCTCTGCGCGCTCGAGCTGAACGAGCCCTGCGCCACGTTCCGCCCCAACCGCCCCGAGGGCCTGGTCCCGCCGAAGCAGCCGGTGCTGCTGATGCGCGCCCCCCGCTGGGCTTCCGGCGCCCGCGCCGCCTGAGCGAAGCCTCTGCTCCTCGCTGGCTAGGCTTTGGCCGATGCCCCAGCGCGACCTCTTCGCCGACTTCGCCCGGATGCGGCGCGAGATGGACCAGATGCTCGGCGACAGCTGGAGCCGCGCCCGCTACGTCAGCCGTCGCAGCACGGGGTTCTCGCCCAACGTCGACGTCTACTACTGCGGCGACCCGCAGCGCGCGGTGGTCAAGGTCGACCTCGCGGGCGTCGCCCTCAGCGACGTCAACATCGAGGTCTCCGGCCGCCAGGTCGCGATCACCGGCGAGCGCCCGCTGCAGGAGACCGAGGGCCGCGTCTACCAGCAGCTGGAGATTCCCTCGGGCCCGTTCCGCCGCGTCGTCGAGCTGCAGGTCGAGGTCGACGCCGACCGCGCCAGCGCCACCTACGAAGACGGGGTGCTGCGGATCGAGCTGCCGCTGCGCAGTCCCGGCGAGACCACCCGCCAGGTGCCGATAGGACGCAGCTGATGGAGGGCGCTCCCGTCCTCGAGGTGGTCGAGTCGCCCTTCGAGGCGGAGGACGCGATCCGCGCCAACCAGCCGCTGCCGGACGCCCTGCCCGTCCTGCCGTTGCGCGACACCGTCACCTTCCCCGAGGCGCTGACCCCGCTGGCGGTCGGCCAGGAGCGCTCCAAGCAGCTCGTCAACGACGTCCTCGGCTCGACCCGGATGCTGGTCATGGTCGCCTCCCGCGACCCCGAGAAGGACGAGCCAGGGCCCGAGGACCTCTACGACGTCGGCGTGGTCGGCGTGGTCGCGCGGATGATGAAGATCCCCGACGGCTCGCTGCGGATCCTCGTCCAGGGGACCCAGCGCGTGCGCCTCGGCCCCTACGTCGCCGAGCAGCCCTACCTGGTGGCGCGGATCTCCTCGCTGCCCGACGTGCTCGAGCCGAGCGCCGAGCTGGAGGCGCTGACCCGCAACGTCCAGAGCACCTTCTCGGAGATCATCGAGCAGATCCCCTACCTGCCCGAGGAGCTGCAGCTCGCGGTCACCAACATCGACGACCCCTCGGCGCTCGGGCACCTGATCGTCGGCGCCCTGCGGATCGCCACGGCCGAGAAGCAGGAGCTGCTGGAGGAGGTCGACGTCGCCAAGCGGCTCCACCACCTCTCGCGGATCCTCGCCCGGGAGCTCGAAGTGATCCAGCTCGGGACCGAGATCCAGAGCCAGGTGCAGTCCGAAGTCGACAAAGGGCAGCGCGAGTTCTACCTGCGCCAGCAGCTGAAAGCGATCCAGGCAGAGCTGGGGGAGGGCGACGAGCAGCAGGCCGAAGTCAACGAACTGCGCGAGCGGATCGAGGCCGCCGAGCTGCCCGAGCAGGCCCGCAAAGCCGCCGAGCGTGAGCTCTCGCGGCTGGAGAAACTGCCGCCCGCGGCTGCGGAGCACGGGGTCATCCGCACCTACCTGGAGTGGCTGGTCGAGCTGCCCTGGGCGAAGGAGACCGCGGACAACCTCGACATCGCCCATGCCCGCAAGGTTCTCGACGCCGACCACTACGACCTCGAGAAGGTGAAGGACCGGATCCTCGAGTACCTCGCGGTGCGCAAGCTCAACCCCGACTCGCCGGGGCCGATCCTCTGCTTCGTCGGCCCGCCCGGCGTCGGCAAGACCAGCCTCGGCCGCTCGATCGCCAAGGCCCTGGGCCGCGAGTTCGAGCGGATCTCGGTCGGCGGCGTCCGCGACGAGGCGGAGATCCGCGGCCACCGCCGCACCTACATCGGCGCCCTCCCGGGCACGATCGTCCGCGCCCTGCGCGACGCCGGCTCGAAAAACCCCGTCTTCATGATCGATGAGATCGACAAGATGGGCGCCGACTTCCGCGGCGACCCCGCCTCGGCGATGCTCGAGGTGCTCGACCCGGCGCAGAACGACAGCTTCCGCGACCACTACCTGGACCTCGAGTTCGACCTCTCCGACGTCGTCTTCATCGCCACCGCCAACGTCCTCGACACGATCCCCGGCCCGCTGCTGGACCGCATGGAGACGATCGAGCTGGCCGGCTACACGCTGGAGGAGAAGAAACACATCGCCCGCCGCTACCTGGTCGGGCGGCAGGTCCAGGCCAACGGGCTGAAGCCCTCCCAGATCGAGTTCACCGACGCGGCGCTCACCGCGGTCATCGAGGAGTACACGCGCGAGGCCGGGGTCTGCAACCTCGAGCGGCAGATCGGCACGATCTGCCGCAAAGTCGCCCGCGAAGTGGCCGAGGGCAAGGTCAAGCGCAAGGTCTCGATCTCCGGCAAGAAAGCGCGCGAGCTGCTGGGCCGCCGCCGGGTCTTCGCCGAACAGCGCCGCCGCACCAAGGAGCCAGGGGTCGCCACCGGCCTCGCCTGGACGCCGACCGGCGGCGACGTGCTGTTCATCGAGGCGACCGCGATGCCCGGCTCGGGCAAGCTGACGATCACCGGCCAGCTGGGCGACGTGATGCGGGAGTCGGCGCAGGCCGCGCTCTCCTGGGTGCGCGGCCACTACGCCGCGGTCGCGCCGAAGCTGGAGGAGGGCTGGTTCGCCGAGCACGACATCCACATCCACGTCCCGGCCGGGGCGGTGCCGAAGGACGGCCCCTCGGCGGGCGTCGCGATGACCGTCGCGCTCTCCTCCCTGGTCAGCGGCCGACCGGTTCGCAACGATGTGGCGATGACCGGCGAGGTGACCCTGACGGGGCAGGTGCTGCCGATCGGCGGCCTGAAGGAGAAGTCCCTGGCGGCCCAGCGGGCGGGGATCAAGCGGGTGATCGTCCCGGAGCGCAACGAGGGAGACGTCGCGGAAATTCCCGAGCACGAGCTCGGCGGCCTGGAGTTCGTCTTCGTCGACGAGGTCTCCAAGGCGCTCGACGTTGCCCTCTCATAGGGTGGCCTGATGGAGGCGGCAACCCTTCGCCGGGGCGGGGCATCGGCGTACGTGCAGTCCCTGGGCGAGGCGGTGCGGGCCCGCTCGCGGGCCTTCTGGATCGTCGCCGGCCTGACCGCGCTGGCGGCGCTCCTGCGCTTCCTCACCCTCGGCGTCCAGAGCTACCACCACGACGAGATCGTCACCGCCACCCGCGTCCTCCCCGGCAGCTTCGCCCACGCGATGGACGCGGTCGGGTTCAGCGAGTCGGCGCCGCCGCTGTACTACGCGCTGGCCTGGGTCTGGACGCAGCTCTGGGGAACCGGCGAGGTGGGGCTGCGCTCGCTCTCAGCGCTGGCCGGCGTCGCCACGGTGCCGGTCGTCTACCTGATCGGCGCCGAGCTGCGCGGCCGCCGTGCCGGCCTGATGGCGGCGGCGCTGGTCGCCGTCAACCCGATGATGCTCTGGTACTCGCAGGAGGCGCGCGCCTACGCCCTCTTCGCCCTGCTCTGCGCCGTCTCGCTGTTCTACTGCGTGCGGGCCCTGCGCCACGGCCGCCGCGCCGACGTCCTCGCCTGGGGCATCGCCTCCGCGCTGGCGCTGTCGACCCACTACTTCGCGATCTTCCCGGTCCTCGCCGAGGCCCTGCTGCTGCTGCTGCGCCGCCGCGGGCGCGACAGCTTCCGCGGCCTGGCCGTGATCGTGGTGTCCTGCCTGCTGCTGGCGCCACTGGCGCTCGATCAGATGGCCGCCGGGCGCGCCGACTGGATCGGCAACTTCAGCCTCGGGCACCGGCTCTGGGAAACCGCGGCGACCTTCGTCACCGGCGAGACCGGCGACATCATCGGCCGCCACGAGCACCCGCTCACCGCCTACCTGCCGCTCGCCCTCTGCCTGCTCGGATTGGCGCTGCTCGCCTGGCGCGCCGATCGCGAGGAGCGCCGCTCGGCCTCGGTTCCGCTGCTCGTCGCTCTGGCGGCGCTCGGAATCCCGATCGCCCTGGCGTTGGTCTCGGCGAGCAAGGACTACGTCCTCGCGCGCAACCTGATCCCGGCCCTGGTGCCGCTGCTGGTTGCCGTGGCGATCGGGGTGACGCTGCCGGGGGCGCGGCGGTTGGGGATGCTCGTCGGCGGCGCCCTGCTCGTCTACTCCCTTGGCTTCTGCGTCTGGGCCAGCGCCGATCCCAACCTGCAGCGGCCCGACTGGAACGCGGTGGCGAGCCGGCTCGGCGAACCGGACGGGCCGCGCGCGACGGTCACCTGGGCGCTCGGCGAGGCGCCGCTGCGCTACTACCTCTCGACCGGGGCGATCCAGGTCAAGGCCTCGCAGGGCTATGACTGGCTGGTCCACGAAATCGACTTCGTCTCCGACGGCAGCGTGCCGCCGCCCGGCCGGCACGTGCTGGGCCCCGGCTTCCGCGAAAGCGCCCACGAAGACACCGGCCGGCTGTTCATCCGCCGCTACCGTGTGCCCGGCCCCGGCCTGGCGCCGCTGCGCCTGCGCTCCCTCCCGCACGCCGACCTCAACTTCCGCACCAACGGCGTGCTGCTGGATGGCATCGGCCCGCAGTGAGACGATCCCGCGGGTGAGATCGGCGTCGGCCGGCAGGTAGCGAGCCGCGCTTGCGGGTATATCCTCCGCGAGAAAGCCGACCAGCGAGGGAGTGAGAGGGAATGGCGAAGACCAAGAAGGCGCAGACCGCGGACAAGGCCGCCGACCTTTACTCGGCCGCCCGCGAGAACCCCTACGTACAGCGTCTGATCGAAGACGACGAACTGCGCCAGAGCCTGCGCGAGGCGTTCGAGTCCGCGCGCGGCGCCTATGGTCGGGCCACCGGTAACGGCAAGGGCCCGGTCAAGGCCGTGGCCCACGACAAGAAGGTCCAGAAGGACCTCAAGGCCGCCGCCGACAACCTGCGCGACGCGGCCGACCGCCTGCGCAAGCCGCAGAAGCGCAAGAGCCGCCTCGGGCGCCTGGTGCTGCTGGCGATCGTCGGCGCGATCATCGCCCTGGTGGTCAGCGAGGACGCCCGCAAGACCGTGCTCGACGCCCTCTTCGGCGCCGAAGAGGAGTTCGAGTACACCTCGACCACCAGCATCAACGGGTCTTAATCGAGGGCCTCGGTTTCGGGCACTGCCGCCCGGCCCTCGCCTAGACTGGACCAGATGGAGGCAGCGACCAAAGATCGCCAGCTGAGCGGCGACAAGGCGCAGCGCATCGTCGATGCGATGCGCGACAGCGTCGCGCGGCGCGGCGCGGCCGGCTCGACCTTCGAGCACGTCGCCCGCGAGGCGGGCGTCAGCCGCGGCCTGCTGCACTACTACTTCGGGACCAAGGAGCGGCTGCTTGTCGAGGTGGTCCGGCGCGACGCCGAGCTGCGGATCGCCCGCCTCGACGAGACGCTGGAGCGCGCGACCACGGTCGACGACGTCCTCGACGTCCTCGTCTCCAGCCTCACCGACATGATCGAGAACGAACCGGGCTTCTTCCTGCTCCTCTACGAGTTGTTCAGCGCCGGTCGCCGCAACCCCGACATCCAGCGCGAGGTCGGCCAGCTCTTCGAGCGCACCCGCACCCACGTCGGCGAGGTGCTGCGGGCGAAGGAGCGCGAGGGCGTGCTGAGCCTGCGCTTCGACGCCGAGGCGATCGTCTCCTACCTGTTCGCGGTCGGCGACGGCTTCGCCCTGCAGGCGCTGTCGGATCCGGCGCGCGACAACCGCCCAGCGCTCGAGGCCGGCACCGCCTCGGCCCGCTATCTGCTGACCTCCGAGTAGCGGATTAAAGGCGGAGTCGGCGGAAGCCGACACCCAGCGAGTGAACCGCTCTCTCGCTCTCGGCCTCGCGGGGCTGGCCCTCTTGGCGGCGCTGCTCGCCGCCCCCGTCGCCGGGGCCGCTCCGGCCGACCACTTCACGCCGGTCGCCGCCAAAGTCCTCGCTACGCCCGAATCGGTGCTGGGGTCCGACGGCCGCCTGCACGTCGAGTACGAGCTGATCCTGACCAACCACTCCTATCCACCGGCTACCGAGACCGTGAAGCGCGTCCAGGCGCTGGCCGGCGGCGAGACCCTCGCCTCCTTCTCCGGCGCTCGCTTGGCGGCGGTGATGCGCCCCTTCAACCTCGGGCCCGAAGACGCCAAGAAGTCGACCCGGGTGCTCGAGCCCGGCGTCTCGGCCTGGGTGCTGGTCGATCTCTCCTTCCCCCGCGGCGCCAAGCTGCCGCGGCGGATCGTCCACCGGATCTCGATCGCCCAGCAGCCGTCGAGCGGTGTCATCTCGACGACCTACCGGGCGGCGCCGACCGGGGTCTCCAAGCGCCGGGCGCTCGTCGTCTCGCCGCCGTTGCGCGGCCCGGGCTGGGTGATCGGCAACGGCTGCTGCGCGGAAGCGACCTCACATCGCAGTGGCGTTCTCGGAATCAACGGAGGACTGCACAATGGCGAGCGCTTCGCGATCGACTTCTTCCAGATCGCCCCACAGGGCACGGTCTCGGTCGGCCCGCGCGAAGAGCTCTCGAGCTACCCCTACTTCGGCGCCGAAGTGCTCTCCGCGACCGCAGGGAGGGTGGTCGGCGTCGTCGACCGCCTGCCTGAGGGGCCGATCAGCTTCGCGCTGCCGCCGATCAGCGCCGCCGACGCCGGCGGCAATCACGTCGTGGTCGCGATCGGCCACGGCCGCTACGCCTTCTACGCTCACCTCCAGCCGGGCAGCGTGCGGGTGAGGGTCGGGCAGCGCGTCAGCGCCGGCGAGCCGTTGGGCCTGCTCGGCAACAGCGGCAACAGCAATGTGCCGCACCTTCACTTCCAGCTGATGAGCGGTCCCACCCCGCTTGCCTCCAACGGCATCCCCTTCACCTTCCGCCGGTTCCGCGGCGAAGGCACGCTGGCCAACTTCAAGCAGCTCCTCGTGCTGGGAGCGAAGGCGAAGATCGAGGCCCGCCCGCGCGGGGTCCGTCACCGCGAGCTGCCTCTCAACGATCAGGTCGTCGGCTTCGGATGAGGTTTGTCGGAACGGCTGATGGGTCGCATCGGCGAGGCGTGACGCCGGTCACCCAGTGACCGCACGCACAGACTGAGCGCCTCCTCGTGCGCAAGGTTGGTCTGCGAGCCGATGCGCGAGACGATGAACAGGCTGGCCGAGTTCCTGGGGCGACGCCGTCGCTGGGTGCTCGCGGCCTGGGTCCTGATCGTCGTTCTCGCGCTGCCGTTCGCTGCCAGGCAGACCGAACACCTGACGGGCGGGGGCTTCGACGTCCCCGGAAGCCAGTCCAAGCGGGTCAGCGAAGCGCTGCAGAGCGAATTCGGCTCGCGCACGGACGGGATCGCGGTGCTGCTGAGGGCGGCGCCCGGTGCTGGTCCGGCCGCCCGGGCCGCGGCCGTGGGCCGGGTGCGGCGCGAGGTGGCGAGCCTCGAAGGAGTGCGCCTGGCTCCGGCCGACGGGGTGCGGGCGCTTCGCCAGCTGCGCGGCGGCAGCCTGGCGATGATCCCGCTGCACAGCAACCGCTCTCCCGACCAGCTGATCGACTCCGCCGGCACCCTGCGCGACGACCTCGAACCGGGGACGGCGGTCGGCGGGGTGACGCCGTACCTCGTCGGTCAGCCGACGATCTGGGCGGGGATGCAGGAAATCTCCAAGCGGGACCTCTCGCAGGCGGAGGCGAGCGGCTTCCCGATCGTCGCCCTGATCCTCCTGGTCGTCTTCGGCTCGCTGGCGGCGGCGGCGCTGCCGCTGGCGCTCGGCTTCGTCAGCGTGCTCGTCACCGGGGCGCTGATCTACTTCATCTCCCTGCAGATGACGACCTCGGTCTTCGTCACCAACATGGCCTCGATGATCGGGATCGGCGTCGCCGTCGACTACTCGCTCTTTATCCTCGCCCGCTACCGGGAGGAGCGCGAGGCTGGACGCGACAAGCGCGGGGCGCGGGCCCGCGCCCTCTCCACGTCCGGCCTCGCCGTGACCTTCTCCGGCCTGGCGGTGATCATCTCCCTGGCCGGCCTGTGGATGGTCGACAACCAGGCGCTGCGCTCGATGGCCCTCGGGGCGATGACCGTGGTCGCCGTCTCGATCCTCACCGCGACCACGCTGCTGCCGGCGCTGATCGCGATGCTCGGCGACCGGGTGCTGCCGGGTGGCGTCGTCGGCCGCCTCGCCGCCCTGGTCCGGCGCCGCTTCTACCGCCGCCGGCCGGCCACCGTGCGCAACGCCCCCGTCAGCCCCTTCTGGTCGCGCTGGACGGCCGCGGTCATGGACCGACCGTGGACCGCGGTGATCGGCGTCGCCGCGCTGCTGCTGGTGCTGGCCGCCCCGCTGCTCTCGCTGCGGACCGGGACGCAGGCGCTGAGCCAGTTCCCGCCGGGCAACGACGTCCGGGTCGGCAGCGAACTTGCTTCCAAGGAGCTCGGCGGCGGCACCGATCCGGTTCAGGTGGTCGCCGAATTCGGTGCCGTTCCGAGCCCTGCCGAGCGGGCCGCGGTCGGCGGCTTCGTCCGCCGGCTGGCCGCCACGCCCGGCATCAGCTCGGTCGCGCCGCCCGTCTACGCCGCCGGCAGCGCCCTGATCCAGGCGACCCCGCGGTCCGGCAGCGAGTCCGACGCCGCGATCGCCCTGGTCGAACGGCTGCGCACCGATGTCGTGCCGGCCAGCGCGCTCGGCCATATGGCGACGGTCAGCGTCGGGGGCGAAACCGCCCGCAGCCACGATGTCCGGGACCAGATCGGCGGCTCGATGTGGAAGATCGTCCTCTTCGTCCTCGCGCTCAGCTTCCTCGTCCTGATGGTGATGCTGCGCTCGCTGCTCCTGCCCCTGAAGGCGGTGCTGATGAACCTGCTCTCGATCGGGGCGGCGTTCGGGGTCCTGGTCGCGATCTTCCAGTGGGGCTGGCTCGACGGGCTGCTCGGGTTCGAAAGCCAGGGCGCGCTGGACACGATCAACGTGCCGCTGATCTTCGCCGTCGTCTTCGGCCTTTCGATGGACTACGAGGTGTTCCTGATGTCGCGGATCCGCGAGCGCTACCTGCGCCACGGCGACAATGAGCGCGCGGTCGCCGAGGGCCTCGCCTCCAGCGCCCGCACGATCTCCTCGGCGGCGCTGATCATGTCCGCCGTCTTCGCCGTCTTCGCCGTCTTCGTCCTCACCGGCGTTCCCTCGATCAAGGAGCTCGGCCTGGGCTGCGCGGTCGCGATCGCCCTCGACGCGACCCTGGTGCGGCTGGTCCTCGTCCCAGCGGCGATGAAGCTGATGGGCTCGTGGAACTGGTGGATGCCCTCCTGGCTCGACCGGGTCCTTCCCGACCTCAGCTTCGAGGGCGCTCCCGAGCCCGGCCCGGCCGAGGCCTGAGGTCCGGGGGATCGGGCGGCGGGCGTGGCCTGCGCTTAGGATGGGCGGGTGCCCACGGGAGCCGAGGAGATCGTCTTCGCCGGCGCCGCCCGCCAGGCGGAGATGGTGCGGGCGGGCGAGGTCTCGCCGACCGAGCTGGTGCGGCTGCATCTCGAGCGGATCGAGCGTCTCGATCCCCAGCTGAACAGCTTCCGCATCGTTTTGCGGGAGCGGGCACTGCTGGAAGCAGAGCAGGCCGAGGCGCGGCTGAAGGGCGGCGACGAGCGGCCGCTGCTCGGGGTTCCGATCGCCCTGAAGGACGAAGTCGACCTGGCCGGCGAGCTGACCACTCGCGGCACCGACGCCTTCCCGGAGCCGGCGACGGCCGACTCGGAGATGGTCCGCCGCCTGCGCGAGGCCGGCGCGATCGTCGTCGGCAAGACGCTGCTCCCGGAGCTGGCGATCTGCGGCTTCACCGAGTCGGCGACCTTCGGAGTCACCCGCAACCCCTGGAACCCGCAGCGGACGCCGGGCGGCTCCAGCGGCGGCTCGGCCGCGGCGGTCGCGGCCGGCCTCGTCCCGGTCGCCTCCGCCTCCGACGGTGCCGGCTCGATCCGCATCCCGGCCGCCAGCTGCGGCCTCTTCGGCCTCAAACCGCAGCGCGGGCGGATCTCGATGGCGCCGCGCCTGGAGCACTGGAACGGGCTCTCGGCCAACGGCTGCCTCAGCCGCCGGGTGATCGACACCGCGCTGTGGCTCGACGTGACGAGCGGCGGCTCGCGGGAGCCGGGGGCGCCGCCGCCGCCCGAGCGACCGTTCGTCGAGGCCGCCCAAACCCCGCCAGGCAACCTGCGGGTCGCCTTCTCCACCGCGCCCCCGCGCGCCCTGCTGCCGCCGACCGTCTCCGCGGAGGCGAAGGCGGCGGTCGCCGAGATGGCCGAGACGCTGCGCTCGCTCGGCCACGCCACCGAGCAGCGCGACCCCGACTGGGGCCCGATCGGCAACAATATGACGCCGCGCTACCTGCGCGGGATCGCCGAAGACGTCGAGGCGGTGCCGGAGCCCGCGCTCCTGGAACGGCGGACCCGCGGCATGGGCCGGCTCGGCGCCCTGATCCCGGCCAAGCTCTTCGAGCAGGCGCGCGCCGCCGAAGCCGCCGACGCCGCCCGGGTCAACGCGATCTTCGACGGCTTCGACGTCCTGATGACCCCGGTGATGGGCGGCACCGCGCTGCCGGTCCGCAAATGGGAGGGCCGCGGCGCGCTCTGGACCCTGCTGGGGATGAGCCGCTTCTATCCCTACTGCATCCCCTGGAACCATCTCGGCAACCCGGCGATGGCCGTTCCCGCCGGCTTCGCCGCCGACGGGATGCCGCTCTCGGTTCAGATCGTCGGCCGCCGCGGCGAGGAGGCGACGCTGCTCTCGCTGGCCGCCCAGATCGAGGCCGAGCGTCCGTGGGCGGACCGGCGCCCGCCGGTCGCCTGACGGCCTCCGGGTCCCGCTAGCCCGGGAACACCTTGCGCATCCGCGCCAGCTCGCGCAGCTTGCCGCGCGGTCGGATCCGGCGCTGCAGCAGCATCTTCAGCTGGTTGGCGTCGGGTTTGCCGGAGGCGACCCAGTCGGCCCAGCTGGTCTCGATCGTCACCGTCGGGTTCGGCGCCTCGCCCGCCTCGGCGCGGGTCGAACCATTGTCGAGGACCAGGTGCCAGGGGGCGGCGTCGCTGAAGCGCCACTGCACCACGAAGGGCGCCCCGTTGGCACCCGCCGGGTCGGCGACCCGCTGGATCACGTCGAAGTAGAGCGTCTGCACCTCCGGTGAGGAGTCGGGCCGCCGGCCGTCCGGGGGGCCGAGAACCCCCGCCTCCATCAGCTTCACCTGGCGCGCGGCGATCTCCTCGGCCGAGGCGTCGGGGTCGAAGGGGAAGACGCCGGGCGGCATCTCCTCGGTCGGGAAGCCGATCGTCCGCCAGCGCTGGCGGATCAGCTTGAGGCCGAAGGCGAAGATGTCCTCGAGCGTGAAGCCGTAGCACTCGGTGTAGGAGCGGTCCATGTTCGGCGGGTGGAAGACGGCCGGCCCGTAGGGGAGGGTTTCGCGCAGCAGCTCGACCACCGCGGCGCGGTTCTCCTCCCAGCCGGGCGCCCCCTCGGCGAGCAGCTCGCTGAGCACCTTGACGCCGAAGCCGATGTGGCGCTGCTCGTCGCGCGAGACGTTGGCCATCCCGGAGCTGAAGCCGGGCATCGTCTCCCCGGAGGCGAAGAAGTCCTCGATGAAGTGCTGGCCGGGCTGGGCGAGGCTGCCCTCGACGATCAGGTGGTAGAGCGTGATCGCCTGCGCGTACTTGGCCAGCGAGCGGTCCTTGCGCAGCTCCTCGGCCATCCGGTCGAGCCGGTCGAAGACGCCGCGGTAGCCCCAGTTGAGCTGCGGCAGGGTGGAGGAGAGGGTCTGCTGGACCGACTCCCCGCCGACCCCGATCACCTCCTTGAAGAAGCGGTGGAAGAAGATCGAGTGCCGGACCTCGTCGACCTGCTGGGTGGCGAGGAAGTAGGACTGCTCCTCGGTCGGGGCGGCGGTGACGTAGGGGGCGAGGGTGTCGGCGACCCGGTCCTCGCCGTAATAGAACATCGAGTAGATCCACATCGCCGAGCGCCGCTGGACGTCGCTCAGCGCCTCCCAGCCGGCGCGGTCCCCGGAGAAGTCGAGGTCATACGCGCTCCAGTTGCCGTGCTCCCAGCGCTTGTAGAGGTCCTCGTAGGTGACGTTGTCCATCAAGCTCTGGGAGGCGACGCTCATCTCAACCCCGTTTCGTGTCGTATTCGGCGGCCCGCAGAGCGTAGCGGAACAACTGGCCGGCTGG
>DASVWP010000199.1:0-16370 GCA_036393155.1 Solirubrobacterales bacterium | reverse complement strand
CGACCTGTTCGCCGTGCGGGGAATCGACCTCAGCGTCGAGGCGGGCGAGATCTACGGCTTCCTCGGCCCCAACGGGGCCGGCAAGACGACGACGGTGCGGATGCTCACCACCCTTTTGCTGCCCACCGGAGGCCGGGCGAGCGTCGCCGGCCACGACGTGGTCTCCGAGGCGCGGGCGGTGCGCGCCTCGATCGGCGTCGCCCTGCAGGAAGCCGCCCTGGACCCGCTGATGACCGGTCGCGAGCTGATCCGGCTGCAGGCGACGCTCCAGGGCCTCCCGACCGCCGAGGGCCGCCGGCGGGCCGACTCCCTGCTGGAGCGGGTCGACCTCCTCGCCGCCGCCGACCGCCGGGTCGGCACCTACTCGGGCGGGATGCAGCGCCGACTGGACCTGGCCGCCGCCCTGGTCCACGAACCGCGCGTCCTCTTCCTCGACGAGCCGACCACCGGGCTTGACCCGGTGAGCCGGAAAACGATCTGGGAGGAGGTCCAGGCGCTGAACGACGACGGCACCACGGTCTTCCTCACCACCCAGTACCTGGAGGAGGCCGACCAGCTGGCCGACAACGTCGGGATCATCGACAGCGGCCGGATCGTCGCCGAGGGCACTCCCGACTCGCTGAAGGCGGAAATCGGCAACCCCCACATTCAGCTGCAGATCTCCGGCGGCTCGGTCGTCCGCGCCGAGGAGGTCTGCGCGCCGCTCGGCAAGCTGCTGCCACCACAGGACGGCAAGCGGATCATGCTCGAGGTCGAGCACGGGGCGGCCGACATCCCGCGCGTCGTCCGCGCCCTCGACGAGGCCGGGATCGCGGTCGAGGCGCTGGAGCTCGTCCACCCCACGCTCGACGACGTCTTCGTCGCCAAGACCGGCTACCACCTCGCGGAGGAGGACGAGCCGGAGAAGGAGCCGGCCGGCGCGTGAGCTCGCTGGCGGCAAACGCGCGGGTGGTGCGGGCGCTGGGCGCGCGCTCGATCCGCCAGACCTTCCGCCGCCCGCAGCTGATCTCGCCGATCGTCGTCTTCCCGACCCTGCTGCTGGCGATCCAGACCGGCGGCGCCGGCGCCGGGATCGAACTGCCGGGCTTCCCGCCGGTCCAGAGCTTCCTCCAGTTCATGCTCGCCGGGGCGATGATGCAGTCGATGATGCTGGCCGGCAACAGCGGCGGCATCGCCTTCGCGGTCGACATCGAGATGGGCTTCACCGACCGCCTCTTCTCGGCGCCGATCCCCCGCTTCGCGATCGTCCTCGGCCGCCTGGCGGGGACCGCCGCGCTCGGCCTCTTCGCCTCGGTCTGGTTCCTGGCGATCGGGCTGATCTTCGGCGCGACGATCGCCGGCGGGGTGCCGGCGGCGCTGCTGGCGATGGCGCTGATCACCGCCTCGGCGCTGGCGGTCGGCGGCATCGGCGCGGCGATCGCCCTGCGCACCGGCAGCGCCAGCGTCGTCCAGGGCCTGTTCCCGCTGGTCCTGGTCGTGCTCTTCCTCTCCTCCGCCTTCTTCCCCCAGGAGCTGATGATCGAGCCGGCGAGGACGATCGCCCGGTACAACCCGTTCAGCTTCATCGTCGAAGGGGTACGACAGCCGATCATCTCCGGCATCGACCTCTCCCACACCCTCGCCGCGGTCGCCTCGATCGCCGGCATCATCGCGCTCGGCCTGGTGCTGAGCTCGCGCGCCCTCCGCCACCGCCTACGGGTGGGCTGATGGAGGCCGCGAGCGCCACCGCCCCGGCCCCGGCGGCCGTCGTTCCCCCGGCCTGGCGGACCAACCTGGCGACGATCGCCGCCCTAATGGTGCGGGCCAAGAACGAGCTCGTGCGGGTACCGGGCGCGGCGATCCCGGGGGTCCTCGCGCCGACGATCTTCTTCCTCGGCCTCAACGGCGTCTTCGGCGCCCTCACCCACCTGCAGGGATTCGGCTCGACCGGGACCTACGAGAGCTTCATCGTCCCGGTCAGCATGCTGCAGGGCGCCGGCTTCACCGGCGCCGCGGCGGGCGTCAACCTGGCCCGCGACTACGAACAGGGCTGGGTCGACCGGCTGTTGGTCTCCCCCGCGCCGCGCTGGGTGCTGCTGGCCGGCAACGTCCTCGCGGCCAGCGCCCGGGCGCTGCTCCCGGGCACCTTCGTGCTGGTCATCGCGCTGGCGCTCGGCGCCAGCTTCCCCGGTATCGACGGGCTCCTCGTCACCTACCTGATGGTCGCCGCGATGGCGGCGGTCGCCGCCTGCTGGGGCTCGGCCCTGGCGCTCCACTTCAAGAGCCAGTCGGCGGCGCCGCTGATGCAGGCGGGGATGATGGCCCTGGTCCTCCTCACCCCGGCCTACGCCCCCGAGGCGCTGCTGGAAGGCTGGCTGCGCAAGGTCGCCGAAATCAACCCGGTGACCGACGTGGTCGAAGCCGCCCGCCAAGGCTTCGTCGGCTCGGTCACCTGGGCGGACACGTGGCCGGGCCTGCTCGCCCTCGCCGGCATGCTCGCGGTCCTCGGCGCCATCGCCCTGCGCGAGATGCGGCGCACCAACGTCTGAGCCCGCTCTCCATGTCGGCCGAGAGGAGAGAGACCGGTCGTGCCGCCGTGGCCGAGGCGGAGCGGGTGCTGCGGCAGAACTGGCTCGAGGGCACGCGTGAGGGCGTGCCCTACGCCTACACCCAGCCCAGCCCGGGGCGCTACCCGTGGCAGTGGTACTGGGACTCCTGCTTCGCGGCGATCGCCTGGCGACGCTTCGACCCGGGGCGGGCGCGGGCCGAGCTGGAGAGCCTGCTGGCCGCCCAGCGCCCCGACGGCTTCATCGGCCACACGATCTTCTGGAGCCACCCGGTCTCGCTGCTGCGCCTCGGCTTCTACAACGTCGCCTCGCGCAGCGCCTTTCAGACCGAGACGATCCAGCCGCCGCTGCTGACCTGGGCCTGGCGGATCGCCGTCGGCGACCCGGCGGCGGAGCCGCGGATCGGCGCCCACCTCGACTGGCTGGCCGTCAACCGGGACCTCGACGGGGACGGCCTGCTGTGGATCGTGCAGCCGGACGAGTCCGGACTCGACGCCTCGCCGAAGTTCGAACCGGTCTGGGGCCGGCGCTCCAACGGCCGCCTCGGCTTCCCGCTGCTGGTGCGCCGCAACCGCCAGCTCGGCTTCGACGCCCGGCGGACGCGCGAGGCCGGCGGGCCGGTGCTCTGCGAGGTTCTCGTCAACACGCTGTGGTCGCTGTCGCTGCAGGCGGCGGGTCGCCCATCGGCGACGCCGGCGCTGGTCGCCCGGCTCTGGGACGAGGAGCGCGGGCTCTTCCTCGACGAGGCGCAACCGGGAGGGGCGCGGCCGGGCGTCCTCACCTGGGCCTCGCTGGCGCCGCTGGCGCTTCCCGACCTGCCGGAGGAGATCGGGCGGCGGCTGGTCGAGGAGCACCTGCTCAACCCTCGCGAGTTCCTCACCGCGGTCGCGCCGCCCTCGGTGGCGCTGTCGGAGCCGAGCTACGAGCCCGACGGCGGGCGCGGGCCGATCCGCCGCTACTGGCGGGGCCCCACCTGGGTCAACTCCGCCTGGATGGTCTGGCTGGGGATGCGCCGGCTCGGCTACCTCGCCGAGGCCGAGCGCCTGGCCGACAGCCTGATCGCCACCATCGCCCGCGAGGGCCTGCGCGAGTACTACGACCCGCGCAGCGGCAGGGGCCTGGGCGCCAAGGACTTCGCCTGGTCCTCGCTGATCGCCGAGCTCGTGGACCCGGACCCGGCCGCGGTCAACAGCCACCTCTGACGGTGGCTATTTGTAGCGGTAAGTAATCCGACCTCTGTCGAGGTCGTAGGGCGAAAGCTCGATCTTCACGCGGTCGCCGGGGAGGATGCGGATGTAGTGGCGGCGCATCTTGCCCGAGATGTGACCGAGCACGTCGTGCCCGTTGTCCAGTTTGACCCGGAACATGGTGTTGGGGAGAGCCTCGGTGATCTCCCCCTCCATTTCGATCTTTTCCTCTTTGGCCATGCGGGCGGGAGCGTACCTGACCCGGCCCGCCGGGCGCGCTTCAGCCCTCTTTCGCGGACCAGACCGTCCAGTTCCGGGCGTGCTCGAGAGCTCCCTCGCGGTCCGCGATCTCGCCCGCGTAGCGGGCCGCGGAGAGCTCCTCGAGCAGCTCGCCGAGGTGCGGGCCGGGCTCGACGCCCAGCTCCGCGGCCAGCTCGTCGCCGCGCAGGAGCGGCTCCGGCGGGCCCTGGCGGCGCCAGTCGAGCGCCGCGCCGACCATCTCGCGGGCCAGGGCCAGGTGGGCCTGGACCATCTCCGGCCGCGCCAGCGGCCCGCCGCCCCGGGCGGAGAGGCGGTCGGCGACGGTGAGCAGGGTGACGTCCACCCCCACCGGGTCGGTCGCGCGGAGGTACTCGTAGACCCGCCGCGCCGGCAGCGGGGCCTCGGGGATCAGGAAGCCGAGGCGCAGGTGGTGGAGCGTCAGGGCCTGCAGGTGCTGGGTGAGGCGGCGGCTGGCCCGCAGGCGGCGGCAGATCCGGCCGATCGTCTCGGCTCCCAGCCGGTCGTGACCGCGGAAGCCGACGAAGCCGCCCTGCTCGCTGCGGGTCTCCGGCTTGGCGATGTCGTGCAGCAGGGCGCCGAAGCGCAGCCCGGTGGCCCGGCTCATCTCGTCGGCCAGCGGCTCGGCCAGCAGCGCCGCGACCTCCGGCGCCCGCTCGCCGGTGAACCGCTCGAGGTTCGCCTCGATCTCCAGCGTGTGCTCGAGCACCGCCAGCGTGTGGTCATGGACGTCGAGGTGATGGTTCGGCCCCTGGGTGACGCCGCGCAGCTCCTCCAGCTCCGGCAGCACCACCGTGGTGACCGCGAGCTCGTCGAGCAGGGCGAGGCCGCGCAGCGGGTCGGGGCCGCCGAGGAGCTGGCGCAGCTCGGCGAGCTGGCGCTCGCCGGCCGGGTCGGCGGCGCGCGGAGCCGCCTCCCGCGCCAGGGCGACGGTCGCCGGATCGACCTCCAGGCCCAGCTCCGCCGCCAGCCGCGCGGCCCGCAGCAGGCGCAGCGGATCGTCGCGGAAGGAGCGCTCGCCGACCGCCCGCAGCAGGCGGCGGTCGAGGTCGGCGAGGCCGCCGAAGGGGTCGACCGGATCGCCCCCCGTGACCGGCACCGCCACGGCCCCGATCGTGAAGTCCCGCTCGGCGAGGTCGGCCTCGATCCCCTCGCCGCGCAGGGCGGTGACGTCGACCTGGTTCTTGCCCCGCGGCCCGGAGACCCGCCAGGTGCGGAACTCGGCCGAGAGCTCGAAGGGGTGCTCGGCCAGCTCGGCGGCGATCGCCCGGGCCGCGGGCTCAGGGTCGCCGGCGATCGCCAGGTCGACGTCCCCGACCGGCTTGCCGAGGGCGGCGTCGCGAACCGCGCCGCCGACGATCCAGACCCCCTCGCCCTCCCCCAGGGCGCGGCGCACCGCGACCACCAGGGGCGCCTCTTCGAGGCCCTTCATACCGCTCGCCGCGGCACCCGGGCGGAGATCGCGCAGGTGACCTCGTAGTTGATCGTCCCGAGCCGGGCGGCAACCTCCTCGGCGAGGATCGTCTCCTCGCCCTGGGCGCCGATCAGCACGGCCTCCTCGCCGGGCTGGACCGCGGAGCCGGGACCGAGGTCGACCGTCACGTTGTCCATCGAGACGGTGCCGACCAGCGGCCGGCGCCGGCCACCCACCAGGACCTCGGCGTTGTTGGTGAGGGCCCGCCGCACGCCGTCGCCGTAGCCGAGCGGGATGACGCCGACCATGGTCTCCACCGGGGCCGCCCACTTCTGCCCGTAGCCGGCGCTGGCCCCCTGCGGGAAGCGCTTGACGTCGGCGACGTAGGACCGCAGCGAGAGGGCCGGGCGCAGGCCACGCTCGGCGGGATCGCCCTGAAACGGGTCGAGGCCGTATATCGCCACCCCGCAGCGCGCCATGTCGTAGTGGGAGCGACGGTCGCGGAAGACCGCGGCGCTGTTGGCGGCGTGGACGGTCAGGTCGGGAAACTCGGACCGCACGGCGGCGACCACGGCGTCAAAGCGCTCGATCTGGGTCTCGAAGTAGCCGTCGTCGCCATCGGGTTCGTCGGCGGTCGCGAAGTGAGTCCAGAGGCCGGTCAACTCCAGGTCGGGGTCGGCGGCGCAGGCGCGCGCCACTGCCAGGACCTCGCCGGGGTCGGGATTGCCGAGCCGGCCCATGCCGCTGTCGTGCTTGACGTGGACGCGGGCGGGACGGCCGAGCGCCCGAGCGCGATCGGCCAGCAGATCGCGGGCGCCTTCGCGCCACACCGCCACCTCGGAGCCGGCGGCGAGCATCGCGTCGACCTCCTGCGGGGTCAGCGCCCCCATGGTCAGCAGCGGCACGTGCGGGAAGCGGCGGCCGAGCTGCTCGGCCTCCTTGGCGGTGGCGACGGAGAGGCGGGTCGCGCCGCCGGCAAGGGCGGCCGCGGCGCAGCCCTCGGCACCGTGGCCGTAGCCGTCCGCCTTGACCACCGCGCAGAGCTCGGCCTCGCCCAGCTCCGCCTTCAGCCTCGTGCAGTTGGCCCGGACCGCCTCGAAGTCGATCCGGGCGACCGCCCGCTCCATCGGCTTAAGAGGCTTCGGACCCGGTGTCGTCGACGAGGGCGGCGAGGGCGTCGGCCCTGGTCACCATGCCGGCCAGATGCCCGTCCTCGTCCACCACCGGGAGGTGGTTGTGGTGCTTGTCGGCGATCTTCCTCGCGACCCGGTCCGCCTGCTCGTAGGTGTGGGCCACGACCGGGTCGGCGCTCATCAGCTCGGAGACCTTGGTCGCGAAGGCTTTTTCCAGCCGCTCCTCGAACCCCTTCATCGAGCCGACGAAGACGATTCCCCCCATGATGTTGAGGTAGTGCGGGAGGTGGAGTTCGGACTCCTCCTCGCTGAGGATCAGGTCGGACTCGCTGACGATGCCGACCACCTTGCGGTCCCCGTCGATCACCGGGATCGCGCCCATGTCGGTCTTGGCCAGGAGGTCGATCGCGGTGCGGGCGTCGTCGTCGGGCGAGACGGTGGGCACCTCGGAGTCCATGATGTCGGCAGCGGTCTTCATCGCGCGGGGTCGAGGTTATTCGACCGAGGCGGCGGCAAGCAGCCCAGCCGGGATCGCGGCGATCACGTCGGTGGCGATCACCGACTCGGCGGCGCCGATCCGCCGGGCCGCCTCGCGGCCCGCGCGGGCGTGCGCGAGGACCGCCGCGCAGGCGGCCGCGAAGGGCTCCAGGCCGCGCGCCAGCAGCGCCGCGGTGATCCCGGAGAGCACGTCGCCGCTGCCCGCCGTGGCCAGGGCCGGGGCGGAGATCGCGTTGACCGCGATCCGCTCGCCGTCGGTGACGATCGTGTCGTCCCCCTTGAGGACGACCACCGCCTCGGCGGTCCGCGCGGCCTCGCGGGCGGCGGCGAGCCGGTGCGCGTCGACCTCCGCCGAGTCGCGCTCCAGGAGCCGGCCGAGCTCGCCGGCGTGCGGGGTGAGGACGGTCGGCACTTCGCGCGCGGCAAGTCGCCGCAGCGCTCCGGCGAAGGCGTTGAGCCCGTCGGCGTCGATCACCAGCGGCGCCTCGATCGCCCCGGCGAGATGACGGGCGAGACGAAAGGTCTCCTCCTCCCGCCCCATGCCGGGCCCCAGAACGCCGGCGGCGGCGCGCTCGAAGGTCGCGAGCACCGCCGGCCCGGCTTCGTAGGAGAGATACCCGTCGCCGCCCGGGCAGCCGCGCGACATCACCTCGGGCTGCCCCGTCTCGAAGACCGGCTCGAGATCGGCGGGGACGGCCACGGTGGCGTAGCCGGCACCGGCCCGGATCGCCGCCAGCGAGGACATCTGCACGGCGCCGGTGAGCCCGCGCGAGCCGCCGGCGATCGCCACCTGGCCGGAGCTGAACTTGGTCGACTGCGCGCCGCGGCGCGGGGCCAGGGCCAGCACCGCGGGGTCGATCGTGCCGCCGCGCGGCTCCCCCGGCGCCCCGGCCGGGATCCCGATCGGCACCACACGCAGCTCGCCGGTGTGCCACTTGCCGGGAGCGATCCGGTGGCCCAGCTTGGCGCCGTGGAAGCTGACGGTGAGGTCGGCCTCGACCGCGACGCCGGCGATCTCGCCGCTGGAGGCGTCGACGCCAGAGGCGATGTCACAGGCGATCACCGGCGCGCCGCAGCGATTGATCGCCTCGATCGCGCGCGCCGCCGGCTCCCGCGGCGCGCCCTCGAAGCCGGTGCCGAAGATCGCATCGACCACCGCACCGGACTCGGCCAGGCGAGCGCTCAGATCGCCCCCGACGTGCTCGCCGTCGACCCGGCCGAGGTTGACCGCGGCATCGCCCTTCAGCTCGTCGCCGGGCCAGAGCAGCAGCACCTCGACCTCGAACCCCATCCCCGCCAGGTGCCGGGCGGCGACGAAGCCGTCGCCGGCGTTGTTCCCCTTGCCGCAGACGACGCGAACCGGCCCCTGTGGGGAGAGGCCGGCAACCGCCTCGGCCACGGCCTGGCCAGCGGCCTCCATCAGCTCCAGGGAAGGGACTCCCTGGTCCTCGATGGCCCAGCGGTCGACGGCGCGCATGCCGTCGCTGTCGTACAGCGGGGTCAGCCAGGGTTCCACGAGAAGAGCCTAAGGGCTCATGGGGCGGGGATGGGGAGGCGGGTGCACCTCCGCGGGAATTGAGTCGCGCGCCCCTATGGGGCGCATGCTCCAAGAGATTGTGCGCGCCTGCGGCGCGCAGAAATCAGATTGCATTTCGCCGAACATTCCCGCGGAGGTACACCCGCCTCCCCACCCGATCCGCAGCGCCAATTCCTCCCACACCAAGCAGCTTTAGAAGCTCGCGAGCGGCTTCGCTTCTCGGGGAGCTTGATGACACCCGGAATGTTTTGGCGTGGCTGGCGCCGTGGGCTCTGGCGGGAGGGTCCGGTGACCCTCCGAACGTTTTGCGACAGAGGAGCGGGGTGCTCCGGGCGTCAGCGCGAGCGGCTGTTTCGACGATGGTCGAGTGAGGAGGGTTACCGGACCCCCTCGCCCCACCAACCCCTACTTGCCCACCCCGAAAATCACCCTGGCCGTCGCCAGTTCCCCGCTGGTCCCCGAGCCGATCGCGACGTAAGAGATCTTTTCGAGGTACGGCAGCGCTTCTTCGAAGCCCTTTTCTCCCCGCGGGACCAAGGCCAGGACGAGGTGGACCGCGGCGGGGCCGTCGATGAAGCCGCTGATCGGGGTGCTGCCGAGCGAGGCGACCGCTTCCTTGTAGGCGGGGCTGTCGGCAAGCGTCTGGCCCGAGGGTTCGGCCAGGGCCTTGACCGCGGCCGGCAGGCCGTAGGCGATCGCGATGCGGCTGCCTCCGGAGGCGACGACGATCGGCTGGCGGCCGAGTTCGGCGCTGCGGACGGAGAAGCCGCTGACCTTGCCGTTGACCGCGGTCACCCCCGGCGTGCCGGAGGCCCGCAGCAGCAGGCCGATGTTGGCGACGGTGTTCTTCGCTTCGCTCGCGCCCTTGGTGTCGAGGACCAGGGCGCCACCGAGGTTGGCCTGGGTCGAGCCCTCGACGAAGGCGCCGATGTCGCCGATCGAGCTGGCGATCGCTTCGACGTCGATCCCGGCTTCGCCGAGTGCTTTCTTGAACTGGTGCGGCGGCACCTGGCCGGGGATCCCCTTGGCATCCAGCTGGTCGAGCTGTTCGCCGAGCACCCGACCGTATTCGGCCGAGACGAAGCCCCCGACCGAGTCGGCGGGGAAGGAGCCGAGCAGCTTCGAGGCGTCGCCCTTGGGCGGGTTCTTGCCCACCAGGTTGGTGCTGAAGTCGACCTCTACCCGATCGCTGCCCGGGACCACGCTGGCCACCGCGGTCGCCTTCTTCGGTTCGATCCCGGCGAATTCGAAGAACAGCTGGTCTTCGGCGCTGAGCGAGCCGCTGGCCTGCTTGATCAGGCCGCCGACGTCGACGTAGAGGTCGGCGAGGCTGCCGCTGGGCGCCGCTTCCATCGCGGTCTTGAAGCGTTCCTGGTCGGCCAGGGATTCCCCTTGGGAAGCGTCCACGGCAGCCTTGAAGGCCGCTTCGTCTTCGCCGAAGACCAGCAGACCGTCGAAGACGCCAAAGGTCGTGCCGTCGCCTTCCGCCCAGTAGGTGACGCCTTCGTAGGAGCCTTCCTTGGCGCCGTTCCCGCCGACCTGCTTGGCGATGAAGGCTTCGGCTTCGCCGCTGTCGGTGACCTGCAGCGCGCCAACGCCGCCGCTGAAGTTGTTGCCGTCGAAGTGGGTGAGGGCGATCGCCGCCCGTTCGCCGAGCCAGGGCTTGACTTCCTTTTCGAAATCGAGCTTTTCGCCATGGTTCAGCGCCGAGCTTTCGAGTTCGGAGACGATCTTGCCGCCGAGGTCGGAGATCCCGGCGACCCGCTGGGCCAGGACTTCCACGTTCGCCTGCAGTTCACCTTCGGGCTGAACCACGCCCTCGATCAGGAGGCCCGATTCGGGCGGGGCAACATCGGCCGGGTCGGTGCTCCCGCCCCCGCCGCCTCCGCAGCCGGCGAGGAGCAGCGCTCCAACCGCCAGCGCGGCCAGCAGCAGGACGAAACGGAGCACCAGGGGACGAGGCTTCATCCGCCGCGATGCTAGCGCGCTCACTCGACGGTGACGGTCTTCGCCAGGTTGCGGGGCTGGTCGACGTTGAGCCCGCGGGCGCGGGCGATGTCGTAGGCGAGCAGTTGCAGCGGCAGGATCGCGACGATCGGCTGCAGGATCCAGTCGGTCCGCGCCACCTCGATCGTCTCGTCGGCGACTTCGCCGGCGCGGCTGCTGCCGGCGGTGGTGATCGCGATCGTCTGGGCGCCGCGGGCGCGCACCTCCTCGACGTTGGAGAGCACCTTCTCCAGCACCGGGCTGTCGGTGGCGATGCAGATCACGGGCGTGGCCTCGTCGAGCAGGGCGATCGGGCCGTGCTTCATCTCCCCGGCGGCGTAGGCGTCGGTCGGGATGTAGGAGACCTCCTTCAGCTTCAGGGCGCCCTCGAGACAGACCGGCAGGCCGATATGACGACCCAGGTAGAGGAAGAAGTCCTGGCCGGCGTGAGCGGCCGAAACCTCCTGCGAGGGCCCTTCGACAGCCGCCAGGGTCTCCTCGATCTTCGACGGCAGGGCCTTCATCTCGGCGACCAGCTCGGCGATCCGCTCGGCCGGCAGGGTGCCGCGCAGCTGCGCGATCCGCAGCCCCAGCAGGTACATCGCCGCCACTTGGGCGACGAAGGTCTTGGTGGCGGCGACGCTGATCTCGGGACCGGCGCGGGTGTAGAGGACCGCGTCGGCGTCGCGCGTGGCCTGACTGCCCATCACGTTGGTGACGCAGAGGACGGTCGCTCCCGCCTCGCGGGCCAGGCGCATCGCCGCCAGCGTGTCGGCGGTCTCACCGGACTGGGTGATCCCGATCACCAGGTCGCCGGGGCCGACCACGGGGTTGCGGTAGCGGTACTCGGAGGCGATGTCCATTTCCACCGGGACCCGTCCCCACTCCTCGATCGCGTAGCGACCGACCAGGCCGGCGTGGTAGGAGGTGCCGCAGGCGACGATGACGATGCGTCCGACTTCGCGCAGGAAGGAGTCCGAGAGGGCGACGTCGGAAAGGTCGACGCCGTCGTCCTCGGGCAGGCGGTCGGCGATCGTCTCGGCGACGGCGTCCCCCTGTTCGTGGATCTCCTTCAGCATGAAGGTCTCATAGCCGCCCTTCTCGGCCGCGTCGGCGTCCCAGGTGACCTCTTCGGTGCCGCGCTCGACGGGGTTGCCCTCGGCGTCGGTGATCCGCACGCCGTCGCCGTCGATTTCGACGATCTCGTCGTTTTCGATCGGCATCGCGGTGCGGGTGTCGGCGAGAAAGGCCGGGATCGCCGAGGCGAGGAAGGTCTCCCCCTCTCCGATCCCGGCGACCAGCGGGCACTCCTTGCGGGCGCCGACCAGCAGCCCCGGCTCCTCGGCGTGCATGGCGACGAAGGCGTAGTGGCCGCGCAGCTCGGCGAAGGCGGCGCGCACGGCGGCCGCCAGGTCGCCGTCGTAGTGGCCGGAGATCAGGTGGGCGACGACCTCGGCGTCGGTCTCGGAGCTGAATACCTCGCCGGCGGCTTCGAGGCGGTGGCGCAGCGCCGCGTGGTTCTCGACGATCCCGTTGAGGACGATGTGGACGCGGCCGTTGGTGTCGGTGTGGGGATGGGCGTTGGCCTCGGTGACCCGGCCGTGGGTCGCCCAGCGAGTGTGGGCGATCCCGGTGCCCGAGGGGGGCAGCGCCCCGGCGCCGTTGGCGGCCCGGGCGTCGACGGCGGCACGCAGGTTCGCGAGGTTGCCCACGGCGTGCACGCTCTCCACCGCCCCGTCCCCGAGCACGGAGAGGCCGGCCGAGTCATAGCCGCGGTATTCGAGCTTTTCCAGCCCCGAGAGCAGGAGCTCCTCGCAGGGCCGGGCACCCACGTATCCGACGATTCCGCACATGAGAAGGCGTGTAAGGGTAGAGGGCCGGCTGCCTCAGGCGAGCTCGCGCTCGACGACGGCGACCAACCGTGCGCAGACCGCGTCGGCCTCCTCGGCGTCGGGAGCCTCGACCATCACCCGGATCAGCGGCTCGGTCCCGGAGGGACGCAGGAGGACGCGGCCGCGCCCCCGCAGACCCTCCTCCTCGCGCTCGACGGCCTCCCAGACCGCTTTGGCGCCGGCCAGGGCACCGCGATCGGCGACCGAGACGTTGACCAGCCGCTGCGGCAGCCTGCGCATCGGCACGCCGTCCTCGAGCGAGGCACCGGCCAGCTCGCGCATCGTCATCAGGGCGGCGGCGATCCCGTCGCCGGTGGCGACGAAACCGGAGGCGATGATGTGGCCCGACTGCTCACCGCCCAGTGACCAGTCGCGACGGCGCATCTCGTCGATCACGTAGCGATCCCCCACCTGGGTCACCGCCACCTCGATGCCCTCCTCCTCCATCGCCCGGTGGAAGCCGAAGTTGGTCATCACCGTGACCACCACGCCGCCGTTCAGCTCGCCGCGCCGGGACATCCCGCGGGCCGCCAGGGCGATCAGCTCGTCGCCGTCGTGAACGCGCCCGGAGCCGTCGACCGCCAGCACCCGGTCACCGTCGCCGTCGAAGGCGAAGCCCAGATCGGCCTCGGAGGCCCGCACCCGCTCCGCCAGCGCCTCGATGTGGGTGGAGCCGCAGCCCTCGTTGATGTTGCGCCCGTCGGGGTCGACCCCGATCGCCTCGACCTCGGCGCCCAGCTCCTCGAAGATCGCCGGCGCGGCGCGGAAGGTGGCGCCGTTGGCGCAGTCGAGGAGGACGCGACGACCCTTCAGGTCGAGCGGGAAGGCCGAGCGCAGGGCGCGCAGGTAGTCCTCCAGGCCGCCGTTCAGCTCCCGCACCAGCCCGGGCTCGCCGGCGTCGAGGGGCTCGTCGAGCAGCGCCTCGATCCGCTCCTCCCGCTCGTCGTCGAGCTTCACGCCCTCGGCGCTGAAGAACTTGATTCCGTTGTCGCGGTAGGGGTTGTGGGAGGCGGAGACGACCGCCGCCAGGTCGAGGCCCAGCCGCCGCACGAGGATCGCCGCCGCCGGCGTCGGCAGGACGCCGCCGAGCAGGGCGTCGCCGCCCGCCTCGGCGATCCCGGCGGCCAGCGCCGACTCCAGCATCGGGCCCGACTCGCGGGTGTCGCGGACGATCAGGACCTGCGGCCGCTCGGCCCGCAGGGAGACAGTGGCGGCCCGGCCCAGCCGGGTCGCCAGGTCGGCCCCGAGGAACGTCCCAGCCTCTCCTCGGACCCCGTCGGTGCCGAAGAGCTTGCGCCCAGTCCCCAACCCCGGCCCCGTCAGCGCTTGCTGAACTGAGGCCGCTTACGAGCCTTCTTGAGGCCGGCCTTGCGGCGCTCCTTGACCCGCGCGTCGCGCGTCAGGAAGCCGCGGCGCTTGAGGTCGCCCCTCAGCTCGGCGTCGATCTCGGTCAGCGCCCGGGCGATGCCGTGGCGGACCGCACCGGCCTGACCGCTGATCCCGCCGCCGTGCACGCGGACCCGGACGTCGACGTTGCCCTCGTAGCCGGAGACGGTCAGCGGCTGGCGAGCCATCGTCTGGTGCAGGGGACGCGGGAAGAACTCCTCGAGGCTGCGCTTGTTGACCTCGAACTTGCCGTCGCCGGGGGTCAGGGTGACGCGGGCGATCGAGCGCTTGCGCTTGCCGGTCGCCAGGTAACGGGCGCCGCTCTCCATCTTCGCCGGCGCGCGGGTGGCCGGGGCCTCCTCGTTTGCCTCGGCATCGGCGAGGGCGGCCTCGCGGCGCGCTTTTTCCTCTTCCTCGGCTTCCAGGCGGGCGCGCTCTTCGGCGCTCAGCTCTCGCGCCTCGGGCTCGACCGCGATCGGCTCCAGGTCGGCGCCGGGGATGACGTCTTTTTTCTTCTCCTCAGCCGCCGGCGCGGGCTCCTCAGCCGGCGCGGGCTTTTCAGCCGGCGCGGGCTCCTCAGCGGCGGGCTCGGCCTCCTGGGCCTCGGCGGCGGGCTCCTCGGCGGCGAGCTCGGCCTCCGCCACGGGCTCCTCAGCCGACTCGGCCTGCGGGGCCTCGGCAGCGGGCTCCTCGGACGACTCCGCCGGCGGCTGCTCGGGAGCAGCGGCCTCCGGGGTCTCCTCGGCCGGCTCGGTGGTCTCGTCGCGGGTCTCGTCGTCTGCCATCAGTTCGTCTCCATCGGTTTCGGCTGCTGCGCGGCGTGCGGATGGTCCGGGCCGGCATAGACCTTGAGCTTGGTCAGCTGCTGGCGGGCGAGGCGGTTGCGCGGCAGCATGCCCTTGACGGCCTTGCGGATCACTTCCTCCGGCTTGCGCTCCAGCATCTCGGCCAGCGTCCGCGACTTGATCCCCCCGGGGTAGCCGCTGTGGCGCCAGTAGGTCTTCTGCGCCAGCTTGTCGCCGGTGACCCGGATCTTCTCCGCGTTGACCACGACGACGAAGTCGCCGGTGTCGACGTGCGGGGTGTACTCGGGCTTGCGCTTGCCGCGCAGCGTGTCGGCGATCTGGGTCGCCAGGCGCCCCAGGGTCTTGCCCTCGGCGTCGACGACGTACCAGTCTCGCTGGCGGTTGGCGGGTGTGGCGACAAAGGTCTTCATCGTGCAAAAACCGCGCGGGCGAACCTGCGCGGCCGGGGGATGATAGCCATCTTCTCGCTCCGGGGCTTCCGGGCGTCCGCCTATACTGCCGCGCCAGCAGTGCCGAGTCTCCCGCGGGCGACCGCGTGGGAGTGGAGGAACCGAATGGGGCCGTGCAGGTCCCAGGGGCGAATCGGACGAATTGGTCCGTAGCGCGACTCTTTCAGCGCGAGCCCGACAGCTAACTCCGCAGGCCGACGAAAGAGAGGATGCGTTGCACGCAACGGGCATGACCCGGCGCAGAGCGGCCGGGGCGATCGGGATCGTGGCGGCGATCGCGCTGCTCGGCGCCTTCGCCGGCTCCGCGCTCGCGGGCACCGGCGGCGCTCCCACCCCCGGCGGCAGCCCACCGCCCCCAGGCAGCGCGGTCGGCGCCCCCGCCGCGACGCCAAGCGCCGGCGCCGTCTCGATCGCCTCGGCGCTGACCACGCCCCGCAAGTCCTTCTACTTCGGCTACCGCTACCCCCGCCTCACCTACACGATCGAAAGCAGCCAGCCGCAGAACGACCTGCGGATCGACGTCGTCAACGCGGCCGGCGAAGCGATCAAGACCTTCTACCGGGAAGACGTGGCGCCGGGGGTCCCCGACAGCATCCGCTGGGACGGCACCTCCGCCACCGGCCGCCCCGTCCCCAACGGCCGCTACAGCTTCCGGATCGGCCCGCAGACGACGAGCGCGGCGGCGCGGCGCAGCACCGCGGCGACCCCCCTGCGGCTCGCCTTCTCCTTCTACGGCTACGCCTTCCCGGTCCTCGGCAGCCACGAATTTGGCATGGGCGCCGGCCGCTTCGGCGCTCCTCGCTCCGGCCACACCCACCAGGGCCAGGACGTGATGGCCGCCTGCGGAACCCCGCTGGTCGCCGCGCGGGGCGGCAGGGTCCAGTACGCGGGCTACGAGGCCAACGCGGGGAACTACCTCGTGATCGACGGCAAGGGGACGCCCGACGACTTCATGTACGCGCACCTGGCCGAACCCTCGCCGCTGCAGACCGGGGACACCGTCCGCACCGGCCAGCCGATCGGCGTGGTCGGCGATACGGGGGATGCGCAGGGGTGTCACCTGCATTTCGAGATGTGGGGGGCGCCGGGGTGGTACGAAGGTGGGTCGCCGTTCGATCCGTTGCCGTATCTCCAGAGGTGGGACGCGTACAGCTGAGGGCGGGACGGGGTTGGCCCGGGCCGAGTGGGGCGTCGGGTGACCCTCCTCACTCGCCTACCTGGCTGAATCGGCTGCCGCCTGCCGAGATCCGCTCTGAG